>DATMZM010000047.1:0-21618 GCA_035607445.1 Thermoanaerobaculia bacterium | reverse complement strand
AATTCGGATCGAAAAGATTCTACCCGCGCTGGAGCGACGAAAGCAGGTGGCCCTGGATTTTTCACAGGTCGGATACGCGACCCAGTCCTTCATCCATGCCCTGATCGGAGAAGCGCTCCAGCGCTACCGCGAGGAAGCACTTGAATTCCTTGAATTCAGGAATTGCTCTCCGGCCATCCGGAGCGTCATCGAGCTTGTCGTCGACTACTCACTCGGCGGCTTTCCCGTTCAGAAATCGGTCTAGAAAGCCGTTTCAAGATTGAAACTCGAATCGCCCCCTTGGCATTGTCCGACGTCGACCCGCGTCCAGCGACCGTACGGTCACTCCCGATCGCGAGGCCGACGATCACCCCGGCCGGCAAACGGCACGAGGCCGATCCGAGCGGAGCAATTAAATCGACGCCAGCCACGCCGTGATCGGCAGCCGGAGGAGGCCGCGAAGCCGGCTCCGACTCCTGGAAAGCCTACATGCGCCGCCAGACCTGCACGATCAACTGGGGTACCACGCTACCGCTCGCGCAGGGGGTGAAGTTCGAGGTGGAAGGTTAGGGGAGGGCGCACTCGAGTCCCTGATATCTTTCTGGGACAATTCTCGAGCAAATGGGACTGACCGCGTCACCATGGGACTGATGGCATTGCTGCGGGACTATTCTGAGCAGAACAGGACTGGCCTTGCGCAAGCGGGACTCCTAAGATCGCTATGGGACTGATCGCAACGCTATGGGACTAAATTCGACGCTCCGGGACCGATTTTGTCGTTCTGGGACTCCCAGCACAGCGGCAGGACTGAGCGCGACCCGATAGGACTGAGAGCCTTCTCGCGAAACTCGCCGTGCGCCGGTAAACATTCCCGGCAGTGCATTTCGGTCTCCCACCTCGCGCTACGCTCCGCGCGTCGCGTTTACCGCAATCGCTACGCCGGCGATGAAGATCGGCGCCGCGACGCAGGCTCGGGAATCGCACCCTTCGAGCAGCTAGAATCCTCCCCGATGCCCTCCTCCGCCCCCGCTCCGCCCGATCCTCGGGCGATCGCCGCCGCCATCTCCCGCCGCGTGCTGGGGCAGGAGGCGGCGATCCGCGAGATGTCGGTGGCGCTTTCGAAGCATCTCGGCGGGCTCGCGACGGGCAACATCCTGATGATCGGCTCTTCGGGGACCGGCAAGACGACGCTGATGCGCGCTGTCGAGTCGTTCCTGGCCGAGGATCCCGAGCTCGCGGGGCGGTCGACGGTCGTGCGCATCCACGCCAACGTGCTCGCCGAGGAGGCGGAGCGCGGCCGGCCGGGCGAGGCGGTGCTGGTCCGCCTGATCTCCCGCGCGCGCGAGCAATTGCCAAACGCGGCGATTCCACAGCTGGTCGAGCGGGCCAAGCGCGGTCTCGTCTTCGTCGACGAGGTCGACAAGATCCGCTCGATCATCGGCGGCAAGGTCCACGTGCCGGGCTTGCGGGCGCAGGAAGCCCTGCTGACGCTGATCGAGAACGAGGCGGTGCCGCTCGAGCTTCCGGAGTGGGCGGGCGGCGGGACGGCTCTCGTCGACTCGTCCGGCCTGCTCTTCGTCTGCGCGGGCGCTTTCGAGGGACTCTACGACGCGGTCTTCGATCGCGTGACGATCGGCCGCGACAAGGGGACGCTGCGGCCGGTCACCGTGGTCGACGGCGGGCGCCTACGCGAGGAGCTGCGGTTCGATCTCCGCAAGTTCCTGCGCAACGAGGACCTGTTCGAGTACGGGCTCTCGCCGCAGTTCCTCTCCCGCTTCGACGCCGTCGTGCTGCTCGAGAACCTGGGGGCGGACGAGCTGGTCCGGATCTTCCTGGAGGCGCCCGATTCGGCCTACCTCCAAAGCCGCGCCTACTTCGAGAGCCGCGGCCTCCATCTCGCGCTCTCTCCCGCCGCGGCGCGGCGGATCGCGGTCGAGGCGGCGCGCCAGGGGCGGCTCGGGGCGCGCGCCTTGAAGGAGGTCTTCCGGCGAGTGATCCGCGATTTCGAATTCGAGCCGGAACGCTCCGCCAGCGACGGCTCGCTGCTGATCGATCTCCCGGAGGTCGAGGCCGCTCTCGCCGAGGGCACCGCGAGCGAACCGGCAACCCGGGCTCCAGGAGGTGTTCGTTGACGTTCGAGAAGCGCCTGATCTCCCGGGTGGGTGCCATGACGGTCGGCGCCCTCGCCGCTTTCGCCTTCCTCCCCGGCGCGGCACCGCTCGCGGCTGCCCCCGCGGTCGCCGCGGCCAAGCCGAACCTCGCCCGGGCGCAGGAGCTGGTCGACGCCGGCCGGGCCGCGGAGGCCCTGCCGATCCTCGACCGGATGCTGGCGGCCAGCCCAACGGACGCGAAGGCGCTCCTCTTGCGCAGCACCGCCCGCTTCCAGACCGGGGATCTCGACGGCGGCAAAAAGGACCTCGAGCGCTCGCTCGCGATCGATCCGGGCCAGCGTCAGGCCTGGCTCAACCGGGGAGCGCTCGACCTCGCGGAGAAGCGCTACGACCGCGCGCTCGAGGCGTTCGGCGAGGGCGAGAAGCTCGATCCGAAGGCGCCCGACAACGACGTCAACCTGGGCGCCGTCCTCCTGCTCAAGAGCGATTTGAAAGGCGCGAGCGACCGCTTCCGCCGCTATCTGGCCGCCCAAGCCGACTCGTCCGAAGCGCACTACCTGGTGGCCAGCAACTATGCGCTCGCGGGCTACGCGGCGCTCGCCGTCGAGACCCTGCGCCGGGCGATCGAGCTCGACGAGCGCCAGCGCCTGCGCGCCCGTCGCGATCCGGTTTTCACGCCGCTCGACGAGAACAAGGCGTTCCAGCAGCTGCTCGCGACAGAGTCGTACCGCCTGCCGCCGGGGGCGTACGCGACGAGCCATACCTATCCGCTCGGCTATTCGGAGGACGGCCGGCTGGTGCAGGCGGTCGTCCAGGCGATGCGCGCGGCGGGGGAGAAGCTCGATCCCAATTTCGAAAGCGGCCCGGGCTGGACGCTCCTCTGGGGCGACCTGCGGATCAAGGTCTCCGGCCCGCCGAATCAATCCGGCCTGGTCGAGATCAGCGCCCCGCTCGACCGCATGAGCGCCGCCGACTGGAAGCGCCGGACCGACAAGCTGCTCGCGGCGATCGGCGCGGAAGTCGAGAAACTGCAGAAGGCGCGGCCGCAGAAACGGCTGTAAACGAGTCGAGTATCAGACCCGCATCAGCACCGAGCCCCAGTGGAGGCCGGCCCCGAGGGCGGTCAGCGCGACGAGCGCCCCCTCGGGGGCCTTGCCCGCTTGCCGGGCTTCGTGGAAGGCGAGCGGCAGGGTCGCCGAGGTGGTGTTGCCGTACCTCTGGATGTTGTTGAAGACCTTCGCGTCCGGCAGGCCGAGGGCCTTCTGGGCGGCTTCGTTGATCCGCAGGTTCGCCTGGTGCATGACGAGCAGGTCGAGGTCTTCGATCGTGCACCCATAGCGGGCGAGGATCTCCCGCGTCACCTCCGGCATGCGGGTCACCGCGAGCTTGAACACCGCCTTGCCGTCCATCACGGGCACCAGCTCGGCCGCGGCGATCATCTCCGGGGCGACGAACGGCCGGCGCGCCGAGCCGCCGCCCGGCACGTAGAGGATGTCCCGGTGGTTGCCGTCGCCATAGAGCACCGCGCCGAGGATGCCGCGGTCGGTATCCGGCGTCGCACGGAAGACCATCGCGCCCGCGGCGTCGCCGAAGAGGACGAGGAGGTGCCGGAACTGCGAGTTCCAGGTGAATTCCTCCTCCGAGAGAGGGCCGGGATCTCGGCCGTGGAGGACCTCGAAGGTCCGCGCGGAGAACGGCATGATCGAGGTGTGGACGTCGGCGCCGACGAGCAGCACGGTGCGCGCGATACCGCCCCGGATCAGGGCGTCGACGAGCTGGAGGCCGTAGGCAAACCCGGCGCACTGCTGGCGGATGTCGAGGGACGGCACGGGGCTTAAGCCCAGCTTCTGCTGGATCAGCGTGCCGGAGCCCGGGAAATAGTGGTCGGGCGTCATCGTCGCGCAGACGAGGTAGTCGATTTCGCCCGGCTCGATCCCGGCGTCCGCGATCGCCGCGCGCGCCGCCTCGGCGCCGAGATCCGAAGAGCCGACCCCCGCGTCGACGTAGTAGCGGCTCGAGATGCCGCTGCGCTCCCGGACCCAGTCGTCGCTCGTGTCGATGATCCGGGCGAGCATGTCGTTGGTGACTTGGTGCGGCGGAATCGCCACACCGGTCCCTCGAAGAACGGCACGGACCTCGGACATCGCGGGCTCCTCGGCAGGGACAGGTCCCGGAGCGCCCGAGACCGCCTCCCCCTGCGCCACTCCGTTGAGTGCCGGGATCCTAGCCTACCGGTAGGGATCGTCGCTCGGCCGCGGGCGCAGCCGGCGATCGACGCGGCCGGGCACGTAGGGAACGGTCAGATCGCCCAGCTTGATGAAGCGGAAGGTCGACGCGGGCTTCCGGCCGTCGAGGCCGAACTTGGCGGTCTTCGCCTCGTAGGTCCAGACCTCGATCGCCGGGGAGTTGCTCGACGGCGCGATGTCGAATTCGACCTTCGCCGGCTCTCCGTAGAGGACGTAGGTCGCGCCGCGCGCCGTCCGCCGGCCGAGGAAGCCCCCTTCGCCGTAGAGCCGATCGGCCTCCTCCGAGCGCGCTTCGAAGACCTCGCGGGCAGGGTTCCCTTCCCGTCCGGGAGTCAGGTCGCGGCGCTCCCAGAAGCTGTCGACCCAGGCGGCGGCCGCCTCGTCGCTCTTCAAAGCGAGGAACTCGGCGACCTCGGCGTCGGTCGCGAGCCGGGAGGGTGCGCCGATCAGCCAGGAGGTGTAGTCCGGGCCGAGGAAGGGGTTGGTCAGGTCCTCGAAGCGCCGGGGCTTCGCCGCATCGCTCGCGCCCGAGGCGAAAACCAGCCCGGCGCCGAGGAGCGCCGCTGCGAGCACGAGCCTGCGCCGGGTCTTCATGGCTCAGGGACGGCGCAGGAGGTCCAGGAACTCTTCGCGGACGGTTTTTTGATGGAAGATCCCGCGCAGCGCCGAGGTCACCGTCTCGGCCCCCGGCTTCTTCACGCCGCGCATTTCGACGCAGAGGTGGCGCGCCTCGATGACGACCATCGCGCCCTGGGGCTTGAGCCGCTCCTCGAGGCAGGACACCACCTGCTCGGTCAGGCGCTCCTGGAGCTGCGGCCGCTTGGCGTAGAACTCGAGGATGCGGGAGAACTTCGACAGCCCGATGATCTGGTCGTTCGGGATGTAGGCGATGTGGGCATGGCCGTAGAAGGGCACCAGATGGTGGGCGCACATGGAGTAGAACGGGATGTTCTTCTCCATCACCATGTGGCTGTAGCCCTCCTGGTTCGGGAACGTGGTGATCTCGGGCTCCGCGCCTTCGGACAGGCCGTGGAACATCTCGAGGTACATCTTCGCGACCCGGCGGTCGGTCTCGAGCAGATTGGGATCGGTCAGGTCCAGGCCGAGGGCATCCAGGATCCCTCGGACGTGGTAGGCGACCGCCTCGATCTTCCGGAGGTCCGCGGCGGTCGTATCGGTGGTTTCGGTCGGGGGGTCGAGAATCTCGATGTCGTGATCCATGTCGGCTCCTTTTGAGGCGCCAGAGTGCGTATCCTATCGCGGCCTTCCCACTACCAGTCCTCAGAGAGAGCGGATCGGGCGATTCGGTTACACGCGGTAGCCCAGATCGGCGACTTCTAGTCTGGGCTACCGGACCAGCGGCGGTCGCAGAGCGACTAAAAAGGACCCGTGCAAGGCTTACTGCAGACGCAAGCGCCGCAGTTGGCGTTGCAGTAGTCGACGCGGTCGTTGATGAGGCCGATGATCTTCTCGGCTGCCTCGGTATCGCGACGCGCCAAGGTGGCCGTCGAGCCGGTCAAAGACGCCGCGTCGAGAACGTCGAGCGAGAGAAAAAAGCCCGCCACATCGCACGACGTGATCGGTTGAGCGGTTGGAGGAATCGGCTTCGCCACGCAGTCGAGCACCTGGTCGATCACTCCGGGTTGCTGAAAGACGATGTGGAAGGCCTCGAGCTCTTCCATTCTCCCGTCGTTCACGAGCTGTTGATAGCGGTCCGTGAACTGGGCGCATTGCGAGGGAATGTCATCGAAGATCGGGCGGCCGGCGTCGAAGCGCGGCGGGCTGTTGAGGGTCAACGTGAGCAGCCTTTGCTTGTTGAGGTCGAAGAGCTCGCCGCGGGGCTCGCCGGCCACGCTTCCCTGGACCAACTCGACCGAGCCCCACTCTCCGGTCTGGTCGACGCGGAACATCACCCGCGTCGCGTGCCGCCCCGAAACGTCGCTGCAGCTCACCGACACCTCGGACACCGAGATCGGAGGAACTGTCTGCGCTCGTACCCCCTGAGCCAAGAGGACGACCAGACCCAGAGCCAAAACGTTTGCCATCGTGCGAATCATCGGAGTTCTCCCAGGCGCGAGGCGTCCGGAGCTGCCAGCGCGAGGTCGGGCACCGAGGTGTTTCGACCCTCCGGACGGCCCGGCTCAGGTGAATTCCCAGCCTGAAAGGAAAGACCCCGCCGTGCGGCCAATCGGTTAGACCTTCTTTCAACGACCCGCGATCACCGGGCGCGAATGCAGTAGGCTTGGGCTCCCGCCGCCGGACCGCGGCGTTTCCAAGACCTGCCCGGGACGCCCTGTGCGCGAAGGAGCTGCCGTGGATAGCAACACGTTCGTCGCCAACCTGCTCGAAGAGATGGACGAGCTCTTCTCGCGCCTGGGCGAGATCGAGACGCTCGAGGCCGAAGCCGACGGGGACGTCGACGTGGTGACGCTCCTCAAGCTGGCGCTCAAGAGCGAGATCGAGGCCAGCGAGCTGGCCGGCTTCTGGCTGCCGACCACCCCGGAGGTCGAAGGCAAGATGCTCCTCGCCTTGCAGTGCGGCGACGAGATGAAGCACTACGGCATGATCAGCGACCGGCTCGCCGAGCTCGGCGAGGACACCTCGGGTTTCGATCCCCTGGCCGAGGGGCACAGCCCGCTCTACCAATACCTCCGCGGCCTGCGGACGACGATCGAACGGGTGGCCGCGGGACCGTTCGCGAGCGAGGCGATCGCCAAGATCCGCAACACCCAGTTCGTCCACTTCTGCCGCTCGGTCGGCGACGAGCGGACCGCGCTGCTCTACGAGGCGACGATCCAGCCGGAAGAGGTTCACCATCACGACCTCGGCCAGCGATTCCTCGAGCGCCATGCCACGACCCCGGAGCTCCAGGAGATGGCGGCGGCCGCGGTGCGCAATACGCTCGCGATCGCCGACGAGCTGCGCACTCTCGCCGCGAAGACGACCGGCGTTCACAACATCCCGGTTTCTTGAGCCGCAACGACGCAGGAGCGCCATGACCGACATCCGGACGATCGCCGTGCTGGGCGCCGGCACGATGGGGCGAGGCATCGCCCACGTCGCCGCGCTCGCCGGCTACCACAGCCGTCTCTTCGACGTCTCGCGCGAGGCCCTCGACCAGGCCCGGGGGACGATCGAGAAGAACCTCGACAAGGGCGTCGCGCTCGGCAAGGTCGACGCCGCGGCGGCCGAGCGGGCGAAATCCGGCCTCTCGCTCCACACCGAGATCGCCGCCGCGGTGGCCGGCGCAGACCTGGTGATCGAGGCGATCCCCGAGGACATCCGGCTCAAGCTCGAGACCTTCCGCGCGGTCGCCGCCGCGGCGCCGGCGGACGCCCTGTTCGCCTCGAACACCTCCGCCCTCTCGATCACCGAGATGGCCGCCGCGTCCGGCCGGCCGGAGCGCTTCGCGGGCATGCACTTTTTCAATCCGGTCCACGTGATGAAGCTGCTCGAGCTGGTGCGCGGCCTCCAGACCTCCGAGGAGACGCTCGATGCGATGCGCCAGGTCGGAGAGCGAATGGGCAAGGAGGTCGTCCTCGTCCGCGAGGCGCCCGGGTTCGTCACCACCCGGATCAACGCCATGATCGGCAATGAGGCGTTCCGGATGCTCGAGCAGGGCGTCGCGAGCGCGGAGGACATCGACAAGGCGCTCAAGCTCGGCCTGAACCACCCGATGGGACCCTTCGAGCTGGGCGATCTGGTGGGCCTCGACGTCCGCCTCTCGATCCTCGAGTTCCTCCACCAGAGCCTCGGCGAGGCTTTCCGCCCGAGCAACCTCCTGGTCCAGCACGTCCGCGCCGGCCGCTACGGCCGCAAAGTCGGCCGCGGCGTCTACACCTACGACGAGAACGGACGGAAGGTGGAGTAGGCTTTCCGTCATGCCGAACGATCTCTCCGGCCGCATCGCTCTCGTCACCGGCGCCTCGAGCGGGCTCGGTTTTGCCGCCGCGCGGGCGCTCGCGGCGGCCGGGGCCCGGGTCGCGATCTCGTCGCGCGGCGGCGAGAAGCTCGATCGGGCGAGAGCGGCGCTCGCGGAGTCCGGCGCCGAGGTGCTCGCTGTCGCGGCCGACGTGCGCGAAAAAGGGTCGCTCGACGCCCTGGTCGACGAGGTCGAGAAGGGCTTCGGCCCGATCGACGTCCTGGTCGCGAACGGCGGCGGGCCGACGGCCAAGCCGGCGGCCGAGCTCGAGGAGGCCGACTGGGAGGCCGCGATTCCGCTCGTCCTGCTCTTCGTGCCCCGCCTCTGCCGGCGGGTGCTGCCGGGCATGCGCGAGCGGCGCTGGGGACGGATCGTCGCGATCAACTCGGTCTCCGCGCGCCAGCCGATCCCCGGCTTGGCGCTCTCGAACGCGCTCCGTCCCGCCGTCCTCGGCTATTTGAAGACGCTGTCGCAAGAGGTCGCGGGCGACGGGGTGACGGTCAACGCGGTCCTCCCCGGCTACACCCTGACCGAGCGCCAGGGTGAGCTTTCCCGTGCAGCCTCGGCGCGCACCGGCAAGAGCGTCGAGGAGATCGTCGCCGGCTGGGTCGCGAACACCCCCGCCGGCCGCATGGCCGAGCCTGCGGAGATCGCCGCCGCGATCGCTTTCCTCTGCTCGCCGGGCGCCTCCTACGTCACCGGGCAAGCGCTCGCGGTCGACGGCGGCTACGTCCGCGGATTGCTGTAGTCTCGGCGGCGGACCGGCTCGCCAAGCGCCTCCGTCCGGGCTTTTTCCTCCGATTGGAACTTCCTTATGACCGACCCCGTAGGGACCGACATGCCCTCGATCGAGAGCCCGACTTCCCCTGCCCAGACCCCTTTCGAGCTTCGCCCCCCGCACCCGTTCGCCCGCTTTCTCTGGTGGTGCGCGGGCGCGGTGCCGGAGCTGGTCGAGAGCTCCCCGACCGAGCGCTCCAAGCTCGCGGGGATCGGCGGCGCGGTGCTCGCGACCGGCGTTCTCGCCGCTCTCTCGGGAGGCTACGCGCTCTCCTTCGCCTTTTCCGGCGACCCCTGGGCCCCTCTGTGGGGAGCGCTCTTCGGCATCGTCTGGGGGCTCGCGCTCTTCAATCTCGATCGCTTCCTGGTCGCGACGATGAAGAAACGCGGCCGGCCGGGCATCAAGGCCTTCCTCGTCGAGCTGACCCCCGCGCTGCCGCGCTTCCTGCTCGCCGCGGGCATCGGCATCTGCCTCGCGAAGCCTCTCGAGCTGCGGCTCTTCTCGGGCGAGATCGCCGAGCAGATGCAGCTCGACCGCGACCGGGCGGTGGCCCAGAAGCTCCGCGCCTCGGAGGCGATCGAAGCGCCCGACGTGCGCCGCGTCGAGACTGAGATCGGCCGTCTCGAAGCGAAGCTCCAGGAGGCTGGCCGCTCCGCCGCTGCGCGGGAGGACGATTTCGTCCGCGAAACGGACGGCACGGGAGGCACCGGGCGCGTGGGCGTCGCGGAGGTCGCCGAGGTCAAGCGCCAGGCGCGCGACGCCGCTCGGGCCGAGCTCTCCCGGCTGCGCGCCGAGATCGAGCCCCAGATCGCGGACCGGCGGGCTCGCCTCGCCGCGGCCCGCACGCGGCTCGACCAGGGCCGCCAGACGTTCGAGAGCGCCGTCGCGACCGGCCTTCTCGCCCGCCTCGACGCCCTCGCGAACCTCGAAGCGGCGAAGCCTCCCGTGGCGCGCGCGAGCCTGTTCCTGACCCTGCTGCTCGCCTTCTTCGAGTGCGCGCCGGTGCTCGTCAAGCTGCTCGCTCCGCGCGGGCCGTACGACGCCCGCCTCGACTTGATCGCCGAGCGGGAGGTCGCGGAGGCGGAGCGCGAAAAGGAGTACCTGGTCGACCGCGAGCGGCGCTGGATCGACCAGGCGACGCGCGAGGAAAACGCCTTCGAGCAGGAGTTCTTCACCCGCATCGGCCCGGCGCGCCTGGACCGGCTCGACCGGCGGATCGACGAGTGGCGGAGCGGCCCCGAAAGCTACCGCACGCTCGAGGAGTCGGTGCGCGATCGGCTGGCGCGCGTCTCGCGCCCCTTGCCGCGGCCGGGACCGAGCACCTAGACTCCGGCCTGCTCATGTCGACCTACAAGTTTCCCGATTTCACCAAGCCCCCGTTTTCGACCGCCCCGGAAGCCCGCTTCGAGCCGGTGCCCGCCGACGGCATCCTGCCCGACGGCTTCTTCTCGACCTCGAACCTCCCCACCTACGTCCACATCGGCGGCGCCTGGAAGCTGCCGGCCCGCCCGCGCATGGACTGCGTCATCGTCCGCCGGGGCGACGACGTCGAGGTGATCGAGCCGCGCCGGCTGTCGAAAGGCGAGGCGATCGCGATGGGGTTCGCCGAGGACGGCAGCGGCGGGCTGTTCGTCCACTCCGAGGGCTTCCTGGCGGGGGCCCACGGCGCGAACGAATTCCGTTTCATGTCGACCGAGGTGAGCCGCGAGCGCCCGGTCAACTACGAGGAGCTCGCCGCCCGCCTCGACGAGGAGCGCCGCCGCGGCGGCTACCTGGTCTGGGTCGCGGGACCGGCGTTCGTCCATTCGCGCGCCCGCAAGGACTTCGAGTGGTTCATCCGGAACGGCTACGTCAGCGCCTTCTTGGCCGGCAACGCCGTCGCGGTCCACGACATCGAGGCGGCCATGTTCGGCACCACGCTCGGCATGGACAACGAAGGCAATCCGGCGGTGGGCGGCCACGGCCTCCACATGCGGGCGATCAACGCCGTGCGGGCGGCGGGATCGATCGAGACCGCGATCGAGAGCGGGCTGATCCCGAGCGGCATCATCCACGCCCTGGTCACGAGCGGCGTCCCCTACGTGCTCGCCGGCTCGATCCGGGACGATGGGCCGCTGCCGGGCGTCTACTCGCACTCGCTCGAAGCGCAGGACGCGATGCGCGAGCACACGGTCCGGGCGACCGGCGCGATCTTCGTCGCCACGGCGCTTCACGCGATCGCCGTCGGCAACATGCTGCCGGCCTACCACACCCATTCAGGCGGCGTGCCGACCGACCTGATGACGATCTGCGTCGACCAGACCGAGTTCGTGGTCAACAAGCTCAAGGACCGCGGCACCCACCAGGCCTACGGCGTGGTCACCAACGCCCAGGACTTCATGCACGTGCTGCGCTTCTATTGCGAGCGCGCGCGGGAGGCCTCGCCTTAGGCAGCCGCCCCGGCGATCCCCCGTTCCAGCCGCCGAACCAATTCGGGGAGGTCGCCGGCCGCGACCGAGCAGTGGGCGATCCGCAGGCTCCGCGGCTCGATCGAGATCAGGCCGACGCTCTCCTCCGCGAGCAGGCGGCGGCGCACCTGATCGGACGAGAGCCCCAGGCCCTCCGGCACCTCGACGAGCGCGAAGCAGCCCGAGTTGAAGGGAAACGTCGTGAGCACTGCCGGATCGGCCGCGGCGAGCGCTCCCGAGAGCGCCCGGTAGCGCCCGGCGAGCGTGCCGCGGATCGCCGCGATCCGATCTTCGACGCCGGGAGACCGGAGCGCTTCGAGCAACACCGCCTGGCTCGCCGCGCTCGGCGGGCCGACCCCGGAGAGCGCCCAGCGGGCGAGCCTCGCCTCGAGCGCCTTCGCCGCGGGCGAGCCGGGCTCGCAGGCGAAGGTCAGGAAACCGATCCGGCCGCCGAAGAACGAGAATTCCTTGGTCGCCCCGTCGATCTTGACCGCCGTCAGGTTCGGATGCCTGCCGGCGAGATCCCAGTAGAGCGACCCCGCGGGGATCTCCGGCTCGAAGACCAGGCCGGCGTAGGCGTCGTCGCAGAGGACGACCAGCGGGCGCTCCTCGGCGGCGGCGAGGAGGGATCCGATCAGGACCTCCCGCTCCTCGACGGAGGGCGAGTAGCCGCCCGGATTCGAGGGAAAATTGAGGATCGCGAGCGCCGGCTCGCCCTCGGGAAGCGCGGCGAGGGCCCGGCCGAGCGATTCGGGATCGAACCGCCCCTCCACGAAGCTCGGCGCGGGGACCATGCGGGCGCCGCGGCGGACGCCGAAGGCCTGCGCGTAGTTGCCCCAGAACGGCTGCGGCACGACGACCGGGGTCCGGGCGCGGACGAACAGGTCGGCCGCGAGCGAGAGCCCGTGGGAGAGGCCGGAGACGGCGAACGGCAGGCTCGAAGCGACCTCCCCCGGCACCGCGCGCCGCTGCCGGGCGCGCCAGAGCTCCCGCGCTTCCGGCAATCCGCCGGCGGGAGAGCGGGAGAGGGCGAGAGCGCGGGACGGCTCGGGAAGGCCTGCGAGGAGCCGGTCGAGAGAGGCCGCGAGCGGGCTGCCGGTCATGGAGCCCGAGTATAGTTCGCCCCCCTCGGCCGGACCGCCTTGGCGCGCGGCGAGCACTTCGGGTAAGGTCGCCGGCACATGGTCGTGCCGATCCGCCACGAGGTCCGGTTCAGAGCTCCGGAGAGCCATTACGTCGAGGTCGCGTCGAGCTTTCCGTGCGCCGAAGGCAGCGGTCTCGACCTCGCGATGGCGGTTTGGACACCGGGCTCCTACCTGATCCGCGAGTACGCCCGCCACGTCGAGGGGATCTCGGCGCGGGCGGACGACGGCTCGCCGCTGCGGATCGCCAAGACCTGCAAGAACCGCTGGCGGGTCGAAACCGGGAGCGCCGAGCGGGCGGTGATCCGCTACCGGCTGTACGCCCGCGAGCTCTCGGTCCGGACCAATTTCGTCGACGCCGACTTCGCCCTCCTGTCCGGGGCCGCCTCGTTCCTCGTCCCGGTCGGCGGCCATCACCTCGCCGCCGAGCTCCACCTCGAGCTTCCGCCGCCGTGGCGGACCGTCGTCTCGCCGCTCGTCTCTCCTGCGGAGGGCCTCTTCGTCGCCGCGAGCTACGACGAGCTGGTCGACGCTCCGATCTACGCCGGCAACGCTCCCGTCCATCGCTTCGTCGTCGAAGACCGGGAGCACCTCCTGGTCAACGAGGGGGAGGACGAGCGCTGGAACGCCCCGCGCGCGCTCTCGGACCTCTCGAGAATCGTCGCGACCGCGGCGGCGTTCTGGGGCGCGCTGCCGTACGAGCGCTACGTGATCTTCAACCTCCTGACCGAGGGGGGAGGCGGTCTCGAGCACCGCGACTCCTGCGTCCTGATGGCGAGCCGCCTGAAGACGCGGCGCGCGGACGGCTACCTCGATTGGCTGGGGCTGGTCGTCCACGAGCTGTTCCACGCCTGGAACGTCAAGCGCCTGCGCCCGATCGAATTCGACCGCTTCGACTACGAGGCCGAGGTCTATACGCCGAGCCTCTGGATCGCCGAGGGCTTCACCACCTATTACGAGGACCTGATGCTCCACCGGGCGGGGTTCGTCGGCCCGGCGGGGCTCCTCGAGCGCCTGTCGAAGACGATCGAGAGCGTCGAGGCCGGCCCCGGCCGTCTGGTCCAGGGCCTCGACGCCGCCTCCTTCGACGCCTGGATCAAGTACTACCGGAAGGACGAGAACTTTCCCAACAGCGGCGTCAGCTACTACACCAAGGGCGCCGTGGTCGCCCTCCTGCTCGACGCCCAGATCCGCACCGCGACTCGCGGCGAGCGCTCGCTCGACGACGCCATGCGCCTCGCCTACGACCGCTTTTCGGACGCCCGCGGCTATCGCCAGGAGGAGATGATCGCGACGCTCGAAGAGGTGGCCGGGCGTCCGCTCGCGGCCTGGATCGAGCGCGCTCTCGCGCCCGGCCAGCTCGACTACACGCCCGCCCTCGAAGCCTTCGGCCTGCGCTTCGCCGACGAGCCGAAGGAGGGCGCGGAGCCCGCCGCCTGGCTGGGCCTCGACGCCGAGCCGCAGGGCGGGCGGCTGCTCGTCAGCCATGTCGTCCGCGGCGGTCCGGCCGCCTCCGGGGGGGTCGCCGCGGGCGACGAGATCCTGGCGATCGACGACGATCGGGTGCCTTCCGACGGGCTCGCCGAGCGCCTGCGCGGCCACCGGCCGGGCGAGGCGGCGACGCTCCTCGTCTCCCGGCGGGAGCGGCTCCGGCGGCTGCCGATCGTTTTCGGAGCGAAGCCGCGGACGCGCGGGCGCCTGGAGATCGATCCCACGGCGACGCCCGAGCAGCGGGTTCGCCTCGCGGGCTGGCTCGAGGGCGCGCCGGCCGGTCGGCTCGAGCCGGCCGTCACGGCGGTCGTCACGACGCCAGGCGATAGGCGCTGATCCGCTCGATCCGCGCGCTCCGAGCATCCCCGCCCTCGATCGCGACGGCTCCCAGATAGCGTTCCGCCGGCTCGAGGTGAAGGTAGCGCCAGGCGGAGGCCGCCGCGGCATCGCCGCGCAGGCGGAGCATGCGGGGCGGCTCCCCCGGCGCCAGGGTGACGTCGAAAGAGTCGAGCGGCGCCGCGAGCCCCTCGCCGACAGCTTTCAGGTAGGCCTCCTTGCGCGTCCAGCAGTTGAAGAAGGCGATCTCCCGCGCCGCCTCTTCGACACCCCGCAGGACCTCGCGCTCGCCGATCGAGAAGAACCGCTCGGAAATCTGGAGCGCATCCGGCATCGATTTCAAGTACTCGACGTCGACGCCGAGCTCTCGGCCGTAGAGGAAGCCGACGAGCGCCAGCTCTTCCGAATTCGACAGGTTGAACTCGAGGCCCGAGGCGTCGAGCGGCGGAGCGAGGAACGGCTTGCCGCGCGGCCCGTAGCGGAAGCGGACCGCCTCGGGAGCGATCTGAAGCTCGCGGCCGAGCAAGCGCCGCAGAGCCCCGCGGCCGACCGCGTAGCGCCTGCGATGCTGATCGAAACGGAAGCGGGCGGCCCGCGCCTCTTCGTCGGCCGAGAGGAGCCGCGACAAGGCCGCGACGGTCGCGGCCGGAGGATCGAGCGGCACGACCCAGAGCCGCAGCTCGCCCGGAGCCAGGCGAGGCTCCTCGCCGGCTCGGGTCAAGGGAAAATCGGCGGGATGGAACGGGCGCTCGAAGGCCGAATCCGCTGAGCCGGCCGGGGCAGCCGAGCCAGCCGAGCCCGCGCCGTCAGCGGACGGCGAGGGATCCGGCATGCTCGGCGAGGTCGCGCGCGAGAGCGTCGGCGATCATCTCCCGCCCGCTGTGGACGAAGAAATGGTCCCCGGGCAGCATGCGCAGCCGGAAGCGCCCCCGCGTCTGGTCCTTCCAAGCGGCGAGATCCTCTTTCGTCACCTCGACGTCGCCCAGGCCGCCGAACGCCGAGATGCCCACCGACAGCGGCTCGCCGGGGACGTACTCGTAGTTCTCGTTGACCGCGAAGTCGGCGCGCAGGATGGGAATCAGCAGGCGCATCAGCTCGGCGTGCTGGAGCACCTCCTCCGGCGTGCCGTTCAGCTCCCGCAGCCGTTCCAGGAACTCCGGCTCCGGCAGGCCGTGGATCGGCTCCTCGCGGTTCGGCACCTGCGGCCCGCGGCGCGCCGAGACGAAGAGGTGGAACGGCTCGGGCGCCCGCAGGCGCCGCAGCTCGCGGGCGAGCTCGAAGGAGATCAAGCCGCCCATGCTGTGGCCGAAAAAGGCGAACGGCAGGTCGAGCCAGGGCCGGAGCGCGCCGGCGAGCGCCGTGATCAGCGGCTCGAGATGGTCGAACGGCTGATCGCGCAGCCGGCTCTCCCGCCCCGGCAGCTGGACCGGGCAGACCTCGACGTCGGCCGGCAGCGAGCTTCCCCAGCCGCGATAGGCCGAGGCTCCCCCGCCGGCATACGGGAAGCAGAACAGGCGCTGCCGCGCCCGCGGGTTGGCTTCCCGATAGGCGATCCAACGGTCGGAGACGGGTGCCGAGACGCTCAAAGAGGGCTCCGGACGGGGCGCGAGGAGAGACGAAACAGCCTCAATTGGAGCCGGAATTGGAGCTGGCCTGGCGCTCCCTTTCCATCTCTTCCATCTTCTTGCGCAGCGAGAGCGGCCGCATGTCGGTCCAGACTTCCTTGATGTAGTCGAGGCACTCCTGCTTCAGGCCCTGCTTGCCGACGTCGTTCCAGCCGAGCGGAAGCTCGCGGTGCGCCGGCCAGATGGAGTACTGCTCCTCGTGGTTGACGACGACCTTGTAGATCGTGGTGTCTTCGCGCTCTTCCCAGCTCATGTTCGCTCCTCCGAGTCTTCCCGAATTCCGTTGCGGCTGCCGGGGGTCGTCCGGCACCTCTATAAGAGTGTCGCGTTTCCCCGGGGCGTGACAGGCTTCGGCGTAGACTATCGCACCTCGCGGCGGGCCGGCCGAGCGGCTCGAAGCGCGGCTCGGAGGCCGGTCCGCTCGGCGCCCACCGCGCGCACGAGGGCCTCGACGTCCGCGGGTCCGGTCCGGTAGCTCGTGACGCAGGCCCGGAGCGCCGGCCCGACACCCGTGAGCCGGACGGCGTTGATCCAGGCGGCGCCGGAGGCCACCACGCGCGCCGCCACCCCCTCGACGAACGCCGGCTCGCGGCCGCCCGGCCCGCCGTCGACGAAGCAGACGACCGGCAGCGGCGTCCGGTTGACGATCTCCCACCCCTCGGCGGCCAGATGGCTCCGCAGGAGCTCGCCCATCTCGGCCTGGTGCCGGATCGCCGCCGCGTAGCCCTCCCAGCCGGCGACCAAGAGCGAGAGGAACACCTTGAGGCCGATGAAGCGGCGCGACCACTGCATCGAATGCGCGAACGGGTCGGCGACCGGCAGGCCGCTCGCATCGCGCGGCATGTACCCCTCGGCGACCCGGAACGTCCGTTCGAGGATGCCGGGATGGCGGCAGAGGAAGAGCCCGGCGCCCATCGGCACCGAGAGCCATTTGTGGGCGTCGAAGGTGATCGAGCGCGCCCGTTCGAGCCCTGCGAGCACCGGCGCGAGCTCCGGGACGAGCGCGGCGGCGCCGCCCCAGGCCGCGTCGACGTGCAGCCAGATCCCTTCCGCCTCGGCCACTTCGGCCAGCGCGGCGATCGGATCGACAGCTCCCGAGGTGGTGGTACCGGCCGTCGCGACGACCAGGAACGGCGAGAGCCCGAGGCGCCGGTCGGCGGCCAGCCGCTCGGCGAGGTCGGCGGGGCTCATCCGCAGGTCGCCGTCGACCCTCACCTCGCGCACGGCGTCGGTGCCCAAGCCCGAGAGGCGCGCCGCCTTGGCGAACGAGTCGTGGGCCTCGGCCGAGACGTAGAGGACCGGCTGGCTGCGGAGCGCGAGGAGCCCGCGCCGGCCGGCTTCGGGAAACGCGCGGAAGAGAGCGGCGAGCACGGCGGTATGGTTCGCCTCCATGCCGCCGGAGGTGAACGTCCCTTCGACCTCGGCCCGATCCCAGCCGAACCGGGCGCCGAAGGAGCGGACCAGGTGGCGCTCGACCTCGACAGCGAACGGGCTGTGGCTCCAGGCGGCGAGCTGCGGGTTGAACGCGGCGACCAAGGCGTCGGCGGCGATCCCCATGGTCGCCGGCGTCGGATTGAACAGGCCGAAGTATCGGGGATGCGCCGCATGGACCTGTTGGTGGGTCAAGCCCTCGACGGCGACGTCGACGGCGGTCGAAGCGGCGAGCGGCGTCGCGAAGTCGAACGCCGCGAGCCGCGAACGGAGAGATTCGAGGTCGAGATCGGGCGTGACGCGCCCCGCCGCGACGCCGTCCCGATAGCGCTCGATCTCCTCGATCACCCGCCGCCACAACCCTTGTCGCTCGTCCCGCTCGAGCTCCAGCATCGCGCCTCCGCCGACGGGCGGATCTTAGGCGAAGAGCGGGCTGGACTCCTCCGGCCGCAGGCGTTATGCTCTGGGCACATCTCGTGAACCGTTCACGGCAAGCTCTGGAAGGTCGTGCTGGCGTCGGGTGGACTCTCTTCGGGCCCTCCAACCTCTTGCACTGACCGTTCCTCCCAACCTACCTCCGTGCACCGGCCTCCCGGCGCGCCCAACCCTTGTTTTCGTCCCAAGAGAGGACACCTATGAGAAGGAAGCTCGCGATTGCGGCGGCGTTGATGGCCTTGCTCCTCACCGCCCAAACAGCCAACGCCCTGATCACCGCCACGACCTACCCGTACGCAGGCTCGACGGGCGTCGCTCTCGAAGACATGTCCTCGGGCACGACTCTGCTCATCCCGGCCAGCTCGGACGACGGCAACTCGGTGCTCGCCCCGATCGGTTTCGATCTCTGGTTCGACGGCACCCGCGCGACCCAGTTCTCGGTCAACGCCAACGGGCTCATGCGCCTCGGCGCGACGGTCATCTCGGGGACCAACTTCACCAACTCGCTCGCGACCACGACCAACGCGCCGAAGCTCGCGCCCTATTGGGACGACCTGTGCACCGGCACGAACGGCAAGGTCCATTTCAAGGTCCTCGGCAGCGCACCCAGCCGCAAGCTCGTGATCGAGTGGCAGAACATGCAGATCACGCGCGGCGCAGGCTGCGCCGGCGCTGGCACCGGGACGTTCCAGGCTTGGCTTTCCGAGACGACCGGCGTCATCGAATTCGTCTATGGAGCCCTGCCGGCCGGGGCGGTCGCCGACGGCGGCTACACGGTGGGTCTCCAGTCCGGCGCGGCGACGAACTTCGCCAGCGTCACCACCACGGGCGCCACGGTCTCCTACGTGACGGCCAACAACGCCCAGGCGACCGCCGTCGCCGCCACCACGGCCGAGACCTTCACGCCGGTCGTCCTGACCGCTCCGAGCGGCCTCAATTTCACGGGCACGACGGCGATCGCGACCACCCTCAACTGGACCGACAACTCGGCCGGCGAGCTGGGTTTCGCCATCTACCGCTCGACCGACGGCGGCACGACCTACAGCTTCCTCACCCAGACCGCCGCCAACGCGGTGACGTTCTCCGACAGCGGTCTCGCGCCGAGCACCAACTATTTCTATCGCGTCTACGCCGTCTCCGAGGGCGCTCTCGGCGGTCCGGCCAGCAACAACGTCACCACCAACGCGGCCGGGAACATCTCCTCCCTCGCGGCCGGCGGCCTCTGGAGCTCGCCCGCCACCTGGGCGGGCGGCATGATCCCGTCCGGGGGTGACAACGTCACCATCGTCGACGGCTCCACGGTGACCATCGACACGGCGGCCCTGGCCTTCACCGTGACGGTCGGACAGGGCGCCTCGGGCATCCTCGAGTTCGCGATGGCGGGGCCGCAGACGCTCACCGTCGGATCGAACGTCACCGTCGCCTCGGGCGGCACCTTGCGGTCCAATCTCGCCGGGACGGTGACGACCCACAACCTGAGCGTGGGCGGCAACCTGACCAACAACGGCACCCTCGATTTCTCGACCAACACCAACACGGCGGGCGCCATCATCACCTTCACCGGAGCCGCGAACGCGACCTTCTCGGGCGGTGGCGCGACCACCGACATCCGCCAGATCACGATGAACAAGGGGACGACGCCGGCCTCGGTGCTCGAGGTCACGACCACCAACTTCACCCACCAGGGCGTCACCACCGACATCGTCGGCGGCTGGCTGGTGATGACCAACGGCACGCTCAAGCTCTCCGGCACCTTCACCGGCAGCCATCGCGTCTTCGCCTCCCCCACCTACATCATCCCGGTGAGCGCCGGCTTCTGGCTCAACAACCCGAACTACACGGTGCTCGGCCAGGCGGGCGGCACGACGACGGTCAACAACGGCCTGCTCCGGGTTTCTCAGGGGACGTTCAACATCGGCGTCGGCGCGGCGGACGGCATGGGCGGCGGCGCGGGCGCGGTGTTCATCATCGAGGGCGGCACGGTCAACACCACCGGCCGCATCGACCCGCAGAACGCCGTCAGCTACACGCAGTCGGGCGGCACCGTCAACGTCGCCACGGTCGGCAACACGCGCTCGAACTTCGGCTCCTTCGAGCTCTTCAGCACCACCTCGTCGTTCACCATGAGCGCCGGCGCGATCAACGTGATCAATCCGAGCACCGGCGCCACGAAGGTCGACTTCGACATCCGCTCGACCACCTTCAGCCTGACCGGCGGGCTGGTCACCCTCGGCGCCACGGGCGCGCCGGCGGCCTCGACCTACAACGACAACGGCGGCTTCGTGCCGAACTTCACGGTCAACCCGACCATGACGTTCAACATCAACAACGCCGCGATCTTCTTCCGCGGCACGACGATCATCAACAACGGCGCGATCATCGCGACCGGCGCGAGCGCCCGCTTCGACTTCGCGGGCACCTCGGCGATGACCTATGGCGGAGCCGGTACGTTCGGCACCGGGGTGACGCCGTTCGCGGGCGTCGGGATCAGCGCCAACAGCCTCGCGCTCACCACCCTCAACGCGCCGATCGTCTGCAACCGCGTCAACCTGTTCCAGGGCGGCTTCACCAACAGCGGCCAGATCACCCTCGGCAACGGCGGCGCGTCGACCACGGTCGTCCAGATCGGCTCGACCGGCCTGACCAGTCCCGGCGGCTCGTTCGACGTCTCCCCGATCCACATGCAGGGGACGGGCGGCGAGATCATCCTCTACGCCTTCGAAACCGCGCCGCGGACGACGGGCGTCGAGATCAACCCGACCCGGACCTTGACCTCGGTCTCGGTCGACAACCCGAACAACCTGACCCTCGCGGGCGGCGACTTGACCGTGACCGGAACGACCGCGGGAGCGATCACGCTCACCAACGGCCGCGTGATCACGGGCGCCAACACGCTCTACTTCTCGAACACCACGACGGGCACGGTGGTCCGCACCAACGGCTACGTCGACGGGACGTTCAAGAAGGCCTTCGGGGCCGCCGCTTCGAAGAACTTCGAAGTGGGCACGGCGAACGGGTTCTCCCCGGTCGCCGTGAACGTGACGGCGGCGGCCGGCTTCCCGGTCGACTTCTCGGTCAAGCCCGTGCAGTCGAGTGCCCCGAACATCCAGCCGGTGGCGATGGCGCTCTCCCGCTACTGGACCCTGACGGCGACCGGCGTCACCGCCGATCTCACCTTCACCTACCTAGACCCGGCCGACATCCCGGGCACGGCGACCGAGGCGAACTTCGTCGTCTACCGCCGCGACGCGCCCGGCCCGGCCGGCTACACGAACCTCGGCGGCACGATCAACACCGCGGCCAACACGGCGATGGTCACCGGCATCACGATGTTCTCCGACTGGACGCTCGCCGAGCCGGGCGCCATGCCGGTCCAGCTGATGTCGTTCGAGATCGAGTGATCTCGGACCGGGCGACGAGCCCGATGCGCTGAGAAACCCAGGGGCGGCCAGGTGGCCGCCCCTTTTTTCAGCTCGCCTGACGTCTTGAACCGAGGAGCGATGGCGATCCGGGAGAGCGCTGGCGATTCCCGCCGCCCGCGGCGGTTCGCGCCGCGCCCTGGACTCGCGAAATAATGGCGCCTCGATGCCGCGTTGCAGCGCACGCCGATGAGCCCCGATTCCCGCTCCGAGCCGCCCTCCCTACCCCCTTGCCGCAGGCGGAACTGCGTTTCGA
>DATMZM010000067.1:0-12044 GCA_035607445.1 Thermoanaerobaculia bacterium | reverse complement strand
CGTCCAGGTTCGCGGGATTCTCGCCCGACAGGAGCGACGCCTCGAACGCGGACACGGCTTTGCGCGCGGCGGTGAAATCGCCCGCGGCGAGGAGACCGAGAGCGCGCCGGTACGAGGCGCGGAGGGCCGCCACCTCCGAGCGCCGCCAGCGCCCGCGACCGGGCTCCTCGGCTCCCCCGGAGGCCAAGGCGGCAGGCGCCGCGGCGTTCCCCCCACCCTCTCGTTCCGCCCAGACGCGCGCCGGCTCGCCCGCGACCACGACGTCGACCGGAAGCGGCGGCGAGGCGAGGGTCGCGCCGTCCGGCCCGCGCGCCGACGCCAGGAGCTCGTAGGCGCCGGGCGCGATGCCGTGGAGCGCGGCGGCGAGGTCGATCCGCTCGATCCTCCCCTCGGTGCGCCGCGCGGTCTCCCGCGCCGGCAGCTCGATCTCCGCGCCTCCCCCCGAAGGCCGGAGCGCGAGCCGCGGGGCCGTTCCCGCGGGCAGGCCGAGAGCGGGCACCGTGAACGTCGGCTCGCTCTCGGCCGTCACGAGCGGCCGGGCCGGCGGCGGCGGCCGCCACCAGGCGGGGAGATCGAGCTTCCCGGCGTCGAGCGACTCGACCGTCAACCAGGGCGGCGGGCCGGCGGCCGGAGCCGCAGAAGCGAGAAGGGGCGTTTCGAGAGTGCTCGCGCCCGCCGCCGGCACGGACAGCGGCACCGACTTGAGCCCCAGCGTCCGCGAGGCCGCATGCCCGACCAGGACCCGCAGGCTGTACTCGCCGGGGCGAAGGGAGAGGCCGCCCCAGAAGCGGAGCCCGGTGCGGGCCAGCTCGTCCGCCGGCCGCGGGATCTCGACCGTCTCGAGGAGCGATCCCGCGAGAGCGCCGCGCGCGTCGAGAGCGTAGAGGGCGACGTCGACCGGAGCCGGGGCCTCGCCCGCAACCTCCGCGAGGGCCGCGCTCAACGCCGCCCCCGCCGCCTCGATCGCGACCGCCACCCTCACCCGGTCGCCGCCCCGCGCGCCGGCGCCCGGAAGGCTCGGAACGCCCGGCAAGGGAACCGCGAGGACCGCCAAGGGGACCGGACCGCCCTGCTGCCCGGAGAGGAGGAGAGCGGCGGTCTCGATCCGCAGCCCGCCGGTCCGCAACACCCGGACGGCGGGCGCCGGCGCCGTCACCGGCGGCGGGGCTTCGCCCGGATCCGGGGCTTGCGCGGCGGCGAGCGAGGCGATCGCGAAGAGAAGGCCGGCCGCACAGAGCGCCGCCGGGCGCGAGGCGACGCCGGGCGCGGATCCCGAGCCGTGACCGCGGCTCATCGTTCGGAGGGAGCGGCGGGAGCGGACGCGGTGCGCGCTTTCTTGGCGTCGCCGGCCGCGCCGGCCGAGTACTTCGCGAGCACGACCGACTCGGACTTGCCGACGTCGTCCCAGATGCCCGCGACGATGCGGTGCTCGCCGGGCCGGAGCACGAGGGAGACCCGGCAGCCGACGATCTGTCCGAGGGCGGTCAGCAGGTTCTCGTTCGGCACCCGGACCGGAGCGGTCACGATCGTGATGTCCGAGAGCCTTCCGTCCGCGTCGCGGGCGCCGACGTAGATGCGCAGCGCCCCCTCGTGGACGTTCTCCTGCGGCAGGAGGACCAGGCGGGCCATGGGCACCTTGACCAGCATCGAGACGAGGACGGTGCCCTTCTCGTGCGGGCGCTCGGCCTCGAACTCGAGCGCCGCGTCGAGCGGGTTGTCCGCGGCGTCGAGGAGCAAAGCGGTCGAGGTGCTCTCCCGCATCCTCTCGTCGGTCGTCTGGTCGCGGCTCGCGACGCGATGCCGCACTTTCAGGTGGCGATCCCGGGTCCGCACCTGCAGCGAGTGGAGCTTGGTCGCGGCGCGCCGGTCGGGCGAATAACCGAGCGAATAGGCGGTCGACAGGTCGGCGCGCATCCGGTTCAAAAAGGCTCCGGGATCCGCGGTGTCGGCGCCGGCCAGGCCGCCCGTGTCCCCGGCGACCAGCTCGACCGCCTCGTTGCGGGCGAACTCTTCGCCCCGCCCCAGGTCGCGCAGGGCCGGATCGGCCGCAGGATTCTCGGCCGAGATGCCGAGGCTGCCGTCGGAGAGCCCGATGCCGTAGATGGTGACGCGATGGGCATTGGCGTAGGCCGCGGCGTCCCGCACCGCACCGGTCGCGTCGTGCTCGTAGGCCTCGACCTGGGTCAGGAAATCCTGGTAGCGGGTCGAGGCGTACTTGAGCCGGAACGCCTCGATCAGCATCTCGGCCGGCCGCATCGACATCCCGCCCCCCACCCAGAGCAGGGCGCGCCGCCCGGGCAGCCCGGAGATCGCGTCGATCACGCTTTTCAACGCGCGCAGCGTCCGGCGGTTCCGATCGTCCTGGTTCTGGGCGTAGAGGCGCACGGCGTCCTGCACGGCGCCCGCTTCGAGGTCGGAGCTGTCGGGCCGCTCGTCGAGAGGCGGCAGGCTCGCCTGCTCGATCTCGCGCAGCACGCGCCGGCGCTCGAGCTCGGTCTCCGTGTGGCGGACCGGGCGCGACATCTCCTCTTGGATCGCGGCGTCGAGAGCCGCCGTGTCGCCTTGCCGGATCGAGTGCAGGCGCAACGAGTCGTCGTAACCGGCGAGCAGGATGCGGGCGTCGGGATCGACCCGCGACCGGAAGAACTCCCGGAGCGACTTGGCGAGCTGCTGGCGCGCGAAGGGCGGCAGGCTCGTCGCGTCGACGAAGACGGCGATCTGGAGCCGCTGGCCCTCGGGGATCGGCTGGGTTTCAGTCGGCGCGGCCGGCGCCGCAGGGGTGGCCGGCGGGGCGGGGCTCTCGGGAGCGGGAACGGGAGCGGCGGGCGCTTCGGCGGCCGACGGCGGAGCGTAGAAGTGCGTGATCGGCACCGGCTTGCCGTCCTCGAGGAGCTCGAAGTCCTCCCGCGTGAGCCCGGTCACCGGCCGGCCCTTGCCGTCGGTCACGACGACCTCGACGTTGATCACCCGCACGTCGACCGATTCGAAGAACGTCGACTCCTCCGCGGCGTCCGCGGCGGGGGGCGAGGAGGGCAGAGCCGCCGGCAGGGAGAGGGGCGCGAAGCCCCCGAGAAGGGCGAGCAAGGCGGCGAACGCCATCGCCCGGCCCGGCTGACCGGCGGTCTGCACGTCGAAATCTTCTGGCTGCATCGGCCGCGATCCTCGCATGGGTCAGAGCCGCCAGACGCCGCTCGCGTAGGCGGGCAGGAGGACCCGAAGGCCCCGATTGCCGCCGCTCGGCGGAGAAACGCCCGGCGAAGAGTAGAGGGGGACGAGCTTGCCCTTGATGAAGAACGGTCCGGCCTCGAGCGCCGCCGCGCTCAGGTTGTGGACGACCAGGACCCGCGATCCCGCGTACCGGCGGACGAAGCTCAGGATCGAGGCCGACTGGTGGGGAGGGCGCAGAGCTTCGAGCGCGCCGTAGCGCAACGAATTCGAGTGGTGACGGGCGCGGATCAGCTGGCGGTACGCGCCGAGGATCGAATCCTGCGCGCCGCCGGCCGGGCCGACCTCCTCGCCGGAGAGGAGAAACGGCGAACCCGGCAGCGTCAGGAGAAGCGCCGCCGCGCTCATCCTCTTCGCGGGATCGCCGCCGAGAGCGGACGCGGCCCGCGAGGCGTCGAGACCGGACAGGTAGGGACCGTCGAGAGCGCCGATCGGGTACGCCTTCCCGATCTCCGCGAGCTTCGAGAGGACCCCCGACGCATCGCCGCTCGCGACGGCCGCAAGGATCGCCGCGCCGAGCGGAGCGTCGAGGCTCATCGGCAGCTCGTCCCCGCCGGGGACGGCGGCCGGGGAGCCGAACGAGCGGGCGATGGACCCGGTGTCGGACCCGATCTCGCCGATCAGGAGCGCCTCGGGTTTCGCATGCCGGATCGTCGCGGCGAGGTCCTTCAGAAACCCGTGCAGCGCGGGCGTGTCCTTCCAGGCATCGCCGCCGGTCTTCGAGCCGGGCGGGCGAGCGCTTTCGAGCCGGAAACCGTCCACTCCCTTCGCCAGCCAGGCGCTCGCGAACCGCCCGGTCTCCGCAGGCTGCCCTGGATCGGCCGGAAGCCCCAGGATCACCTTCAAGCCCCGCTTGTGCGCCGCGGCGACGAGATGCGCCAGATCCGCGTCCGTACCGACCGCGGGATCGATCGCCGCGGTGCCCGCGACGCCGACTTTCAAGACCGAAGCCAGGCAGAGAGCGTCGATCTGGAGGTCGGTGAGCGAGGCCGGATCGCCGTCGCTCAGGGAGTCGAGCTTGCCCGTGAGCCCCCGGAGATCGCCGCTGCCGTCGCCGTTCGAATCGGCGAAGCGACGAACGTCGACCTCGTAGAACACCGCGCCGCGCGCCCAACCGTTGCGCCACGCGTCCGCGGGAACCGGGTTGGGAAGGTCGGCGGTCTCCGAGGCACCCGCGCCGGCCGCCGCCGCGGGAGGGGTCACGGGCGGAGGAGCCGGAGGTGCCGGAGCCACCGCGGCGGCCAGTGCAAGGGTCGATCCGACGCCGAAGGCGGAGAAGAAAAGCGCGAGCCTGCGGATCTGCATCCGCCTATCTTAGACCTCCGCCGCGCGCGGAAGTCAGATCCGAAGATGCAAGGTGCCGCGGGCGGGGGTCGGAGGTGGGCGGTTCCGGGTCGGAACCTACTCGGCCTTCTCGACCTTCACGTCGAGATCGCCGTAGCGGTCGCGGTGGATCGTCAGCTCCCAGGGGTTGCAGCAGACCTCGCAGTCCTGCACCAGCTTGCCCCACTGGTCGGATTCGACAGCGACCTCGACGTGCTCCCCGCAGTAGGGGCAGGGGATCTCGATCCAATCGGTCACGACCGCTTCGCCTTCTTCGCCGCGCCGCCCTCCCGCTTGGCACCGGATTTCCGTCCCAGCTTCCTGACGATCTCGAACTCACCCTTCGAGACCGGCTGGACGGAGAGGCGCATGCCCTTCCGGATCACCATCATCTCTTCGAGGCCGGGCGTTTCCTTCAAGGTCTCGAGCGGCACGATCGCGGGGAATTTCTCGACGAACTTGACGTCCACGCGGATCCAGGTGGGGTTCTCGGGATCGCTCTTTGGATCGTAGTACTCGTTCTTCTTGTCGAAGGCCGTCGAGTCCGGATAGCCCTCGCGGCAGATCTCCGCGACTCCCGCGACGCCGGAGGGATCCGAGTTCGAGGCGTAGAAGAGGACGCCGTCGCCGGCCTTCATGTCGTCGCGCAGCAGGTTGCGCGCCTGGAAGTTGCGCACGCCCTCCCAATACGTCTCGCCGTCCCGCGCCAGGTCGTCGATCGAGTACGCCTCGGGCTCGCACTTCATCAGCCAGTAGCGCTTGGGCGACGCCATGCGATCGTGCTCCTTCGCCCAACTACCCCCGATACCCGGACCGCCGGCCACGAATTCCCGAGGGCGGGCGCTCGGGGAGGAGCGGCGGGTTGATCAGGGAGTTGGCGTCGCCTTGGATCTGGGGCTGGTGGCTACGGCCGCTCTTCGGCCGGCGGCTGGGGGGCGGACCCCCGTTGCCGTATTCGGGGCGCGCACTCTGCTGCTGCGGCTGGGGGCGGCGCTCCTTCGGCTGGCGATCGCGGGCCGGCTCGGAAGGTTGCTTCGGGGCCTGCGCCTTCCTCTCCTGGCGGCCCTTGCCGCGCGGCCGGTCGTCCGCCCGCCGCTCGCGCGCCTGCGGGACTCCCGTCTCGCCGGAGGGCGCTTCGAGCCGCTCGTCGGGCTCCTGGGAGTAGTCGAAGTCCGGAATCGTCCGGCGCGGGATCGGCGCGACGAGCGCCCTCTCGATGGTGCGCAGCTCGGCCGCCTCGCGCTCGCAGACCAGCGTGATCACCGCCTTGATGTCGGGAGCGAGGGTGGCGCGCTGCAGGTAGTCGTCGACCGAGGTGGGCACGTCGAAGTTGATCACCGCCGCTGCGAGCTCGACGCCCAAGCCGCGGGCCGCGACGTCGGTCGCGACGAGAGCGCGCAGCTTGCCTTCGTTGAAGCTCGCGACCGCCGCCGCCCGCTGTCCGGGCGACCGGTTGCCGTGGACGCGGTCGCAGACGATGCCGTGCTTGGCGAGGTATTCGGTGAGCCGGTTGGCGCGGTGCTTGGTGCGCGCGAAGACGATGCCGTTGGCGACCTCGTCGCGGCGGAACAGCTCGAGGAGGAGCTGCGGCTTGAGCTCCTCGCGCATCTCGTAGACCGCTTGGTCGAGCTCCGCGGGCAGCGACGGCGGCCGCGCCTGGCCGAGCTCGGCGGGGTCGCGCAGCAACTGGCGCGCGAACTCGGCGACCGGCTCGGCCGCGGCGCTCGCGAAGATCATGCGCTGGCGCGGCGCGGACGGCAGCCGGTCGAGAGCGGCGACCAGCTCGGGTCCGAGCATCCGCTCGAGCTCGTCGAGAACCAGGATCTCGACTCCTTGGAGGAGTTCGGGCATCCGCTCGACCGCCGCTCCGAGCGCCGCGGGGGTCGCGACCAGGAGGTCGAGCCCCGCGGCGAGCGCCTCGTCGGCGTCGCCGCCGTCGCAGATCGCGAAGATCCTCAAGTCGGTGCGCTGGGCGAACGCGCGGGCCCTTTCGCGGATCTGGATCGCGAGCTCGCGCGAAGGTGCGAGAATCAATGCGCGTTCGGCGGACGGCTCCTCGCGCCGGAGCAGCCGCTCGAGCACCGGCAGCAGATAGGCCGCCGTCTTGCCGCTGCCGGTGACCGCCAGGGCGAGGACGTCGCGTCCTTCGAGTGCGGGCGGGAGCGAGTCCCGCTGGAGGGTGGTGGGCTGATTGAAACCGAGGTCCCGAACCCCTGAGAGGAGATCGGGGTGCAATTCAAACGAGGAAAACGGCATACGGAGCTTCCGCCTTTTCGTTGCCGCGCACGCCGCGAACCTCAAACGGAGCGCGCACTGTAAATTCCGGCACGTTGTTCTCGATA
Source organism: Thermoanaerobaculia bacterium (assembly GCA_035607445.1). Classification (GTDB taxonomy): domain Bacteria; phylum Acidobacteriota; class Thermoanaerobaculia; order Multivoradales; family UBA5704; genus DASYKS01. The sequence goes on along the minus strand of DATMZM010000067.1, from coordinate 5,154 downwards.
CGACCGCGACCTCTCCGGGATCACCGCACCGGGGAGACCGCCGCTCCAGGCAGACGACCCCGGAGCTCTTTCGCGACGACATTCGGGCCTCGGGTCGGATCGGGAGGATCCGCGGGCCACGCGCGCACTACGGTGTCACAAAACCCCCTCATCTGCCAAGCTCCCTCCTGATTTTGCCGGCCGCCGGCTCTCCCCTGCTACTCTTCCGCCCCGCCATGACCTTCTCGATCCTCCTCGTCCTGGCTCTCCTCATCGCGGCGATCGTCGTCTTCGCCTTCGAATGGCTGTCGGTCGACGTCGCGACGCTGATCCTGCTGTCGATCCTGGTCCTCTCGGGCATCCTCGACGTCAAGGAGGCGTTCGCCGGCTTCTCGAACGAGATCGTCGTCATCCTGGCCGCGATCTTCGTCCTCTCGGACGCCCTCATGCGCACCGGCGTGATCGACCAGGCGGGCCAGGCGATCCACCGCCTCGCCGGCGGCAGCGAGATGCGGATCGTGCTCTGCGTCATGCTCGTCACCGCCTTCATCTCCGCGTTCATGAACAACACGACGACGACCGCCGTGGTGCTGCCGGCCGCGCTCGGCGTCTGCCGGAAGAGCGGCGTCGCTCCGAGCAAGGTCCTGATCCCCCTCGCCTTCGCCTCGATGCTCGGCGGCACCTGCACGCTCGTCGGCACCTCGACCAACGTCGCGGCGAGCGCCTACCTGCGCAGCGCCCACCTCGAACCGTTCGGACTCTTCGAGTTCCTGCCGGTGGGCTTCTCCGCGTGCGTTCTCGGCACGCTCTACATGGCCTTCCTCGGCCGGCGCTTCCTGCCCGCGCACGCGGAGGCGAGCCTGACCGACGAGTACGCCGTGCGCCAGTACCTCTCCGAGCTGGTCGTGCCGGCCGGCTCGACGCTCGTGGGGCGGGCTTTGCGCGAAGCGCCGTTCGCGGAGATCGAGACGACGGTGCTCACGATCCTGCGCGGCGAAAGGCGTTTTTCGCCCGATCCCGACACCCGCCTCGAAGCCGGCGACCTCCTGATCGTCAAGGCGAGCCGCGAGGGGCTGCTCAAGGTGAAGGATCTCCCGAGCCTCGAGATCAAACCGGACTTGAAGCTCGGCGACGCGGACCTGACGAGCGAATCGATGAAGGTGGTCGAGGCGATCCTGATGCCGCAGTCGAGCGTCGTCGGCCGCTCGATCAAGGAGCACGACTTCCGCCGTCGCTTCGGCGTGACGGTGATCGCCCTCTATCGCCAGGGGCACGCTCTCGCCGAGAAGCTCGGCCGGCTGCCGCTCAAGATCGGCGACGTCCTCCTCTTGCAGGGCCGCTCCGAGCGCTTCGCGGCGATCGCGAACGACCCGGACCTGTGGATCCTGCAGGAGACCGAGCACCGGCCGGCGCGACGCCGCCAGGGCTTCCTGGTCGTCGGTCTCTTCGTCGCAGCGCTCGCCGCCGCCGGCTTCGATCTCCTGCCGCTGCCGATCGCCTTCCTGCTCGCCGCGATCGGCGTCCTCCTCTTGCGCATCGTGACGCCGGAAGAGGCCTACGGCTTCATCGACTGGCGCCTGATCATCCTGATCGCCGGCATGACGGCGTTCGGCACCGCGATGTCGAAGACCGGCGCCGCGGTCTACTTGGCCGGCCTGATCGTCCACGTCTCGGAGCCGTTCGGCGTGACGTTCCTGCTCGCGGCGTTCACGCTCCTGACGATTCTCCTCACCCAACCGATGTCGAACGCTGCGGCCGCCCTCGTGGTGCTGCCGATCGCGCTTCAGACGGCGCACCAGATCGGCGCCAATCCGCGCACCTTCGCGGTCCTCGTGACGCTCGCGGCCTCGCTCTCGTTCGTCACCCCGTTCGAGCCCTCGTGCCTGCTCGTCTACGGCCCGGGCAAGTACCGCTTCCGCGACTTCGTCTCGGCCGGCCTGCCGCTCACGGCGCTGATCTTCGTCCTGCTCCTGGTGCTCGTGCCGATCCTCTGGCCGCTGCACTGACCCCACATTCGAAGGAATCGAGGCCTCCCCCGAGACCGGGGAAGGCCCCTCTGGCTCGACCCGCTCTCAGTGCGCCGCGGTCGCCGTGCCGCCCTGCGCTTTCGCCTGCGGCACGAAGTCCTCCATCACGGCCTTGCGCAAGAGGGCGGGCGGGAGCAGGCCCTGGGCGAGGACGAAGTCGTGGTAGCGCTCCTTGTCGAAGCGGGTGCCGAGATCGCGCTCGACCTCGGTGCGCAGCTCCATCAGCCGCTGGTAGCCGCAGAAGTAGGCGGTCGCCTGCGCCGGACTGCGGAAGGTGTAGCGCTCGACCTCCTGGGTCGCCATGGCTTCCGAGAGCCCGACGTCCTCGCGCAGGACGCGGAACGCCTCCTCGCGCGTGATCTTGCCGCGCTGGAGACCCGGATCGAGGAACGCGCGGGCGGCGCGCATCAGGCGCGCCTGGAGCGCCACGAGCTGGCCGTCGAGCGGCTCGTAGGGCTTCGCCTCGGCCTCGGCGTAGAGCGCCCAGCCCTCGACGTTGACGCTGTTGAAGGCGAAGAGCGCGCGGGCGAGCGAAACCCCCTTCTCGATCAGGGCCGCGAACTGCAGCTCGTGCCCCGGCCGGCCCTCGTGCGCGGTGAGCGTCCACGAGGCGGCGTCGTAGCTGAAGTCGTCGAAGCCGATCAGCTTGCCGTCCTTCGGGATGCGCGTCGGCAGGACGAACTCGCCGCTCTCGCCGGTGTTGCCGATCATCCGCGGCGGATGCATGTTGGGCGCGGGGATCGCCGCGCTCTCGGCCTCGCTCGCGAGCCGGAAGCGCATCGCCCGGTCGGGCAGGGTCACGATGCGCTGCTCGCGGATGATCTTCTCCATGTCTTTGATCCGGCTTTCGTAGTGGGGCAGGATCGCGTCACCCACGATCTGGTTCTTCTTCAGCTCGGCGAGCACGGCGCGGTAGTCGGTCGCGGCGAACCCCTTCTCCTTGGCGACCAGCGGCGCGAGCGTCTGCATCTCGTTCTGGATCTCGCGGAAAGCGACCTCCGCGCGCGAGACCAGCTCGTCGACCGGCATGTCGACGCCGACCTGCTTGAGCGAGAGGGCGTAGAGCTCGGGCGGCAGGCGGAAATCGGTGCGTGCCTTGGGCAGGATCTCCTTCCTCGCGAACTCCTCGTAGGCCGCGAGCTGGCCCTTGAGCGCGGCATAGGCCGGCTCATAGCCGGTGAGCTGGTACTTGTCGAACAGCTTGCCGATGCCGTCGGTGAAGGCCGCCGCGTTCTCGAGCGCCTTGTCGATCTCGTCGCGCGAGGGCGGCTGGAGACCGGGCTTCGCCAGGCCCTCGCGGGTGTAGGCCATCGCCAGCTCTGTCACGGGCTTGCCGCCCATCTGGCCGGCATAGCGCTTCAAGCGCACGAGAGCGGCCTTCCGGCGCGCCGGCTCGACCTGGTCGTCGAGGAGGGTGCGGATGCCCTGGAACACCAGCTGGTGGACGTCGAAGTAGGGCACGGTCAGGCGCAGCGTGACCTCGGCGCCCTCGATGTTGTCCTTGGCGGAGCCGATCAGGATCTCGAGGTCCTGCTTGACCGCCGGGTCCGTCTCGGCCTTCAGCCGGCGCTCGAGCTCGGCGATGGCCCCCTTCGTGCCGGCGATCTGCCGGTCGACGAAGCCGGGCGAGAAGTCCGAGATCTGCTCGTCGTAGCCGTTGACGCCGAACTGGCTCGCTCCTTCCGGACCGAACTTGGCGAGGACGTCGATCAGGACCTGCGCGTTCTGGTCGCTTTTGACGACCCACGCGGGCTTGCTCGGAGGAGCGGCAGCGGTGCCGGCAGCGAACGCGGGCGCCGCGAGGCAGAGGGCGAGAGGCACGAGAGCCGCGAGGCGGCCCGGAAATGAGCGGCGCGAACGAATGGACACGTGGTTCTCCTTGTCAGGAAACGGGGAAGCCGGCGCAAGGCTCCGGCAGGACGGTCTCCGAGAGATACGCTCGAAAGCGCAAAAAGATTGCCGGCCTCCCCTTGACGCCATCCGGGGCCGCCCGTACATTCTCGAAAACGCTTCGCGTCCTGCCGCCGCGGAGCCCTGACTCATGACCACCCTCGCGATCCGCCGCGCCGAGCCGAGCGACTCCGAAGCCTTGCGCCGGATTTTTTCCGGGCCGAAAGCGGTCTGGGGAACCCTCCAGATCCCGTTCCCTTCCGCCGAGAACTGGCGCAAGCGGATGGCGGAATCGAACGAGGGGACGATCGATCTCGTGGCGAGCGCGGAGGAGGAAGAGGTCGTCGGTCACCTGTTCCTGCACACCTTCCCGAACTTTCCACGCCGCCGGCACGTCGGCCAGCTCGGCATGGCGGTGCGGGACGACTGGCAGGGCAAGGGCGTGGGGACGGCCCTGGTGCAGGCGGCGATCGACCTCGCCGACAAGTGGCTCAACCTGACGCGGTTGGAGCTCGAGGTCTACACCGACAACGAGCCGGCCCGGCGCCTGTACGAGAAATTCGGCTTCGTCATCGAGGGTACTCTCGTCCGCTTCGCGTTTCGCGACGGGCGCTTCGCGGACGTCTACCAGATGGCCCGCTTGCGGCCGGATGCGAGCTAGCGAGGATCCCGATGGACGCGAGCTGGGACTGGAAAGAGGCCCTCTGGCGCCAGTTCGGCGCCGCGATCGAGATGCTCGAGAACGCTGTCGTCACCTGCCCGGAGGCGCTGTGGGGCGACCGCTCGCGGCGGCCGGAATTCTGGCACGTCGCCTACCACACGCTCTTCTGGCTCGACCTTTACCTCTGGGGATCGCCCGAAGGGTTCGCGCCCCCCGCGCCGTTCACCCTGAACGAGCTCGACCCGGAGGCAAAATCCTCCGAGCCGCTGTACACCAAGGAGCAGCTCCTCCCCTATCTCGAGCACTGCCGCGCCGAGTGCAGGGCGAAGCTCGAGGAGCTGACGGAGGAGGAGGCCGCCCGGCGCTGCGGTTTCACCTGGCACGAGATGAGCGCGGGCGAGCTCTTCCTCTACAACCTGCGCCACGTGCAGCACCACGCCGGGCAGCTGAACCTCCTCCTACGCCAGGAGGTCGACGCCGCCCCGCGTTGGGTCAAACGGGCGGGATCCGGACTTCGCTCCGAGGGCTGATCCTCCGCGTGGGGCCTCACGCCACCGCGCGCGCCCTCGGCTCGACGAGCCGGCCGAACTGGCCAAC
>DATMZM010000222.1:0-10285 GCA_035607445.1 Thermoanaerobaculia bacterium | reverse complement strand
CGAGAGCTCGCCGTACATCACCTCCGAAGCGATCCGGTCGAGCAGCCCCAGCCGCTCGAGGTTCATCTCGCCGGGCTGGACGCGGATGAGGACCGTCCGCGCCTCCTCGCCCGGCACGCCGGCCGAGAGGAAGACCGCCGTCGGGGTCGAGAAGAACTGCGCTTCGAGGCCGAGCCGGAGCGCCACGCCCTGGAGCGCGTTCTCGAGGCGATGCGCTGTAGTGCCGAAGCGATGGAGGGCGCGCGCGAGCTCGACGATGAACCGGATCGCGGCGGCCGGGGCCGGGGCCGCGCCGTGCGTGGACAGAGGAGGCAAGAGAGCCCCCTACCCCGGCTTGCGCCGGAACATCGAGCGCAGGACGTGGCGGGCGATCTCGGGGTTCTCGCGCAGGCGGCGCGTCGAATAGGGGTACCAGTCGCGGCCGTAGGGGACGTAGACGCGCAGGCGGTGGCCGGCGGCGAGGAGGATGTTGCGCAGCTCGGGGTCGACGCCGAGGAGCATCTGGAACTCGTAGCGCTCGCGCGCAAGTCGGTGCTTGTCGATCAAGGCGAGCGCGGCGCAGACCAGGTACTCGTCGTGGGTCGCGATCGCCGGGTAGATGCCCTGGACGATCAGCTTCTCGAGCGCCGCGACGTAGTTGGCGCGCACGGTGTGGTAGCCCTTCCAGGCGATCCGCCGGGGCTCGACGTAGATCCCTTTGCACAGACGGATGTTGACGCCTTCGGCCGGCAGCGCCGCGATGTCCGAAAGGGTGCGCCGCATGTAGGCCTGGAGCACGACGCCGACGTTGCCGTAGCGGGCGAAGAGGTCGTTCCAGATGCGCAGGGTGGCGTCGGTCGTCGACGCGTCCTCCATGTCGATGCGGACGAAGTTGCCGAACGACTTGGCGCTCGCGACGATCCTCTCGATCGACTCGCGGCAGAAGCCCTCGTCGATCTTCAAGCCGAGCATCGTCGGCTTGATCGAGACGTTGGCGTCGAGCCCGAGGCGGTGGATCGTCTCGAGGATGCGGAGGATCTCCTCGGTCGAGGCCGTCGCCTTCGCCCGCTCCGAAACCTCCTCGCCGAGGAGGTCGAGCGTCACCATCGCCCCCGAGGCGTTGAGCGAGCGGACGACCTCGACCGCGTCGTCGAGCGTCTCGCCCGCGACGTAGCGCGCGGCGACCCGGCCGACGATCGGCTTCGGGACCAGGGGCAGACCGGTGACGATCAGCCGATCGAACGCGCGCATCGCTCCCGTCCGCCCTTGGGGATGTCAGCCGGTCAGCCGGCGACCGGAAGGGACGGTGCGACCGCCGGTTCGTCGACGACCCAGCGCACCGACTTCGAGCACGGGCAGGCGCCGCCGACCCGGCGGAGCGCCGGCGACTTGCCCGCCGCCTCCTCGGCCGTCAGCTCGCCGCTCGCGACCTGGCCGAGGAGGTCGAGGTAGTCCTTGAAGTCCCGGCCCGCGAGATAGGCCTCGGGCAGATGCCGGGCCAGGTGCCGGGCGTAGGCGCCCGGGTCGGTGAAGGTCTCGCCGTCGATGCCGATCATGCGGAAGGCCGGCACGCCGCGGCGGCGGAAGAACTCCGGGTGCGGCAGCCGGATCAGGTCGTCGCGCGTCAGCGACTCGACCGTCTCGCCCGCGAGGATGCGGTCGAGCGCCTTCTCGGCCTCGCCGATCGCAAGGCCCGGCACGCGGGCGCGGAGGAAGCGCAGGTTCAGGTCGCGCACGAGCTTGCCGACCTCGTCGCGGTACTGCGCCTGCGCCTCGGCGTTCTTCATCGGCTTGAGCCCATAGCGGACGTTGGTGCCGCCGCCGCGCTCGTCGCCGAACATCTCGAGGCCGCGCTGGAGCCACTTGTTGATCGTGCGTTCGAGAGCCTTCATCGTGATCGTGACGTCGCCCGCCGCCGCCCGGGTCACCCAGCGGCGCATCGGCACGACGCCTGCGGCCAGGTGGAAGGCCTCCTCCTGGAGCATCTTCGGCATGCTCTCGGCCATCGGCTGGTAGGCGCTCATCTTCTGCATCGAGAGCTGGTATTTGCCGACCCGGTCGATCAGGGCGCAGAAGACGACGCTGTCGACGAAGGAATCGAAGTCGATGTTGAACGCGCCGAGCAGATGCGAGCCGGTGTTCATCGAGAGGATGCCCTCGATCAGCTCCTCGTGGCTCTCGCTCGTCACCGGCGACCAGTCGTCCCGGGTCAGCAGGTGGAGCATCTGGTAGCCGTGGCGCAGCTCCTCGGCCATCATGCGCAGGATCCAGAACTGCTCCTCCTCGTCCTGGGCGCGCGCGAGCGTCAGGCGGTGCTGCTGGATCGAGCCGAACTCGGTCGAGGCCTGGGCGCGGATCGCGCCGAAGACGTGGTGGGCCTGCTCGGGCACCATCTCGCACGCCGTCTGGTACTTGGGCTTGCCGGCGTGCTCGCCGCACTCGATCGTCGTGCACATCCCGGCCTGGCGGAACGCGCAGAGCCGGAACGGGGGCTCGGTCGGGAAGAACTTCTCCCAGCTCTCCATCAGGAGCGGGTAGTCGGGCAGGAACTCGTCGCGCCAGCGGATCACGGCGGCGTGAAACTTCGGCGGCAGCAGCTCGGTGTTCTGGGTCATCTCGCGATCCTCGGCTCGTCTCGTGTCCGCGCGGGTCCGCTCACAGCTTCCGTTCGAGGGCGGCGAGAGGGGCGGGCGCGAAGCCGACCGAGGCGAAGAAGCGGGTCAGCTCGCCCCGCTCCTCCTCGACCAGCGTGCGGACGGTGCGGGCTCCGCGCTCGCGAAAGCGCTCGAACATCGTCTCCGCCAGGTGCCGGCCGAGCCCCAGGCCCCGGTTCCGAGGATCGACGCCCAGCACCTCGATCCAGCCGGTCGGCTCTTCGAGGCCGAACTCTCCGGAGCGGACGTCGCCGAGCATGAAGCCGACGACCTTCCCGCCGACCTCGGCGGCGAGCGCGGTCGCGGGATCCCTGCGCAGGTGATAACCGATCCGGCGCTCCCAAACTTCCGGCCGGTAGGAGCCGCCGATCCGCTCGTCGATCTCGACCACCGCGCTGATGTCCAGCTCGTCGAGCGGGCGTACCCGAACCGCGCTGTCGCTCTCCATCGTGCCTCTTTCCGCCTGCCGCCGGTGCTGCCGATCGGGATCCCAACGCGAAGGGAAAAGCGTGGACCGGGATTGTAGCGGCACCCTCGTCCGGGGCGCAAACGCGCCGAGGCCCGCATTCGAGCGCTCTTTCGCGAACGCGCGAGGCGCTCGCCCGCGGTCCTTCGGACGGCTCTCCCGGAGATGGGGGGAGCGATTCGCTCGTTTCGCGCACTAACAAGAAGGAGGCGAAGGGACTCGTCATCGGGGAGGAACGACATGGCGACAGGAACGCGAGGCTTCCGGCTCTCTCCACAGCAGAAGCACGCCTGGCGGCTGCTCCAGGACAGCAGGGCCTTTCGCGCCCAGGCGACCGTCGAGATCCGGGGCGAGCTGGACGCGCCCCGCCTCCGCGCCGCCCTCTCGGAGGTCGCCGGCCGCCATCAGAGCCTCCACACCCGCTTCCGGCGCTCCCCCGGCTTCAAGTTTCCGATCCAGGTGCCGAGCGAGACGCCGGCCGACCTCGCCCCGGCCTGGCGGGAGGTCGACCTGGCACCCTCGGGCGGCGAGCCGGCGGCGGAGATGCGGGCCGAGGCGCAGGGCATCCTCGATCAGGCCGCGCGCCGGCCCTTCGACGTCGAGCGCGGCCCGCTCGCGAGCGCCTGGCTCGCCCGGACCGGCGCCGCGAGCCATCTCCTGCTCCTCGACCTCTCGATCCTGATCGCCGACCGCGCGAGCCTCGAGATCCTCGTCCGCGACCTGGCGGCGGCCTACGAGCGGCCCGGCTCGGGACCGCCCGCCGAGGAGATGGTCGCCTACATCCAGTTCTCCGAATGGCAGAACGAGCTCTTGGAGAGCGCGGAGAGCGAGGCCGGCCGCGAGATCTGGCGCCGGAGGGATACCGCGCCCGCGTTCCGGATCGCGATCCCGGAGGCGGTGCCGCCCAAGGCGGGAGCGGCCGGCGGCTTCGCCCCGGCGGCGGTGCCCCTCGCGGTCCCGGACGCGACGGCAGCCCGCCTCGACGCCCTCGCGGCGGAGATCGGGATCGCGCCGAGCGACGCTCTGCTCGCCGCCTGGTGCGTGCTGCTCGCCCGCCTGTCGGGGCGCTCGCGCGTCGGGCTCGGCCTCGGGACCGGCGGCCGTTCGCACGAGGACCTCGCCCCGGTGATCGGCCTCTTCGCGCGCACGCTGCCGCTCGTGGTCGAGATCGACCTCGGCGGTCCGTTCCGCGCGGCGGCGGCTCGGGTCGCGGCGGCGGCGGCCGAAGCGGTCGACGACCAGGACTACTTCTCGCGCGACGGCGAGACCGAGCTCGCGCCGTTTCCGGCAGCCTTCGAGCATCGGGGCGCCCCGGAGCCCTGCCGGGCGGGGGGCCTCGAGATCTCGCTCCTCTCCGCCTCGGCCCCGAACGAGCGCGCTTTCGTCACCCTGGCGACCGAGCGGCGCGACTCCGGGCTCTCGGGCGCCCTCCGCTTCGATGCCCGAGCGCTCGCGGCGGAGGCCGCCGGCCGTCTCGCCGAGCGCTTCGTCCGGCTCCTGTCGGACCTCGCCGCCCGGCCGGACGCCGCGCTCGGCGGCCTCGGCCTCCTGACGCCTCAGGAGGAGCGCGAGATCCTGATCGACGCCAACCGCACCGCGGCGCCGTTCCCCGACTCGACGCTCCACGCCCTCTTCGCCGCGACGGCGGCCGAGCATCCCGAGGCGATCGCCCTCGAAGCCGGCGGGCGCCGCCTGACCTACCGGGAGCTCGAGGCGCGGGCCGACCGGCTCGCCGTCCGCCTGCGTGCGGCGGGCGCCGGCCGGGGCTCTCGCGTGGGCCTCCACCTCGAGCGCTCGCCGGAGATGGTCGTGGCGCTCTTCGCCGTGCTCAAGGCCGGCGGCGCCTACGTGCCGCTCGATCCGGCCACGCCGGGCGAGCGCCTGGCCTTCCAGATGACGGACGCACGCCTCGACCTCGTGCTGACCGAGGAGCCGCTCGCGGCCCAGCTGCCGCGGGTCGAGGGGATCGAGGCGCTCGTCCTGGCCCCCGAGGAGGCCGGAGCCGACCCGCTCCCCGCCGTCGCGCCGCCGCCGGACCTCGCCGGGCCGGACGACCTCGCCTACGTCCTCTATACCTCCGGCTCGACCGGACGGCCGAAGGGGGTCATGGTGCCGCACCGGGGCCTGGTCAACTACCTGGCCTGGGCGGTCCGGGCCTACGACGTCGCCTCGGGCTCGGGCGCGCCGGTCCACTCGCCCCTCGGCTTCGATCTGACGGTGACCAGCCTCCTGGCGCCGCTCCTCGCCGGGCGGACCGCCGTTCTCCTCTCCGAGCAGCGCGGGGTCGAGGAGCTGGCCGGGCTCCTGCGCACGGCCGGGGACTTGAGCCTGATCAAGCTGACCCCGGCCCACCTGGGCCTCCTCGCCGGCGGGCTCGGCCAGAGCGACCTCGCGGGCCGCGCCGGCGCCCTCGTGCTCGGCGGCGAGCAGCTGCTCGGCGAGAGCCTCGCCGGCTGGCGCGAGCGCGCGCCCGGAACCCGGCTGATCAACGAGTACGGTCCGACCGAGACGGTGGTCGGCTGCATCACCTACGAGCTGCCCCGGCCCGAGCCCGGAGCGCCGGCGCCCTCCGGCCCGGTGCCGATCGGCAAGCCGATCGCGAACGTCGAGGCCTACCTGCTCGACGCCCAGGGGATCCCGGTGCCGGCGGGGGTGCCGGGCGAGATCCTGATCGGGGGCGCCGGGCTCGCCCGCGGCTACCTCGGGCGCCCGGACGCGACCGCCGAGCGCTTCGTGCCCCACCCGTTCTCGGCTCTCCCCGGCGCGCGCCTCTATCGCACCGGCGACCTCGCCCGGCGGCTCGCGTCGGGCGACCTCGAATTCCTCGGCCGCAACGACCATCAGGTCAAGATCCGCGGCTTCCGGCTCGAGCTCGGCGAGGTCGAGGCCGCCGTCGCCGCCCATCCGGCGATCCGCGAGTGCGCCGTGCTCGCCCGCGAGGACGCGCCCGGCGACCGCCGGCTCGTCGCCTACCTGGTGCTCGAGCCCGCGGCCCCGGCCGCCGGATCCCCGGCCGCAGGGATATCCGAGCCATCGGTCGACGAGCTGCGCCGGTTCCTCGCCGCGCGGCTGCCGGACGCGATGGTGCCGAGCGCGTTCCTGACGCTCCACGCGCTGCCCTTGACCCCGAACGGCAAGGTGGACCGCTCGGCGCTGCCCGCTCCCGGCTCGGCCCGGCCGCAGCTCGAAGAGGAATACGAGGCGCCGCGCACGCCGCTCGAAGAGACGCTGGCGGAGATCTGGGCCGAGGTGCTCGGCCTCGAGAAGGTCGGCGTCCACGACAGCTTCTTCGCCTTGGGCGGCGACTCGATCCGCAGCGTCCAGGTGATCGCGGCGCTCGTGGAGCGCGGGATCGAGGCGACGGTCGAGCAGATGTTCCGCTACCAGACCGTCGAGGCCTTCGCCCGCAACCTGACGCCTCCGGCCGAGGCGACGGGGCGCGACCTCGCGGAGATCGTCGAGTCGCTCGAGGGGATGTCGGACGAGGAGGCCGCGGCGCTCCTGCGCGAGCACCTGGAAACGGCCGAAGTCCCCGGCGCCGAGGGAGGTCGATGAGCGATCTCTCCGACCGCATCTCCTCGCTCAGCCCCGACAAGCAGCGACTGCTCGAGATCCTCGCCAGGAAGCGCCAGGGGGACGGCGAGGAGCGCCCCGCGGCGCTCCCGACGCGCCCTGCGGCCGAGCCCTTCTCGCTCCTGTCGGAGGCGGACCGCGGCAAGCTCCCTCCCGGTCTCGAGGACGCCTATCCGCTCTCGATGGTCCAGCTCGGCATGCTGTTCCACATGCAGGCGACGGCGGCCGGTGGCGCCGAGACGCCGACCTACCACAACGTCAACAGCCTGCACGTGCGCGCGCCGTTCGACGCCGGGAAGCTCCAGCGGGCGATCGACTCGGTCGTCGCCGAGCACGAGCCGGCGCGGATCTCGTTCGACCTGACGAGCTTCGCCGAGCCCCTGCAGCTGCTCCACCGCGAGGTTCTTCTCAAGCTCGCGGTCGAGGATCTGCGCGGTCTCGAGCCCGAGGCGCAGAAGGCCGCCCTCGCGTGCTTTCTGGACGCCGAGAACCGCCGGCTGGTCGACCTCGGAACGCCGCCGCTCGTGCGCTACACCGTGCACCGGCGGACCGACCGGACCTTCCAGTTCACCCTCACCGAGCCGCACTCGGTCTCGGACGGCTGGAGCACCAACTCCTCGCTCGTCGACCTCGTCCTGCGCTACCAGATGCTGCTGCGCGGCGAGCCGCTGCCGGAGCGCCGGGTGAGGGCCTGGAGCTATCGCGATTTCGTCGCCCTCGAGCGGCAGGCGCTGGCCTCGGCCGAGCACCGCGAGTTCTGGGCCCGAAAGCTCGACGGCCACGAGGTCGTGCCGCTGCCGCGCTTTCCCGCCTATCTGCGGCCGGAGGCCTCCGGCGCCGCGCGCAAGCCGACGGCCGAGATCCCGCGCCCGGTCGTCGCCGGGCTGATCCGCCTGATGCGCACCGCGGGCGTGCCGTGGAAGAGCATCACGCTCGCCGCTCACTTGAAGGTGATGGCGCTCCTCGCCGGTTCGTCCGACGTCGCGATCGGCCTGACCACGAACGGCCGGCTCGAGGACGCGGACGCCGACCAGGTGCGCGGCCTGTTCCTCAACACCCTGCCGCTCCGGGTCCGGTTGCCGCCCGGCACCTGGGTCGACCTCGCGAACGCGGCGTTCGCCGCCGAGACGGAGGTGCTCGCCTTCCGCCGCTATCCGCTGGCGGCGATCCAGCGCTTGAAGGGCGGCAGGATCCTCTTCGAGTCGGGCTTCAGCTCGCTGCACTTCCATCAGTTCGAGCGCCGGGAGCTGCTCGAAGGCGAGGTCGAGGTGCTGTTCGAAGGGGGGGACGACCGCTCGGTCACCCACTTCCCGCTCGGCGCCACCTTCCAGCGCATGCCGCCGACCGGCCTGGTGCTGACGCTCGAGCTGAACGACCCCGAGCTGACCGACGAGCAGGGCCGCGCCTTCCACGGCCTCTACGCCCGCGTGCTCGAAGCGATGGCGACCGCGCCGCTCGCCCGGCACGACGACCGCAGCTTCCTCTCCGAGCGCGAAGAGCACCAGCAGCTGGTCGAGTGGAACCCGCCGCCGGCCGACCCGGGCCTCGCGGCTCTCCCCTGCCTGCACCAAGCCTTCGCCGCGGTCGCCGCCGAGCGGCCGGATGCGATCGCCGTCGTCTCTCAGGGGGTGGCCCTCACCTACGGAGGGCTCGCGGCGCGGGCCGGCCTCCTCGCGCGCGCGCTCCGCGTCCACGGCGTCGGCCCGGAGGTTCGGGTCGGCCTCTGCCTCGAGCGCGGCCCCGAGATGCTGGTCGCGATCCTCGCCGTGCTCGCGGCGGGCGGCGCCTACGTGCCGCTCGATCCGGCGCTGCCGCCGGAGCGGCTCGCCGCGTTGCTCGACGAAGCGGGCGCCGCGCTCGTTTTGACCGAACAGCGGTTCCTGTCGCGCCTCCCCGTCGCCGGCCCGCGGATCGTGCTGCTCGACGAGGAAGACGAAGCGAGAGCCGGCGCGGCGCGATCGACCGCACCGCTGCCCGCGCCGGCGCCCGAGAGCGCGGCCTACGTGCTGTTCACATCGGGCTCGACCGGGCGACCGAAGGGCGTCGTCGTCGAGCACCGCCAGCTCGCGAGCTACGTCGCGGCGATCGCCTCGCGCCTCGAGCTGCCGGCCGGCGCGAGCTACGCGATGGTGTCGACGTTCGCTGCCGATCTCGGCAACACGGTCCTCTACCCGGCGCTCGTCTCCGGCGGCCTGCTGCACCTCGTGTCGCCCGAGCGCGCGCTCGATCCGGAGGCGCTCTCGGAATACGCGGCGCGCCATCCGATCGACTGCATGAAGATCGTGCCGTCGCACCTGGCCGCTCTCTTGCGCGCCGCGCGGCCTGAGCTCGTGCTGCCGCGGCGGCTGCTGATCCTGGGCGGCGAGGCGGCGACGCCGGAGCTCGTCGAGCGGGCCGCGGCGCTCGCGCCCGACTGCCGCATCCTCAACCACTACGGCCCGACGGAGACGACGGTCGGCGTCACCACCGAGCCGGTGTCGCCGACCCGTCCGGCGCCGCGCCGCCTCGGCCGGCCGCTCGGAGGCGTTCGCATCCACCTGCTCGGCCGGCATGGTGAGCTTGCGCCGCTCGGCGCGTGGGGGGAGCTGTGCGTCGGCGGTTCGTCCGTCGCGCGCGGCTACCTCGGGCGGCCCGAGCTGACCGCCGCGCGCTTCGTCCCCGATCCTCACGCGCGCGAAGCCGGTGCGCGCCTCTACCGCACCGGCGACCTCGGCCGCCGCCTGTCCGACGGCGCGCTCGAGATCGCCGGCCGCACCGACGACCAGGTGAAGATCCGCGGCTTCCGCATCGAGCCGGGCGAGGTGGCGGCCGTGCTCGCCGCACAGCCGGAGGTCGCGTCCGCGGCCGTGCTCGTGCGGCGGAGCGCGGAGGGGACTTCGCTCGTCGCGTTCGTCGTCGCGGCCGACGGCGCCGCCGGCGACGGCCTCCCCGAGCTGCTGCGCAACCGTCTCGCGCGCGCCCTTCCTGTCTCCATGGTCCCGGCCCAGCTGCTCGTCGTCGATGCGCTGCCGCTGACGCCGAACGGCAAGCTCGACCGCCAGGCGCTGCTCCGCCGCGCCGCCGAGACCGGGCCGACGGAAGCGAGCGCGACGGCGTACGCCGCGCCGCGCAACGAGGTCGAGCGGACGCTCGGCGAGATCTGGGCCGCGGCGCTCGGCGTGCCGCGCGTCTCGGTGCTCGACAACTTCTTCGATCTGGGCGGCCACTCGCTGCTGCTGACCGAGGTGCAGGCGCAGATCCGCCAGCGCCTCGGCCGCGAGCTGCCGCTCTTGAAGCTCTTCGAGCATCCGACGATCGGCGCGCTCGCGGCGCATCTCGCGGGCGGCGACGGCGAGCGCGCCGTCGAGACCGCGGCGGACGACGAGGATCGCGCGAAGCGCCAGCTCGCCGGGCTCGAGCTGCAGCGCCAGCGGATGGCTGCGCACCGCGCGCTGCGGGAGGACGTTTGAGCGACGACGCCGCGAACCGCCTCGGCCAGCTGTCGCGCGAGGAGCGGGCGCTGCTGTTCGAGCGCCTGCAAGGGCAGCGGCGGCGCGGCGAGGCCGCGGCGGAGGCTCCGCGCGGCGGCCGCGATGGTCGCATCGGGCGCCGCGCCGCGGACGCGCCGGCGCCG
>DATMZM010000072.1:0-6052 GCA_035607445.1 Thermoanaerobaculia bacterium | reverse complement strand
GGCAGGGGGACGCGGGGGCTCTGGGCAGCCGCCTCCACTTCCCGGAAGGGCGCGACCTGTTCGAGATCTGCCACGGCTGGCGGATCGCCGATCTCGCGGCGGACGACGCGGGGTACGCGGTGCTGACCGACAAGGGGCTGGTGATCGGAGAGTTCGCCGCGCCGCCCGCTCCCACCGCCCCACCCGAAGGCAAGCCGTAAGCGGCCGTCACGCCCTGGGCAGCGCCAGCTCGAAGCCCGCTCCGTCCCCCTCCCGCTCGACGTAGCGCAGATCGCCGCCGAAGCTGCGCGCGAGCGCACGCGAAAGGGCGAGCCCCAGGCCGAGCCCCGGGGCTCCGGCCGTAGCGGCCTGGGCCGCCGATTTGTGGAAGGGCCGAAAGAGGCGGCTGCGCTCGGCGCGGGGGATGCCCGGACCGCCGTCGCGTGCGGTGAGAAGCGCATTCCGTCTTTCCAGGGTGACGGCGAGATCGAAGCGGGGAGATTCGCCTGCCGCGGCGTACTTCGCCGCGTTGTCGGCGAGGTTCTGGAGGATTCGCTCGACGGCGATCGGATCCGCGCGCGCTCGCTCGCTCGCGAGCGCTGGCGGAAGATCGAGCGAGACGGCTAGCCCGCGGCGTCCGAGATCTTCGCTCAGGCGTTCCGCGATCGGTTGCAGGAGGCTGCCGAGCGGGATCGCCTCGGCGGCCACCGCCGCTCCCCGCCGTTCGAGGCGGGCGAAGGCGAGGACGTTCTCGACCAGGTGACCGAGGCGGTCGGCCTGGGCGCGGAGCGTCGCGACGTACTCGCCGCGCCGGTCCGCGGCGACCAGCCCCTCGTCGAGCATCTCGGTGTAGAGCCGGAAGGTCGTGAGCGGCGTCCGCAGCTCGTGGGTGACCGCGGAGACGAAGACGTCGCGCCGGCGGGCGAGGCGAAGGGCCGCCGCGATCAGGAGACCTGCGGCCAAGGCGACGGCGAGGATTGCTGCGGTCGCGAGCGCCAGACCGAGCCGGGCGGGCGAGCCGCCGAGCCCTTCCGGCGCGGGTTGTGGTCCGGGATCGAGACGCAGCGGCAGGAGCGCGAGCTGGCGCCCGGGATCGACCTTTTCGCCGTTCGGCGCGGGGCGCAGGTCCGCAGCGGGGAGGAGGTCGCGGGTCGGGCCGAGCAGCCAGGCGCGGACCGCTTCGCGATCGAGCCAGATCCCCTCGAGAGCCTCGCCGCCGCCCCTCTCGATGCGCCGGGCGAGGAGCAGCTCGCCGTCGCGCCAGACCGGCTGGAGAGGGGTCTTGATCCGCGCCGTCCGGTCCGCAGGGCGGGATCGCGCGCTCGGGGAAATCGGAGGAATCGGGGCGGCCGAGGCCGAGGAAACGGGGGAAAGGGGAGGCGAGCCGATGGGCACGAGAGGCGGCGCCGCGATCTGCTGGCGCTGGGAGAACTCGGCGGAGTTGATCATCGCCTGGTTCGCGATCTCGGCCTCGAGCTGGGGGCTCGCCTCGTCCTTCCTGTGCCGCGTCTCCTCGGGCTTCCGGGTCGTCGGGGTCGCTCTCGCGGCGGCGACCGCCTGGAGTGGGCTCTCCGGACGCGGCGCCGCGAGAGGCGCTTGGGCGAGCGCCGCAAGGAGAGGATCGCGCGCGAGGAGCCGGCGGTCCGCGTCCGAGGCCGGCCCGCCCGCGACGGCGAGCCGGCCCGTCGAGTCGATCTCGAAGCGGAGGCGCAGGTAGGGCCGCATCGGATCGCCGCCCGGGAGCGCGCCTCCCGCCGGCCGCGCGTTCTCCTGGGCGAGGAAGGCGGCGAGGGACGAGTCCATCCGCCAGAGCGCGAGGCGCACCCGCTCTTCCAGGGCGGCCCGCGCGCGCGCCTCGGCCTGCCCCCGTTCGAGCGCGAGGGCCGTCCGCGCGATCCAGGCGAGAGCGCCGAGGAGGACGGCCATCGCGAGGGCGGAGCCCGAGAGGAGCGCGGCGCGGCGATTCACGTTTCGATCATCCCCGCGCGATCATCCCAGGCGGTAGCCGCGCCCGCGGGCGGTGATCAGGATCCGCGGCTCCGCCTCGGTGTCGCGCAGCTTCCTGCGCAGGCGGGCGACGGCCATGTCGACCGTCCGCGTTAGGACCTTGCGCGGGTCGATCTGCCAGACGCGCACGAGCAGCTCGTCGCGCGGCACGAGCCGGCCGCCGTCCGCCGCGAGGTAGCGCAGCAGGCGCGCTTCGAGGTCGGTGAGAGCGGTTTCCTCCCCGTCGTCGAAGCGGATCGCGCCGCGTCCGAAATCGATCGCGCCGCCCGGGATCGGCCGGCTCTCCGGGCTCTCCTCCCGCGCCGGCGAGCGGCGGAGGAGGGCGTCGATCCGCGCCAGCAGCTCGCGCAGGCTGAACGGCTTGACCACGTAGTCGTCCGCTCCGAGCCGCAACCCTGCCACCCGGTCGTCCTCGGCGCCGCGGGCGGTCAGGAGGATCACCGGCAAGGCGGGCTTCGCGGCGCGGATCGCCTTGAGCACCGCGAGGCCGTCGCGCTGGGGGAGCACGAGGTCCAGTAGAGCGATGCGCACCGGCCGCTCGAGCGCCAGGCGCTGGCCGAGGACGCCGTCGCCCGCCTCGAGCGGCTCGAACCCGGAGGCGGCGAGAGCATCCGCGAGCCCGCGGCGGATCGCGAGGTCGTCTTCGACGATCAGACAGAGGTCGCGCGGCATCGCGGGCAGTCTAGCGGCAGTCGCCGGGCGGCGGCCGGCCGGAGGCGCGGGAGAGCGCGGAAGTTACCGAACGGTTACGGGCGGGCCCTCGCTGCCCGCCTACGCTCCTCGCGAACGATGGAGGACGAACCATGAACATCCGAAGGCTGATCAAGACCGCCCTGCTGCCGACCCTCGCGATCGCTTGCGCGGTTCACGCCCTGGCCGGAACGCCTGCCACCCCTGCGGCACCCGCCTCGCCCGCGAGCCCCGAAACGCTCGCGAAGCGCGCTCTGTGGAACGACCCCGAATCCGCCGCGGTGGCCGTCCGCGAGCTGCGCGCTCTCGGACCTCCGGGCGTCGCGGCTCTGCTCGCGATCGACGCCAAGGATCCGAAGAACGGCCCGCGCCCGATTCCCGAGGAGGAATTCGCGCGCGTGCTCGACCAAGTCTGCGCGCAGCGCGACTGCGCGAGCTCGAAGCTCTACTGGTATACCGATTGGGATGCGGCGCTCGCCGCGGCGAAGGCTTCGGGCAAGCCGATCCTGTCGCTCCGCCTGCTCGGCCGGCTCGACGAGGACCTCTCGTGCGCGAACAGCCGCTTCTTCCGCACCGTGCTCTACGCCGACCCGGAGATCTCCCGCATCCTCCGCGAGCGGTTCGTGCTCCACTGGCGGTCGGTGCGGCCGGTGCCGCGGATCTCGATCGACTTCGGCGACGGCCGCACGCTCACCGGGACGCTCACCGGCAATAGCATCCATTACGTCCTCGACGCACGCGGCCGGTTGATCGACGCCCTGCCGGGCCTGATCGGGCCGGGCGCCTTCGAGCGCGAGCTGCTCGCCCTCGAAGCGGCGGCCCGCGCGGCGGCGAAGCTCGGAGACGAAGAGCTCGCTGCCGCCTCGAGGCGGCGGCACCGGGAAGCGGCGGGCTCGCTCTCGACCGCCCTCACCGCGGATCTCGACGCTCCGTTGGATCCTCTCGGCCGGCATGCGGGCGTCCGGCTCGTCGCGCCGGCGCGTCTCGCGGCCCCGCAACCGACGGCGCTCGAAGCCGCGCGGCTCGCGATGAGCAAGAGCGCGGTCGAAATGCCGATCCTCGCCACCCTCCTGCCTCCCGCGCCGGGCGAGCGGTGGGGCGAGGGGGTCGACTGGCAGGCGGTCGCCCGCTTCCACCGCGAGGACTGGCGGCTCGACGGCGCGGCCCGCTTCCGCCTGGAATCGAAGATGGGGCTCGCCCCGGGCCCCGACGCCCTCCGGGCGGCGCGGAATTTCGAGCGGCTCCTGGCCGAGGACACCGCGAGGAACACCCTGGGGCTCCGCGGCGTGCTCCACGCCTGGCTCGCCGAGGAAAAAGGCGCCGTCGATTTGGAAGCCTTCAACGAGCGGGTCTACGCGGAGCTGTTCCTGACGCCGAGCTCCGATCCCTGGCTCGGCCTGCGTCCGGACGGCGTGTTCACGGGGCTCGCGCCGGCCCCCACGGCCGTCGCGGCCGGTGCGCCGCCGATCGAGGGGAGGTAGAATCGCGGCATTCGAACCGCGGATGCTTCGAGCCCGAAACCCTGGCGGTCTTGGGTTTCGGGCCGCGCCTTTTGAAGGGGCGCGCTGTGCCGTCGAGGAGGGTGGCCATGCAGGCGATCGATCCCGAGCGTTGGGAGAAGGCGAAGCTCCTGGCCCGCGTCCTCTTGCGGGTCGGGCCGAACGACGAGGACCTGACCAAGAAGTACCTGGAGATCCTGATCGACGACGGCCTGCCGCCCGCCGGCAAGCCGCGGCACGTGCTCGTCGTCGGCGCCGGGATCGCGGGGCTCACGGCGTCGTGGCTGCTCGCGCGCGCCGGCCATCGGGTCACCCTCGTCGAGGCCAACCGGAACCGCGTCGGCGGCCGGATCAAGACCTTCCGCGACTTCCTCGACCCGAACCAATATGCCGAGGCGGGCGCGATGCGCTTGCCGGACTTCCACCCGATGGTCCTCGCCCTGGTCGACCGGCTGGGACTCGAACGGCGGCTGTTCTACAACGTGGACGTCGATCCCAAGACCGGCCATACGAGCGGCCCGGTGCCGCCCGTCGTCTACAAGCCGTTCGACGGCTCGGCCCCCTGGCGCAACGGCCCGGACCAGCCGGACTTCAAATCGCCGGACAAGCTCTCCCGCACCTATGTCCGGACGAACGGCCAGCAGATCCGCCGCGCCGAGTACGCGCGCGACCCCCGCGCCATCAACGGCGGGTTCGGCATGCCGGACTGGGAGCGCGGCAAGACCGCGAGCGACCTGATCAACGCGGCGCTCGATCCCGTCCGCGACTACTACTCCGCGGTCGATCCGAAGACCGGGCAGCGCGTGCCGAAGCCGTTCCCCGAGTGGCTGGAGGGCTGGGCGCGCCTGATCCACGACCTCGACCGCTTCTCGATGTGGGGGTTCTTGAAGGAGGTCGCGGGCTTTTCCGACGAGACGATCGAGGCGATCGGCACTCTCGAAAACCTGACCTCGCGCCTGCCTCTCGCCTTCTTCCACAGCTTCCTGGGCCGCAGCGACATCAACCCCGGCGCGACCTATTGGGAGATCGAGGGCGGCAGCGATCGGCTGACCGAGACCCTCAGGGATCGCCTGCTCGAGACCGGTCAGGTGAAGCTCGAGATGGGGCAGCGGATGATCCGGCTCGAGTGGCGGGACGAGGACGATCCGGACGGCGCCTCCGCGCGCGAGCACGCCGGTCCGAGCGGCCCGGGCGGCCACAGGGTGTGGATCCGCACGGTGGCGGAGGAGGATCCCACCCGGACGGCCGACTACGCGGCCGATTGCGCGATCGTGACGATCCCGTTCTCGAGCCTGCGCCACGTGCTCGTCGAGCCGCAGCTCTCCTACAAGAAGCGGCGCGCGATCATCGAGCTGCACTACGACTCGGCGACCAAGGTGCTGCTCGAGTTCAAGCGGCGCTTCTGGGAGTGGAGCGAAGAGGACTGGGAGCGCGAGCTCGCGGCCTTGGCCGCCGCGCCGCGCAAGGCCCCCGCGGAAGGGGAAGCCGCGGCGACGCGCGAGCTCTACGACCAACTGCGGGAGAGCCGGCCGCGGGAGGGCGCCGCGGATCGATTCTTCGGCGGCGGCTCGGTGACCGACAACCCGAACCGCTTCATCTACTACCCCTCGCATCCCGTGCCGGGCAGCCCGGGGGGCGTCATCCTCGCGAGCTACAGCTGGGCGGACGACGCCGCGCGCTGGGATTCGCTCGACGACGCCGAGCGCTACGCCTATGCCCTGCGCGGTCTCGTGGCCCTCCACGGCGAGCGCATCCTCGACTTCTACAGCGACCGCGGCGCGACCCAGAGCTGGCTGCGCAACCCGTACGCCTTCGGCGAGGCGGCGGTCTTCACGCCCTGGCAGCTGACCCAGTTCCACCTCGACATCCCGGCGCCC
>DATMZM010000075.1:0-7651 GCA_035607445.1 Thermoanaerobaculia bacterium | reverse complement strand
CTAAACCGGGGCGCCGGCAGAGGGCCTCCGCCGAGGCCAGAGCGCATCGAGGTCGTCGATCCCCCAAATCAGGTGGACGAGGCCGAAGCCGGAGAGGCAGGCCCGGCCGAGCGGATGGAAGAGCGCGAAGCGGAGCGCCGGCAGGAGAGGGAGGCGGAGGAGCGTGCGGTCCCACGTCGGGCTCCACGGGACCATGACGAGGAACAGCCCGGCTTCGAGGCAGTAGGCGACGAACAGAAGGCGGAGGAGGAGGCCGGGACGCATGGGGTGGCACATTCTAGCTCGACCCTCCCGGTTCGGCTCCCGGCTCGGGGCGCGATGCGAGCGGGGCAAAAGAAGAGGGCGCCTCGCACGGAGGCGCCCTTCCCTTTCGAGCTGCGGTCGTGACGGACGGTCAGCCGCGGGGCGGCGGGCCGCCGGGTTCGTCGGGTTTCTCGTGGCCGCGCGGGCGGGCTCGCTCCTTGGAGTCCTGGTCGCGGTTACGGCGCTCGCGCGGCTCCTCGCGGGGAGCGCTCGGCTGCTCGCGCTCCCGCACGACCGGCTTCTCCTCGTCCGCCGAGCGCCGGTTCACGCTTCCGGGGGGAGGCTCGCCGCCGCCCTCGCCGGGACCTTGGGCAGGCGGCCGGCGCTCGATGGGCTGCCGCTCGATCGGTTTCCTCTCGATCGGCTGCTCGATGGGCTGCCTCTCGATCGGCCGGCGCTCGACGGCGGGCTCATCGTTACGGTCCCCGCGATCGTAGCGATCGCCTCGATCGTCGGGCTTGCCGGCGGGAGGCCGCCGCTCCTCGACACCACCGCCGGGCCCGTCGTCCGACCGATCGTCGATCGGGCGCCGGTAGCCAGGAGCCGGCTCGCGGGAGACCGGGTAGGACGGCTTCCGCCGCTCGACGCCGGGGTCGCGATCGCCGGAGCGAGGATCCGAGCGCTCGCCGGGGCCGCTCTCCACCCGATCGTCCGGACGCCGCGTCGGCTCGCCGGTGGTCGGGCTCCCCGGGCGGCGTTCGAACGGGATGACCTCCCCGGTCGGGCGGCCGGGTCGACGGTCGCGCCCGTCCGGAGAGCCCGGCGCCGGCTGGCCGATGACCTCGCCGGGGCGCGGCTGGACGCCGGGACCTCGACGATCGATCGGCTCGCTCCGACCGCTTCCGCGCCCGCTGCGATCCCCGCGCCCGGGTCGAGCGCTCGGGGCGCCCGGAGCCTGTCCGCCCGCGCCGCGCCCGAGGGTCTCGGGGCGCAACGGCGTGCCCGCGAGAACATCGGTCGGACGCTCGAGCGCGACCAAACGGCGGATGCTGCCCGGCAGCTCGCGCCTGCGGTCGATGAAGTCGCTGACGTCGGGCAGCTGGCGCCCGCGACGGAAGGTCTCGATCGCGACGCGCGAATCGTGCCAGCGGTCGCGCGGCAGCGCCCGGGTGTCGGTGGTCAGGATGCCCCGCTCGAGCGCGACGCCGAGGTCGCGGCCGGGCCGGATGTACGCGCCGAGCCTGCGGCCGCCGAAACGGTCGACGGAGATGAAGCTCCAGTCCGAGAAGCCGCGCCAGTCGCCGCCCGCCCAACCGTAGACCCCGGCGCGGAAGCCGAAGCCGCCGTTGCCGTAGTGGCGGGTGTAGTAGCCGACGGGGCACCAGCCGACGTACCTCGGGCCCCAGTACCAGTAGACCCAGGCGGGGGAGAAGACGCGGCCCGGCACCCAGCACCAGCCGGCGGTGGGGAAGTAGTCCCAGGTGCCGTAGTGGTAGGGCACCCAGCCCCAGGGCTCGGAGGCGACCCAGGTCAGGCCGGCGGGAGTGTGGACCCAGCAGCCGACGGAATAGGGTCGCCAGCCCGCGGCGACGCGCGGCCGCCAGACCTGCTGGCGATCGATCGTGGTCCACGAGCCGTAACGCGCGAGCGGCGCCGCCCGGTAGCCCAGGTCCTCGTCGACGTAGCGGTCGACGTCGGGATCGGCCTCGCCGCGCAGGTTGTCGGCCCAGCGCTCGAGAGCGTCGGCTCCGGTCGCGGCGCGGAGCACGACCCGCGGGCGCTCGGCGCCGACGACCTGGGCCGTCTCGCCCGCCTGGACGACCGACGATCCGCGGTCGGTCGCGGCCTCCGCGGCGCCGCGGCGGACGACGATTTCGCTCCAGTCGTCGCCCTCCCCGGTGATCCGGTAGAAGCCGATTTCCTGGAGGTAAAAGATGGCGTTCGCGGTCTCGACCTCGGGGAGGTCGGCGTCGCGGTCGATGTCCTCGGCGTCGATCCGGATCTCTCCCTCGACCAGGCGGAGGCGAGAGGCGCGGACGTCGTCGTCTTCGTCGGACGAGAGGGCGAGGTGCTCGAATTCGACCTCGCTCTGGCCGTCGATCGTGACGACGGTCGAATCGGCGAGGACGACCTCGGCCCGCGAGCCGCCCGCGACGAGCAGGCGGTCGCCCGAGAGGATCGGCTGGTTGATCTCGGCGCTCACGCGCTCCGAGGTTTCGTTCTGGACGAGCGTGGCGGACCCGTCGAGGGTCCGCAGGTATCCGTAACTGCCTCGCGTCTGCGCTCCGAGCGGCAGGCTCAGGAGGGTGCCGGCCGCAAGGGCCAGGGTCGACGCGATACGGCCGACCGACGGCAGGATGTTCATGATGTGTGTGCTCCCTTTTGGGGCGGTCGATCCGATCGCCGCCGCCCTCCTCATGAGCAACTTCCAGGCCAAGCACAAATGCGAGAAAGGAAGCGCGGTCCGCGCCCGGTTGTCTATAATGTCGCGCGTTCGGTCGTCCCCGGCAGGTGTCAACGACGTCCCCCGAGATCGGTCGTTTCCAAGGGTGTGGCGCCGTCTCTTCGGGCAAGGAGTTTCCTTTGGCGTTCAAGGGCTGGTTCCGCGGCGGCTCGGCCAAGCAGGCGGAACAGGAAATGACGATCGACGACCTGATCGTCGTCGAGCGGTACGAAGAGGCGGCCGAGCGCCTCCGCGCCAAGCTCAAGGCGAGCCCCGAGGACCTCCACTCCCATCTCAAGCTGGCCGAGGTCTACACCGAGCTCAAGCAGTACGGCAGGGCGGTCGACGAGTACGGCTACGTCGCCGAGGAGTACGCGCAGGACGGTTTCTACGACAAGGGCATCGCTCTGCTCTCGCGGGCCGCGAAGCTCGCGCCGCTCGACGCGTCGATGCGCGGCCGCATCGAGCGCATCCAGCGCGAGAAGAGCCTCGAGGCCGTGCGCGTGCTCGCGATGGCCGGGTTGCGCAAGGCGGAGGGGGGAACCGGCACCTCGGCGATCGAGCTCCAGCGCCTCTGGCATCACCTGGCGCCGAGCACCCTCGTGCAGCACCTCCCGGGCGAGCAGCTCGAGCGGCTGTTCTCGAAGATGGAGCTGCGGCACGTCCCCGCCGGCGACAAGCTCGCGGAGGAGGGCCGGCGCGAGGGCGTCCTCTACCTCGTCGTGCGCGGCGAGGTCGAAGCCCGGGTGGCGGCCGGCGGACGCGACACCAACGTGCGGAGCTTCACCTCCGGCGACCTCCTGGGCGAGGTCGTCCTCCTCGAGCAGGGCGCCTGGCCCGCGAGCTACGTCGCGGTCGAGGCGGTGACGCTCCTGCGCCTCGACCGCGAGGGTCTCGAACAGGCGCTCGTCGGCAACCCCGATCCCCGCGGCCTGCTCGAGGCTCTGCGCGAGCAACGCAACGATCAATCCGTGCTCAATTCGGTGCGCCGGCTGCGCGCCGCCAGCTGATGGCCGTCTTGCCGATCCTGCTCTATCCCGATCCGGTCCTGCGGGCGAAATGCCGCGAGGTGACGGACTTCGGTCCCGAGCTTCGCCGCCTGGTCGACGACATGGTCGAGACCATGCACGCGGCTCCCGGCATCGGCCTGGCCGCGCCCCAGGTCGGCGTCGACCGCCGGGTCGCCGTCATCGACCTCTCGGTCGGCGAGGATCCGCGCGCGCTCCTGGTCATGGTCAATCCGAAGATCCTCGCGCAGGAGGGCTCCGCGATCGACGTCGAAGGCTGCCTTTCCCTACCCGGCATCACCGAGAAGGTCGAGCGGCCGACGGGCATCGTCGTCGCGGCGACCCGGGTCGACGGCGAGCCCTTCGAGGTCGAGGCCGAGGAGTGGGTGGCGCGGGCGATCTGCCACGAGCTCGACCACCTGGACGGCGTGCTCTTCACCGATCGACTGCGCGGTCTCAAGAAGGAAAAGGCGCGCCGCGCGCTCAAGCGCCTCGCCGAGGAGCGGGAGGGGGTCCTGGTATGAGTCGTGGAGCTTCGCGGGCCTTGTTCGCCGGCCTGTCCTGCGCGGTTCTCGCCGCGCTGTCGGCGAGTTGCGGCGGGGGCGGGGGAGGGGGCGGCGGAGGCGGTCCGACCCAGCCACCGCCGCCGTCGATCATCTTCTCGCCCGCGAGCGCCGGCCCGAGCAATGCGATCACGCTCGCGAGCGGGATCGCCACGACGGCGAACAACCTCGATCTCGAGGTGCGGGCGGCGACCGTCCAGAACCTGTTCGGCGTCTCGTTCGACCTGCACTATCCGACCGCCGTGCTGCGCTTCGCCGGCCGGACCGAGGGGACCTTCCTCGGCGCCGGGGGCGTGCCGACGACCATCCAGGTGGTGGAGAACCCGGCGGGCAACCTGGTCGTCGGCTTGAGCCGCCTGGGTGCTGTCGCGGGCGCGTCCGGCTCGGGCACTCTCATCTCGCTCGAGTTCAGCCGCGTGGCCGCCGGCACGGGCGCCTTCGAGTTCGCGAGCCCCGCCGCTTTCGACGGCTCGGGCCACCGCATCACGGGCCTCACCTTCGTCGCCGGCTCCGTCCAGGTCACGCCCTAGTCCCTCGGCTTCCCCCTTTCCGCAGCCTCCTCTCGCGCTCAACTTCCGATCCGGTCCCGTACGTCGGCCCTTTCTCGCCTGGGATTCGAGCAGAGCCAATGCCACAGCCCGTCTTCTACAACACCCTCGGCCGCCGCCTCGAGCCGTTCGTCCCGCTCGCGCCGCCCGAAGTGCGGATCTACACCTGCGGCCCGACGGTCTACAACGACGTCCACATCGGCAACCTGCGCACCTTCCTGTTCGAGGACCTGCTGCGCCGCAGCCTCGCCTTCCTCGGCTTTCGCGTCCGCCAGGTGATGAACATCACGGACGTCGACGACAAGACGATCCTCGGCGCCCACAGGAAAGGCGAGAGCCTCGCCGACTACACAGCTCCGTTCATCGCTTCGTTCCTGGCCGATCTCGACGGTCTGCGCGTCGAGCGGGTCGAGGTCTATCCGCGGGCGACCGACCACGTCCCCGAGATGATCGCGATGATCGGCGTGCTTTTAGAGCGCGGCTTCGCCTACGAGGCGGACGGCTCGGTCTTCTTCCGGATCGCGAGCGATCCCGACTACGGCAAGCTCTCGGGCTTCGACCTTACGGCCGCGCGGCGCGGCGAGAGGGTGGCCGACGACGAATACGACAAGGAGGACGTGCGCGATTTCGTGCTCTGGAAGGCGATCAAGCCGGGCGAGCCGTCGTGGGATTCGCCCTGGGGTCCGGGCCGCCCCGGCTGGCACATCGAGTGCTCGGCGATGAGCATGAAGCACCTCGGCGAGAGCTTCGACATCCACTGCGGCGGGGTCGACAACGTCTTCCCGCACCACGAGAACGAGATCGCCCAGAGCGAATCGGCGACCGGAAAGAGGTTCGTCCAGGTCTGGCTCCACTCCGAGCACCTGATCGTCGACGGCCAGAAGATGTCGAAATCGCTCGGCAACCAGTTCACGCTGCCCGATCTGCTCGCTCGCGGTTGCTCGGCGCGCGCGGTCCGCTACCTGTTCCTCTCCGTCCACTACCGGCAGAAGCTCAACTTCACCTTCGAGTCGCTCGACGCGGCGGGAGCGGCCTTGAGACGGCTCGACGACATGCGCTTCCGCCTCGAGCACGCGGCGGAAGGCGGACCTGAGCGCCCGGAGGTGGCGGCGGCGGCCGAGAAGCTTCGGACGGGCTTCGGCGAGGCTCTCGCCGACGACCTGAACACCTCCGAGGCGCTCGCCGCGCTCTTCGGCTTCGTGCGCGAGATCAACGTCGCGATCGACGAGGGGAAGATCGGCCCCGGAGACCGGGAGCGGGCCTTCGGAGCGCTCGCCGCCGTCGATCGGGTGCTCGGCGTGCTCGACGCCGACGCCTGGCGCGAGGCGGAAGCGGGCGACGAGGCGGAGATCGACGGTCTCGTGCGCGCCCGCGACGCCGCGCGCGCCCGCCGCGACTTCGCGGAGGCCGACCGCCTCCGCGGCGAGCTCTCCGCGCGCGGCATCGTCCTCGAAGACACGCCGCACGGCACGCGCTGGAAGCGCAAGTGAGCGGCTCTCCCGACTTCGCCCGGGCGCCCCACGCCCGCGGCCGGGGGGCGGTGGGCGAGGACGAGGCGGTCCGCTGGCTCGAGGCTCAAGGCTTCGCTGTCGTCGAGCGCAACGTCCGCAACCACGCGGGCGAGATCGACCTGGTCGCCCAGGAGGGCGAAACCCTCGCCTTCGTCGAGATCAAGGCGCGCGCGACCGACAGCTACGGCCCGGCGATCGCCGCGGTCCCGCCGTCCAAGCAGCGGCGGATCGCCCGCGCGGCCTCCCTCTACCTCGCCATGAGCCGCTGGGACGGCCCCTGCCGCTTCGACGTCCTCGGCCTCGACGGCGAGCCTGGAGGCGGCTGGCGTTATACCTTGATCCGCAACGCCTTTGCGGCCGCCTGAGGCGTCGCCCTCGGCTTGACAGGCGGGAGGGCTCTCACTATCCTTTGCCGGCTGTTTGGGCGGGCGGGAATAGCTCAGTGGTAGAGCACAACCTTGCCAAGGTTGGGGTCGCGGGTTCAAGTCCCGTTTCCCGCTCCATTTCCTCCTCTTCGGAAGCACCAAGGCCGCGCCCGCGGCCTTCGCGGTCCTTCAAGGCGACGTAGCCAAGTGGTAAGGCGAGGGTCTGCAAAACCCTTATTCAGCGGTTCGAGTCCGCTCGTCGCCTCCAAAACAAACCCAACAACATCAATAGCTTAGGTCGCTTCTCGGGAGTCCTCGACCGGACTCCGAACGGCCTCTTGGTACACTGGTGGTACATGGATTTCTCGTGCCGGGAGATTTCGATGGCCGCCGCCGTTGGAAATCCCAACCCGCCCGCCTCCCGGGATTTCCACAGCTCCGCACAGCCGCTGCGACGGGAAGAAAGTGGGGAAGCGATAGGCGGCTTGCGCTTCGAAGGAATGGACTCTCGAAGCTCGGCGGCAAGGGGATTGGCCGCCTTGATCGTCAGCCTCGTCCCTTCCTCAACTCCTCGAGCGCATTGAAGGCCATGGCAACCGTGGCCGCCTCTTTTCTCGCGGCTTCGACGAATAGGCGAACGGCCCCGAGCCTTTCGCGCTCGATGGCCTCGACTTCAAAGACCGGAACGACCTCCTCAGCGAGCACGCGGACCTCCCGGGTGCGGCCCGCTTCGAGGTGCAGGATCGCCATCTCGAGGGCGACGATCGCGGCGTCGCACGGGAGCTTGAATCCGGCGAGCTGCCGCTGCACCTCGGAGAGCCGCTCGAGCGCCTCGCTCGGCAGACCCTGAGCGGCGAAGAGACGGCCTTCCAACCAGCGCACGCGGAGCCTATTCAGCGGCCCCAGTTCCGCCGCCCGAGCGCGAACCTCGGGGAGAAGCTCCGCCGCCTCGTCTGTCCTGCCGAGATGCA
>DATMZM010000081.1:0-6034 GCA_035607445.1 Thermoanaerobaculia bacterium | reverse complement strand
TCCTCGTCGATCCAGCGGCCGTCCTTGGCCAGGCGCAGCCGCGCCTCGACGTCGGGCACCTGTTTGATGCACACGGCGACTCTCATCGCAAAGCGTCTCCTCTCGACTCTCTCATCTCGAATCCTCCTCTAGCCGCCGATGCCCGAGCCCTCGATCAGCCGGTGCAGGAGCGGCGGCGAGGGGTTGAACGCCCAGATCCTGCCGTCGAACGAGAGCGTCGGCACGACCCTCCGGCCGCCGCTGTGGGCGAAGATCACCGCCTCGGCGGCGGAATCCACGTCGATGTCGATCTCGCGGCAGGGCACCGCCGCTTCGCGCAGCACGCGGAGCGCGTTGCGGCAATCGCCGCACCAGGAGGTGGCGTACATCGTCACTTCCGCGGCTCGCACCCCGTGGCCCGCGGCGAGGGTCCGGATCTCCTCGGCGTGGAGGCGCAGGCCGAGGACGCGGATCTTCCCCCGCTCGTCGCACAGGGCGAGCGCCGGCAGGTCCGCGCGGCCGAGCCCGAGCTTCGAGAGCGCGCGTTCGGCCTCGGGCATCCCCGCGACGTCGATCGCCTCGATCCCGGCCTCCGCGCCGCCTTCGAGCGGAGAGCCTGCCGCCGCCGAGTCCCAATAGAGTCGCGCGTCGAGCATCGGCGTCCTCTTTAGAGCGCCGGTCCCGGCACGCGGACCGCGGCGCCGTTGATCGCTCGCGCCGCGGGCGTCGTCAGGTACCAGATCGCCTCGGCGACGTCCTCGGTCTTCGCCCAGGTGGCGGGGTCGGCGTCGGGCATTGCGGCGCGGTTGCCCGGCGTGTCCATGGTCCCGGGAAGGACCGCGTTCGCACGGGCTCCCGAGGGCGCCAGCTCGCGGGCGAGCGATTCGACCATGCGGAGCACCGCGGCCTTGCAGCCGGCGTAGGCTCCCACCCCCGCCGCCCCTTCGAGCGCCGCGGGCGCCGAGACCGCGACGAGCGAGCCGCCCTTCGCCTTCTCGAAGCGGCGCGCCGCCTCGCGGAAGACGCGGAAGGTGGTTTCGAGGTTGAGCGTCACGAGGTAGCTCCAGTCGCGGTCCGAGAGGTCGGCGAAGCGGGACCAGCGGAAGCCTCCGACCAGGTGGACGATCGTGGCCGGGGTCCCCGACGCCGCCTCGACCTCGTCGAACAGGCGCGCGACCTCTTCGCTCGCGGCCAGATCGACGCGCCGCAGCGCGAGGGCGTCCGAGGGGGCGAGAGCGGCGAGCGACGTCAGGGCGGCCTCGTCGTGGTCGAGGGCGAGCACGCGCTCCCCCGCGCTCAAAAAGCGCGCGACGACGCTGCGCCCCAGGGCGCCGGCAGCGCCCGTGATCAGGACTCTCGGCATGGGTGGATCGGACCTCCTCCGCGCCGCATCGGCCTCCCGCGGGGCGAGCCGTCGAGCGGCGGGCGGAGCCTACCACGCGGGCGGAAGGCCCCGGCACGTTCCTTGCCTGCGCGTGGACAGGCCGAACCGGCGCATGTTACGTTGCCCCGTCGCCCGGAATCGCCGAATCCGCGCGCGCCAGGCCCGATCGAGACCGCCTCCATGACCTTCCCGACCGACCGCCAAGAGCCCAGCCCCCCGCGATGATCCTCGCTTTCCTGCAGGCGCAGACCCCGGGCGCGAGCCCCGGCCTGTTCGATTTCTTCGCCCAGGCGGGACCGGTCGCGAAGCTCGTCCTCGCGATCCTCTTCGGCTTCTCGCTGATCTCCTGGGCGGTGCTCCTCGGCAAGATCGCGCAGCTCAACCGCGCCGATCGGCACAGCCGGGAGTTTCTCGAAGCCTTCCATCGGAGTCAAAAGTTCAGCGAGGTGAGCGCCGCGGCGAGCCATTTGCAGGCTTCGCCCCTCGTCGGCGTCTTCCAGGCGGGCTACGCCGAGATCGACGCCCAGATCAAGGCGGCGCACCCGGAGGGCGGAGCCGAGCGGCGGACCTACAAGATCACCTCGCTCGCCTCGCTCGAGCGGAGCTTGAAGCGGGCGGCGAGCCAGGAGGTCCAGGGCCTCGCGCGCTGGACGCCGTTCCTCGCGACGACCGCCGGGGCGACGCCGTTCATCGGCCTGTTCGGCACGGTGTGGGGGATCATGGTGGCCTTCAGCGACATCGGCGCGACCGGATCGACCTCGATCGTGGCGGTGGCGCCCGGCATCGCCGAGGCGCTGATCAACACCGCCGCCGGGCTCGCCGCGGCGATCCCGGCCCTCCTGGGCTACAACTACGTTCTCGGCAGGGTGCGCCGCCTGCGCACGCGGCTCGAGGATTTCAGCCTCGAGCTGCTCAACCTCGCCGAACGCAATTTCACTTGAACGTCAGGCGGAGACCGGCATGGCTTTCCAGCTCGGTGGCGACGAAGAGGAGGGGCCGCTCGCCGACATCAACGTCACGCCGCTCGTCGACGTGATGCTCGTTCTCCTGATCATCTTCATGGTCGCGGTGCCGATGCTCCACCAGGGGATCGAGGTCAACCTGCCGCGCGCGAACGCGAAGAACCTGCCGCTCAAGGTCGAGGACCCCCTCGTCCTCTCGATCCGGCGCGACGGCCTGCTCTACGTCCGCTCGACTCCCGTCACCAAGGAGGCCCTGGTCGGCGCGCTCGAGGCCGAGATCGCCGCCAAGGGCGACTCGTCGGTGTTTTTGAAGGGCGACCGCGACGTGCCGTACGGACAGATCATGGAGGTGCTCGACCTGCTCTACCGGGGCGGCATCCAGAACGTCGGGCTGGTCACCGAGCAGCCGCTGCCGGGCCGGGAGGCGAGGCGCTCGCGTTGAGCCCTATGACCGAGACCATGGACGCCGTCGACCGGGTTCTCGCCCAGCGCGGAGCGCGCGCCGCGCGGTCTCGCCGCATGGAGCTTTTGGCACTCGCGGGCGCCGCACTGCTGCACGGCGGGATCGTGGCGGTGAGCTTCGGGCTCGCCCGGCTGCGCCCGGCGAAGGAGCCGCTCGAATACGTCGCCGCGCAGATCATCCCGGCCCAGGCGCTGGGCGTCGAGCGCCCGAAAAAGCGCGTCGAGACCCCGCCCGAGCCGCAGCCCGAGCCTCCCGCTCCCGAGCCCGAGGCTCCGGCACCCGAGCCGCCCGCTCCGGAACCGCCCGCGCCCACCCCCCCGCCCCAGCCGACCCCCAAGGCCGTGCCGCCGACCTCGACCGGCGTCCTGCCGCGCCCGAAGGGATGGGACGATCCGCCGAAACCCGCCACCCCGCCGGCCCCCGTCAAACCGGCTCCGGCCGCAAAACCGCCCGCCGGCCCGCCGAAACCGACTCCCGCGCCGCCGACGCCCGGCGCCGAGATCGGCAAGGGTCAGGAGGCCGGCCGCCGCGGCTCGCCGATCGCGTCGCCCACCGGCACGGCGGCGCTCGGCTCCGAGATCGCCGGGCTCGACAACCCGGATTTCACCTACGGCTACTACATCGACCGGCTGCTCGAGCGGATCGACGCGAACTGGGTCCGGCCGCCGGTGGGAGACCGCATCCGCGCCATCGTCCACTTCCGGATCGCCAAGGGCGGTACGATCGACCAGCTCGAGATGCGCGAGAGCTCGGGCATCAACGCCTTCGATCTCGCCGCCCTGCGCGCGGTCCAGAACGCCGCCCCGTTCCCTCCCCTGCCGGCGAGCTATCCGCATCCCTCGCTCGGCGTCAATCTCATCGTCCACTGACCGCCCGTGATCGACCCGCTGATCTCCGAGCCCGCCGGAATCGAAGAGGTGCCATGAGGAAACCGCGACCCGCTCCGCTCGTTTTCGTCTCCCTCTTGGGCGCGCTGCTCCTGACCGTCCTGCCGTCCCAGGTCCGCTCCCAGGCCCCCGCCCCTCCTCCCCCCTCGCTTCCTCCGGACGCGGCGCAGCCCGCCGTGCCTCCGGGCGCGCCCGACCAGGTCACCCTCGAGCTCCAGCGCAACCAGCGGCTCAAGATCCGACTCGCGATCCCGAAATACAGGGCGGCGGGCTTCGGCTCGCCCGGCTCGGCCGCCGCCGCGGAGGTCGAAGGGACGGTCCGCCGCGACCTCGACTACTCGGGCTACTTCGAGATCCAGGGCCCCGAGCAGCTCGCCGGGCTCACCCTCGCGGGCGACATCTCGACCGACCGCGACGTCTACCGCTCGGCCGGCAACGACGTGCTGCTCGCGGGCGACCTGCGCGAGGAGGAGGGCAAGATCGTCTTCGAGGGGCGGCTCTACGATCTGAAAAGCGGCCAGTCGATCCTCGCCAAGCGCTATCGCGGCAGCTTCACGACCGCGCGCCGGATCGGCCACACCTTCGCCGACGAGGTGATCCGCTACCTGACCGGCGGCGCGGGCTTCGCGCTGTCGGAGATCGCCTACGTCTCCGAGCGCGGCAAGAGCAAGGAGATCTGGCTGATGGACTACGACGGCGGCAACCCGCGGCAGGTGACCGGCCACCGCTCGACCTCGATGTCGCCGGCCTGGGACCCGGCGGGCGACGGCGTCGCCTACACCTCGTTCGTCAACGGCCCGCCCGGCATCTTCTTCGCCGAGATCGCCTCGGGCAAGAAGCGCCCGATGGTCACCTCGGGCTCGCTCAACATCTCGCCGAGCTTCTCCCCGGACGGCCAGCGGATCGTCTTCGCCCGCTCCGTCTCAGGCAACATCGAGATCTTCACCTCCGATCGTTCGGGCGGCAACCTGCGCCGGCTCACCCAGTCCGCGGCGATCGACGCGAGCCCGGCCTGGAGCCCGAAGGGCGGCGTGATCGCGTTCACCTCGAGCCGCGCCGGCAACCCCCAGGTCTACGTCATGGACGAGGAGGGCTCGAACCCGCGGCGGCTGAGCTTCGACGGCACCTATTCGGACGGCGCGGCCTGGAGCCCCGACGGCGGGGAGGTCGCCTACGCGAGCCGCCGCGACGGCCGCTTCCAGATCGCGGTCACCAACGTGGTGACGCTCCAGACCCGCGTGCTGACCGGGGGACCCGGCGAGAACGAGTCGCCGGTCTTCTCGCCCGACGGCCGCAAGATCGCCTTCACCTCGCGCCGCAGCGGCACCAAGCAGATCTACGTCCTAGACGCCGCGGACGGCGCCAACGTACGCCAGGTGACCACCGTGGGGAGCAACGACATGGCCGACTGGTCGCGCCCGCGATGACCGTCCACCGGTCCCGCCGGGAGGGCTCCGTTTGTCCCGCAGCGACCGGCTGCGCCGCGAGGCGCCCGAAGGAGCGAGGAGGCAAACGGAGCCCTCCCAGGTCGCCTCTCCGTTGCGGTGGCGGAGGGGGCTCTGCTACATTGCCGGAACACCGGGCCGGATCGTCGATCCGCTGATTGTCTTGATTTCCAGGAGAGATCTCATGAATCGCAAGCCGCTCATTGGCCTTTTCCTCCTCCTCGCCGTCGTGGCCCTTTCCGGGTGTCCGAAGAAGAAGCCCGCCACGCCCGCCGAGGATTTGAACGTCCAGACCACCACCGTCCAGCCGGCGGCTCCCCCGCCGCCCGCCCAGGACGTCACCGAGCCGCCGCCGCCCGCGATGGACGACAAGACCGAAGACCCGCTCCTGTCGCAGGACCTCCAGGTCGTCAACCAGGAGCTGCGCCGCCGCGGCTTCGCGGAGAACGTCTACTTCGATTACGACGAGAGCGCGCTGTCCGACGAATCCCGCGACCGCCTCTCGCGCAACGCCGACCTGCTCAAGGGCGCGCCGCAGCTTCAGCTCCTGATCGAAGGCCACGCCGACGAGCGCGGCACGAACGAGTTCAACCTGGCGCTCGGCGAGCGCCGCGCCAACGCGGTCAAGGACTACCTCGCCTCGCTCGGCGTCGCGGACGCGCGCCTGCGCACGCTCTCCTACGGCGAGGAGCGGCCGGTCTGCACCGAGAGCGAGGAGAGCTGCTGGTCGCAGAACCGCCGCGGCCACATGGTCGTCACCGGACGCGTCAGCGGCTGATGAGCCCCCGTTCGGCCCTCCGCCTCGCCCTCGTCCTCCCGGTGGCGCTCGCCGCCGCCGGGTGCGTGACGCCCCAGGACATCGAAGGGATCCAGGCGCAGATCTCGGACGTCCAGCGCCAGCTGCTCCAGATGCA
>DATMZM010000100.1:0-2025 GCA_035607445.1 Thermoanaerobaculia bacterium | reverse complement strand
TACAAGGAGGACATGGGGCGCGAGTTCCGCTTCCGCTTGGCCGACGTCGACAAGGTGCTCCACGAGCTCGAAAACCGCGGCGTCGCCTTCTTCGACGATCGCCTGCGCATCGGCCGCGTCTTCGATCTGCTCAACAAGGAGAGGACCCGCACCGACTTCGCGCGCGAGGTGGTGGCCGACGTGCCCCAAGCGATCGATCGCCGCGTCCACGAGGTGATCGATTGGATGGTCTCCTCCGACCTCCGCCAGTGGCAGTCGATCCTCGAGATCCTCGCGAAGCGCCAGGCCCATCGCGCGGACGAGAACAACGCCGAGGGAGCCGCAAGTCTCGGCCCCGTGGGAACCATCGGCACCTTCGACATCGACAGGAACCGCCTGCTCGAAAGCGTCGGCCGCGCCGCCCGGCGCTCGGTCGAGAGCTTCGATCACGCGGCGGAAGCGGAACGGCTGGCCGAGTCGGTCCAAGGCGCGGTCAAGAACACGGCGCTCGTCGAAGCCGGAGCGATCGGCCTCGGAGCCCTCCTCGTCCACGTCGCCGCGACCGCCGCCGCGGACGCGACCGGAATCCTCGCCGCCGGAACCGTCGCCGCCCTCGGTTTCTTCATCCTCCCGAGCCGCCGCGAAAAGGCGAAGCGCGACCTGCGCGCCCGCATCGAGACCCTCCGCGAGCAGCTGATGACCGGCATCACCAGCCAGTTCGATCGAGAGATCGACCGAAGCCTCCACAACATCGACGAAGCCATCGGCCCCTACTCCCGCTTCGTCCGCGCCGAGCGCGGGCATCTGGGGGAGACGCGGGAGGTGCTGGAGCGGCTTCAGGGGAGGATCGGGCGGTTGCAGGCGGAGGTGGGGAAGCTGTAGGGGGGGCCTCTCACTGGAAAGCGCCACCGTCCCCGTTGTGCGAGCACGGTCCCCCTTGTGTTCGCGCCGTCCCCCTTGTTTTTACGTCGTCCCCGGCGTGTTCACGTCGTCCCCGTTGGTTGCGTATCGTCCCCGTTGTGCACACGCCGTCTCGGTCGTTTATCCGTCGTCCCCGTTGTGAGCCAATGGTCCCCCTCGTGTCCACGCCGTCCCCGCTGTGCAGGGACGAGCTGAACGGACATCCGGCAATCGCCTCGTAATTCCGGTTTCCCCTTGGGGATTTGGCGACTATTCAGAAAAGTCTACTCGACTTCTTCGAACGTCCCGGTGCGCACCTCGCCGCTGCGCACGTAGCGGGTGATCAGCACACCGCTGGGCGTTCTGGTGGAGTCCGCCAGGGTGAAGGCCGGGCAACGATGAGCTTGCGCATGGTCTTCTCCAGGTTCGTCCTCGTGAAAGTTCCCGAGACTCCGCGAAAATGGCCCGGACCTTCAGCCCTTGGGCAGGGCCACCTCGGCAGCCGACACCCCCGCCTCGCGCCTCTGCCGTCGGAAGCTCAGGAGCGCGAGCCAGAGGACGAAGACGCGAGTGGGGAGGGGCCAGTCTTCGGGCAGGTCGGCCCGGATGCGGCTCGAGAAGAAGTTGCGGTCGACGCGGCCGATCTCCTGGTCGGCGGCGGTCACGCGGAAAGAGAGGCCGAAGAGCGAACCCCTCCGGAGCCGGACCCACTGGTGATCGATCTCGAGATCGAAGGAGCTATGGAAGAAGCTCGGCTTCTCGGCGCGGAGGAGGACTTCGCCGAGGCGCTCGAGGAGGTAGGTGCCGCCGATGAGGTTTTCCCGGCGGAACGAGTAGACGACGCCGTCGATCTCGAAGATCGCCGCCTCGCGCCAGCGCTCGACGGCGAGAACGAGCGGCTCGAGGCCGTCCGCCTCGATGACGTAGTCCTTTGAGAAGAACCCCTTGCGCCTGGCCTCGATCATTCTCCGCTCCTCGCTCGGAAGTCCGGTGAAAGCCTATCCCCTGCCGGGATTGGAATCGACCTCGAGGGCGTCGTGGGACCGTCCGCCGGTGGAATCCGCGTCCTCTCTTCGAGATCCGACCCTTGCCGGCTCAACGTCACGACCTGATCGTCACGGTCCTCGACCGCAACGTCGCTCGAGC
>DATMZM010000102.1:0-3630 GCA_035607445.1 Thermoanaerobaculia bacterium | reverse complement strand
GCAGGAGCTTTTCCTGGGAGCGCCGACGTCCACGTCGGCCGCTTCTCGCCGAACGAAGTCCAACGCTGAGCGCAGCGGCGGCCGGCATCTCCGGGATCGACCAGCCCGGGGCAACGCCCAGGAATTTGCGATGCAGATCATTCCTTCCTATCATCTGCATGGAGGTGCAACCATGAGGACCACTCTCAACCTCGACGACGAGGCGCTCGCGAGCGCTTTGAAGACAGCCCCCGGGAAGACGAAGACGGACGTCATCAACGAAGCGCTCCGAGAATACGCCCGGCACCGGCGCCTCCAGGGATTTCTGGAATTCGAGGGCAAGATGCACTGGGAGGGGGACTTGGATCAATTGCGAGGCCGGAGCCCTGAGGCTTGAGGGTTCTGGTCGATACCTCGGTCTGGGTGGACTTCTTGAACGGGTATCCCTCGGCCGAGCGGGAGGCGCTGGCGGCTCTCATCCCGAGCGATCACGAGATCTGCACTTGCGGCGTCGTGGTCGCGGAGGTCTTCCAAGGCCTGCGCAGAGACAAGGGACTGGCGCGCCTCACCGCTCTCTTCCGTGATCTCACCTACTTGGAGCCTCCCGGGATTGACTTCTATTTGCAGGCCGCCGGTCTCTACCGTGCTCTCCGGCAACGCGGAAAGACCATTCGCTCGACGATCGATTGCCTGATCGCGGTGCTTGCCGACGAGCATGGCTGTTCCCTGCTTGCCCGCGACGGGGATATGGAGCTTCTTCTGGCGAGCGGCCTCCTGACCGTCGGCCGCTGGCCGCTGGCGGGGACCGCCTCGTAAGCTCTCGATCCCTCTCCGCGTTCCCATTGCCGAGCGGAGGCCTTCGATGTCGGAGCTCATCGGGTTCTTAGGAAACAGCGCAGAGCGTAACACTGGAAGAATTGGGCCGGCGCCTTCAGCCCTCTTTAGGTTGGGTCGGTTCCGTGATAGCCCCAGGCTGGCGCGCCGTTGGCCTCCAAGCCGCGATTGCTCATGATTGCGCCAATCTCGCCCGTGATTGCCGCGATTCGCCCGCGATCACCGTATCCAGCCGCGATGGCCGCAATCCGGGCCCGTCCTTCCCCCTGGCCCCATCCCGCCCACCAGCTTTTCGTAACTTTGACCCCACCCCCGCGTACAATCCCCGAGCGCCGCGGGGTGTCCCGGGGGCGCTCATGGAACTGATGGCTCGTCCGCGGAGGGTGTGGTGAAGAAGAAGCTCCTCTGGTTTCTCGTCATCGCGGTGGTCGTGGCGGTGATTGCTGGCATTGCGATCTCCAAGCGCGGTCCGAAGCCGACGGAGGTCCAGGTGGCGAAGGTCGGCCGCGAGGACCTGCAGGCGAAGGTGAGCGCGAACGGCAAGATCCAGGCGCAGAAGAAGGTCGACATCTCGGCGACCGTCGCCGGGCAGATCACGAACATCTCGGTGGCCGAGGGGGATCGGGTCAAGAAGGGGCAGCTCCTGCTCCAGATCGACCCGGCCTCGACCCGCGCCCAGGTGCACGGGAGCGAGGCGTCGATCGGCGCGCTGCGCCACGAGGTCGAGTCGGCGCGGGCCAACTTGGCCCAGATGCAGGCCGACTTCAAGCGCACGCAGGGCAACTTCCAGGCCGGCATCGTGCCGGCCGCCGACTTCGAGCGGGCCCGCACCGCCGTGGCGACCGCGTCCGCGACGGTCGACGCGGCGGAACGGCGGGTCGCCGAGGCCCGCGCCTCGCTCGAGGGCTCGCGCGACCTGCTCGCCAAGACGACGATCCGCTCGCCGATGGACGGCATCGTCACCGCGAAGCGGGTGGAGGAGGGGGAGGTGGCGGTGATCGGGATCCAGAACAGCCCGGGCACCGTGCTGCTCCAGATCTCCGACATGTCGGTCGTCGAGGCCGAGCTCGAGGTCGACGAGACGTCGATCCCGACGGTCAAGCTCGGCCAGGAGGCGAAGGTCCGTTTGGACGCCTATCCGAACAAGACGTTCAAGAGCACGGTGACCGAGGTCGGGTCGAGCCCGCTCCTCGGCGCGAGCCAGGCGATCAAGTTCAAGGTCAAGGTCCGCCTCGACGAGCCGCCGGCCGACGTCAAGCCGGGCCTCTCCGCGCGCGCGGACATCCTGACCGGGTTCCGCGCCAACGCGCTCGTCGTGCCGCTCCAGGCTCTCGTCGTGCGCGACATCGAGAAAAAGCCGGGCCAGAAGGTCGATCCGAACGCCCCGCGCGACCAGGAGGGGGTCTACCTGATGGAGGCGGGCAAGGCGCGCTTCGTGCCGATCAAGACCGGCATGATCGGCGAGCTGGCGATCGAGGTCCTGTCGGGTTTGAAGGGCGGCGAGACGCTGATCACCGGGCCGTTCAAGGCGCTGCGCGAGATCGAGCCGGGCGGGGCGGTCAAGATCGAGGAGCCGAAGAAGAAGGGCGAAGGGCGCGCCGAGGACGGCGGGAGCAAGTAGAGCGAGATGGACCTGACCGAGCTGTTCACCGAGTCGTTCGCCGCGATGCGGCGCAACAAGCTGCGGAGCTTTTTGACGCTCCTCGGGATCGTCATCGGCGTCGCGACGCTCGTGGGCGTCGTGTCGGTGATCTCGGGGCTCAACGCCTTCGTGCGCGACAAGCTGTTCGGCCTCGCGCCCGACGTCTACGTGGTCTCGAAGTTCGGCATCATCACGAGCCACGAGGCGTTCATCGAGGCGCTCAAGCGCCGCGACCTCGACCAGGACGACCTCGACCGGCTCGCCTCGACGCTCCGCAAGGCCGAACGGGTGGGCGGCGCTGTCGAGACCCGCTCGCCGGTGACGTTCGGCGACAAGCGCCTCGGCGGCGCGCGGATCGACGGCTCGACGGCCAACTACTCGGAGCTGCTGCGGCTCGACCTCGCGGAGGGGCGGTTCTTCCTCGACAGCGAGGCGCGGGCGGCGAAGGCCGTGGCGGTGATCGGCTGGGACGTCAAGGACGAGCTGTTCCCGCACCTCGATCCGATCGGGCGCACGATCGCGATCGGCGGCGTGCCGTTCCGGGTCATCGGCCTCGTCACCCAGCAGGGGCGCGTGCTCGGCTCGAGCCGCGACAACTACGTCTACGTGCCGATCGACGCCTACCGGCAGATGTTCGGCGCGCGCGACACGATCGACATCTTCATTCAGGCTTCGAACGGAGTCGCGGGGCTCGACGCTTCGGTCGACGAGACGCGGGCGGTGCTCCGGGCGCTCCGCCACACCGACTTCCGCGGCGACGATCCGTTCGGCATCGTCACCGCGGACGCGCTCCAGACGCTGTGGAAGAACATCTCCGCCGCGGCGTTCATCCTCTCGGTGCTGATCGCCTCGGTGTCGCTCGGCGTCGGCGGCATCGTGATCATGAACATCATGCTCGTCGCGGTCGCCGAACGGACGTATGAAATCGGCATCCGCAAGGCGCTCGGCGCCCGGCGGAAGGACATTCTCGCCCAGTTCCTCGTCGAGTCCACGACCCTGAGCATGGTCGGAGCGGCCCTCGGCGTCGTCCTCGGCGCCGCACTGGCGCAGGTCATCGCCGCGGTCTCTCCGCTCCCGGCGTACGTCGCCCCGTGGTCGGTGGCGCTGGCGATCTCGATCGGCGCCGGCGTCGGGA
Organism: Thermoanaerobaculia bacterium; assembly: GCA_035607445.1. Taxonomy (GTDB): domain Bacteria; phylum Acidobacteriota; class Thermoanaerobaculia; order Multivoradales; family UBA5704; genus DASYKS01. The sequence continues at coordinate 40 of DATMZM010000102.1, read as the reverse complement.
TCATCGCCGGGTCCTATCCCGCGAGCCGGGCTTCGCGCCT
>DATMZM010000103.1:0-3693 GCA_035607445.1 Thermoanaerobaculia bacterium | reverse complement strand
GGCGGCGTAGAGGTAGCGGTTGGTGACCCGGCTGTAGTCCCACGCCCCGGCGACGGGCAGGGCGAGGGTCTCGTAGCGCTCGTCGGCGGTGAAGCCGAGATCGTCGCGCAGCAGCTGCTGGAAGCCGGCGGCGAAGGCCCCGGCCACCTGGGCGTAGAACGGATCGAAGACCGGATAGAGGTACTGCGGTCCGAAGGTCTCGGCCGGAGGCGCGTTGAGAAAGCCCGAGAAGCGCCCGTCGAGGAGCCCAATCTGCCGGCGCTCCGGCTGCAACAACAGCTGGGTGAAGCTCTGGGAGTCGATCCGCAGGTCCCGGCGCTCGATCTCGTCGCTCGAGAGGCTGGTGAAACGCGCCAGCTGAGAGACGACCTCCCGCCGCTTGGCGTCGGGCAGCGCGGCACCGCGCAAGAGGGCGTCGGCGTAAGGGCCGAGGGCGAAGTCGCTCGCCTGGGCGATCACCTGGTCGAGGGTGAGGCTCTCTAGCCCCGGCTCGAGCTTCTTGTGGTACCAGGCGACGGCGGCGAGGGACGGCAGCCCGACCAGATAGGGCAGGTCGTTGCCCGGCTGATTTTGAAACGTCGCCTCGTTGAGCGCTTCCGAGAGGAGGACGACGCCGTTGCAATAGAGGCTGAAGCGCCGCGCCAGGTAGTCGACGAGACCGGCCGCCCGGATCGTGCCGTAGCTCTCCCCGGCCAGGAAGATCGGCGATCCCCAGCGGTTCTGGCGGGTCGCGAACAAACGGATGAATTCGCCCATCGACTCGACGTCGCCGTGCACCTCGAGGAACGGATCCGCCTTCTGCCCTTCGACCGTCCGGCTGTAGCCGGTCGACACCGGATCGACGAAGACCAGGTCGGTCAGGTCGAGGAGAGTCGCCGGGTTGTCGGTGAGGCCGAAGGGCGGTCCGACCGGACTGCCGTCCTCGGCGAGCCGCAACCGCTTGGGGCCGAAAGCGCCGAGATGGAGCCAGACCGCGGACGCCCCCGGACCGCCGTTGAAGACGAAGGTCAACGGGCGGTGGGCCGCGCCGGCATCCGACTTCGCGAGGTAAGCGACGTAGAAGATCTTCGCCGTCGGCTTCTCCTCCCGATCGCGGATCACCATCTCGCCCGCGAGCGCGCGGTAGGCGATCGTCGCGCCACCGAGCCGCAGCGTATGGCTCGTCTCCTCGAGCCGCTCGGCAGGCCCCGCCGGCTTGGCCGCATCGGCGGCGGCCTCCTTCGTCGCGGATTTGGCCGCCCCCGGGGCCTCGGCCAGCATCGGGCTCGCCGCCGCGGCCACGACGAGTGCCGAGGCGACTGCGATTCTTGCGATCCACTTCGAGGTCGTAGGCATGAGGGCACTCTCGCTTTCCGGGACGCAGGACATCCGGCCATCGCATTCCTACGCGCGGAGACCGCCGAGGTTCTCGGGGCGGTGACCGGGGCACCCCATCCGGGGGCCGGTGAGACCGTGAGCGGGTCCGACGGCTCGCGGTCATCCAAGTTTCGGGGTTCGCCGTAGTGGGGGAGAGATCCCGCTGAGCCCGCGGCACCCGGAGGAGAAACCCGGCGCCGCCGTGCTTCGCGAGCCTTCCATCGATCGTTCAGAAACTGCCCATCGCCCGGTCGAGTCCGGGCCCTGTTCGAGGTGTGCCCGGAGGTTCTCATGCTGCCCGCTCGACTCCGTCGCGTCCCGCTCGCCCCTCTCGCCCTCCTCGCGCTCGGCCTTCTCGCCGCGTTCCCGGGGCGCGCCGCCGAGACCTATCTTCTGCCCGCGACCGCCGACGCCACCCTCTACCGGGAGAACCCGGACCAGAACCATGGCGGCGACAAGACGCTCGGGGCCGAGGCGAAGCAACGCACCCTCGTCCGCTTCGATCCCGCCACGCTCGCCGCCCGGCTGGCCACCGGCCGCCTGCGTTCGGCGCGGCTCGAGCTGTTCGTCAAGAGCGTCTCCGGATCGACCGAGCCGGCCGGCCAGGTCGTCGCCGTTCACCGCCTGACCGCCGACTGGACCGAGCCGGCGGCGACCTGGAATTGCGCCGTCGACGCCGATCCCGGCAATGACCGGCCGGATTGCGCCGCACCCTGGAACGGCGGCAGCTTCGCGCCCCTGGCGACCTCCGTCCTGGCGCATCCGGCGAAAGCGACGGGGACCTGGGTCAGCTTCGACGTCACCGGCGACGTCAAGGACCTGCTCGCCGGGGCTCCGGGCTACGGCTGGCTGCTCAAGAAGGCGGACGAAACGCAGAAGGGGAGGGTCGAGTACGCGGCGCGCGAGGGCGGTCCCGGCGAGGCGGCGCGCCTGCGCGTCGTGATCGACGGCGTGCCGGACGCGACGCCGCCGGCCCTTGCGATCACCGCACCCGAAGGCGACCTCCTCTTCACGGCGCCCGCGCCGCCTGTCACCGTACGCCTCGCCTATTCCGACCTCGCCTCCGGCGTCGATCCCGCGACCCTCGCCGTGGCGATCGACGGCGTGCCGCTCAAGGGCTGCTCGAAGGATTCCGCGAACGCCGAGTGCACCGTGAAGAACCTGGCACCCGGCTTCCGCACGATCACCGCCGAGGTGACGGACCGCGCCGGCAACCGCGCCACGGCCCTCGCGAGCTTCCTCCTCGGCGTCGACCTGACCCCGCCGACCGTGACCTTCGTGGCGCCCGCCGACGGCGCGTTCCTCTCGCCCGCGGTGATGCACGGCATCGATCCCGAGATGCCCTTGATCGTGGCGTCCTTGGCCGACGTCGAAACGCGGGTCGATCCCGCCAGCGTGCGCTTCACGCTCGATGGCGCCGACCGCACGGCGGAGGCGGAGATCAGCTCAGAAGGCCTGAGCTTCCTGCCGGAAACGGACCCCGCGGAAGGACCCCATTCGGCCGCGGTCGTCGCCCGCGACCTCGCCGGCCGCGAGACCCGCGCCGAGGTCGGGTTCGTCGTCGACGGCACGCCGCCGCTGCTCGCGATCGTCCGCCCGGCGCCGGGCGCGGTGCTCGGCGAGACGGCGCCGCAGGAGGTCGAGGTCTCGTTCTCTGACCCGATCTCGGGGCTCGACCCCGCGAGCCTGCGGATCCTCCTCGACGGCACCGACCTGACCCCCGGCTGCCAGGTTGCTGCAGGGAGCGCGCTCTGCACCACCGGAACGCTGGCGGAAGGGGCGCACGGCATCCAGGCCTACGTCCGCGACCGCGCCGGCAACGCCGCCAACGCCCTCGCCGAGATCACCGTCGCGCTCGATCGCGAGCCGCCCCGGCTCGCGATCGTCGAGCCCGCGCCGCTCGTCGTCAACGAACAGAGGCCGCGCATCCGCCTGACCGCGAGCGACGCCGGCAGCGGCGTCGACCCTGCGACGCTCCGCGTCACCGTGGACGGGCTCGACGTCACGCCGGCCTGCGCCTTCGCGGGAGCGGAGGTCATCTGTACGCCGCCCGCGCTCTCTCGCGGCTCCCGTGCGGTGCGGGCCGAGGTCCGCGACCGGAGCGGCAACGCCACGGTGGCCGAGAGCGGGTTCGTCCTCGACTTTCGCGTCGCGGTCGCGTTCACCGCGCCCGAGCCGGACGTCCTGGCGCCGGCCTCGGTGGTGCGCATCGAGGGGACCGTGGCGGCCGGCGCGGTCGCCGTCGACGTCAACGGCATCCCGGCGGAGGTCGCCGGCGGCAGGTTCCGGATCGACTCCTTCGGCTTGCACGACGGCGTCAACGAGCTGGTCGCCACG
>DATMZM010000413.1:0-4942 GCA_035607445.1 Thermoanaerobaculia bacterium | reverse complement strand
CCGAACAGGACCATCATGAAGAGAGCGCAGCCGACCGCGTAGAGCGTCAGGAACCCGCCGTCGATCGAGAGCCAGAGATTCAGCGTGTGGGGGTCCGGCTTGTAGTAGAAGGCGGGCGAGATCCGATTGAGCAGCCGGTAGCCGCAGATCCCGTTGGCGTAGATGCCGAGCACCGCGGCGATCGAGATCCAGAGGTGGGCCTTGGCGAGCCGGACCGCGTTCGGTCCCGGCGTGCCCCACTCCGGCAGCGCCCGGTAGACGAGGCCGAAGAGCGTCAGGCCGACCCAGCCGAGGAGCGCCGCGTGGGCATGGATGGGCGCCCACGGGCATCGGATCGCGACGCCCCCGTGGAGGTAGTGGGCGAGCGGGCCGTAGCCGGTCAGAAGCCCGATCGCCAGAAGCCCCGTTCCCCACTTGACGAACTTGAGCGAGATCCTCTTCATGAGCGCTCCTCTTCCTTTCGATTGGCGGGGCTGAAATCGCGCGGCGGGCTCGGCCGATCACCGGCGGCGAAGCGAGGCTCGGTCAAGAAGCGCTCGATCTGCCGCCGGTGCCGCAGTACGTGGACGATCGCATGCTCGAGCATCTGCTCGAGATCGAACGTCGGTCCCCATCGCGCATGGATTTCGACCGCGGCCGTCTCCTTTTCTGTGATCTCCCAGCGCCCTTCGAACGTCGTTTCCAGATAGGAGAGCATCGCCGCGAGCTGCTCGACGCTTTCGGCGCGCGAGCCCAGCTCGAGGTCCGGCCGACTCCCATCGATCGCGAGGGCCAGCCGGATGTAATTGGTATGCCCGTAACCGGCGCGTACGACGTGGTTGACGACCGTTTGGATGGAGCGGCAGTCGTCGTCCTGCGTCTCCCGATCACGCACGGCCTCGAGCTCGGCGTCCGTGAGCCCGAGGACGAGCTCCGCGAGCTGCGCGGTCGCGCGCTCGAATTCGTCCACGAGCGCGCCGATCACACCCCTTCGGAAGGTTTTGTTCATGCCGCCGCGGAGTGCCACCCCAGGAACAGGGCAAGGGCGATCGCCGCGCAGACGACGATCCACAGGATTCCAAGGCCGACGAGAACGAACTTGACCCCCGCCACCGCGAAGGCCAGCGGAGGCCAGACGGGCACCAGCGATCCGCGGAGGATCGCCAGAAGGAGGACGTTTTCGATGACGTCCAAGCCCCCTGCCACGAGCTGAGCCCACGCGATCGCGGCTCCCCAAGCGCCCAGGACTGGCCACGAGCGCCCCAGATGTCGGCTGAGCAGAGAGACGAGAATCCCGAGCGGCACCGCGTAGCCGAGGATGAACAAGAAGTCGAAAGAGATGCCCCGGCGCAAGGCCGACTTCTGCGGTTCGGTCCAGGCGGCCAGCAACGTCGCCACACCCTTCGGCGTGCCGGCAAATTCCAGGGACACCTGACTCGGGGGCGGAAGTTGCCCCGCGGGAGCGTTTTCCGGTTTCATCTTCCGGCCAGCCCAGCAGAAGATGGCAACGCCGCCGACCAGCAAGAGAGCCATGCCCCATTTGGGAACTGCCGCGAACGGATCCGCCAACGCCATGATTGCCTCCTCTCCTCGAATCGCTGCCCGAGAGTCGCGGCTCCGAGAGCGTATAGGGTCTTTCTTACCTCAGCCGGCGCGCTTCGCCTCCGGCAGTTTCCCCGGTTTCAGATACTTGTCGTACCAGGCGAGGTAGCGCTCGAAGCGGTCCTTCAGATAGCTCGGCTTGCGCAGGCCGTGGTTCTGGCCGGGATAGATGATCAGCTCGGTGTCGATGCCGAGACGCTTGATCGCCTGGTAGAGCTGCTCGGAGTTGAGCAACGGCACGTTGAAGTCGTCCTGGCCGCCGAGCAGCAGCGTCGGCGTCTTCACGTTGTCGACATGGAACCAGGGCGAGAGCTGCTTCCACAGCTCGAAGTTGCGCCAGGGCAGCCCGAGCTCGGTCTCCCACTCGTACTGGTAGTGGTCGGTGCCGTAGTTGGCGAAGTAGTTCGCTTCGCTCGCGCCCGAGGTCGCCGCCTTGAAGCGGGTGGTCTTCGTGATCACGTAGTCGGTCAGGATGCCGCCGTAGCTCCAGCCGCCGACTCCGAGCCGCTCGGGATCCGCCACCCCCTTGCTGATCGCGCCGTCGACCGCCGCCATCACGTCCTGGAAGTCCTTGTTGCCCCAGTCGGCCCAGAGCGCGTAGCAGAAATCGCGGCCGTAGCCGGTCGAGCCGCGCGGGTTCGCCGCCACGACCGCGTAGCCGCCCGCGGCGAGCATCTGCCATTCGAGCTCGAAGCCGGTGGTGAACTGCGCGGTCGGGCCGCCGTGGATGCGCAGGATCGCCGGCAGGTTCTTGCCCTCGGGCGCGTCCGGCGGGCGGGTCAGGAAGGCGTCGATCTTGGTGCCGTCCGCGCTTGCCACCTGGTAGCGCTCGAGCTTGCCGAGCCGGATGCCCTTCAGGAACTCGTCGTTCGCGTGCGACAGGCGGACGAGGCTCCCCTTCGGCCCGACCGCGGAGATCTCGTTCGGATGATCCCACTGCGCTTCGGCGAGAGCGATCTCGCCCTTCGGGCCGAGGTCGTAGGAATCGATCTCACGCTCGCCTGAGACCACCCGCTCGACCGCGCCGCCCTTCGCGGGCACGCGGGCGAGATGCTGGTTGCCGCCGTCCTCGAGCAGGAAGTAGACGCTCTGGCCGTCGGGCGAGAAGCGGGGCGACGAAATATTGCGGTCGATCGAGCGGGTGAGATCGCGCGGCGTGCCGCCCGCTGCCGGCACGATCGCCGCCGAGCTGATGCCGTACCACATGTCGGAGACCGGGCCGCCGGCGACGTACGCGATCTGCTTGCCGTCGGGAGACCAGGCGGGCGACGCGTCCGCGCCCGGCGAGGTGGTCACGGCGCGCGGGGTCGCTCCGGCTTTCGCCTCGACGACGAAGACGTCCGTGTTCTGGTTCGCGTCCGGATCGGAGGTCCGATTGCTGGTGAAGGCGATCTGCTTGCCGTCGGGAGACCAGGCCGGCTCGCTGTCGTCATACTTGCCGGAGGTCACCTGCACGCTCGTCTTGGTCGCGAGGTCGAAGACGTAGAGGTGCTCGCGGATCTCGCGCAGATACCCCTCGCCGTCGCGCTTGAACTGGCGGCGGTCGATGACGATCGGCTTCTCGGTCTTCTCGTCGTCCTTCTTCTCGTCGTCCTTCGCCTTGTCGGGATCGACGTCCGAGACCAGCAGAGCCAGGCGCTTGCCGTCCGGCGACCAGGCGAGGTCCGAGACGCTCGCCTTGTACTCGGTCAGCTGCCAGGCCTCGCCGCCCCGCCGGTCGAGCAGGTAGACCTGCGTCTCGTCGCCGTCGCGCTCGGCCAGGAAGGCGAGGTACTTGCCGTCGGGGCTCCACCGCGGCGTGTTCTCGCTCTTCTTGCCGGTGGTCAACCGCACCGGCTCGCCCGCCTTGGGATCCATCGGCGACATCCAGACGTCGGTGTCCGACTTGTCCTTCTTCAAGTCCATCCTCGAGATCGTGTACGCGACCCACTTGCCGTCCGGGCTGATCTGGGGATCCCGGACCGACGCGATCGACGCGACGTCCTCGGGCTTCAAGAGGCGGGGGCCGTCCGCACGCGCGGGCGAAGCCGCGAGCGAGAGGCCGATCGAGAGAACGATGAACACGAAAGCAGCGCACTTGCGCATGAAGAAATCTCCTCGCGAGAGTGGGAAAGCCGAGCCGAACGGCTTGAGAGCCGGGCGATCCTAGCAGGGGGCAAGACCCGTGGAGAAACCGCGCCATGGCGGACTTGGATCGCGAAGGGCGGTGCTAGGATTTCCGCCATGTCGAGACTCGACCAGATCGAAGCGGAGCTCGCCGCTCTCTCGCGCGCCGAAAAAGCGGAGGTGCTGCGCTGGGTCGTCCGCGATCTCCGCGTTTCCTTCCCGGGCATCGAGTCCGACCCCGCGGTCTCGGGCGGGGAGCCCTGCATCGTCAGAACGCGGATTCCGGTCTGGCTGCTCGTGCGCGCGCGCCAACTCGGTAGCAGCGAAGCCGACCTGCTCCAGGCCTACCCCCAGCTACGAGCCGAAGACCTCGCCAACGCCTGGAGTTATCACCGGGCCTATCGCGACGAGATCGAACGGCAGATCCTCGAGAACGAAGCGGCGTAGCCTTGGCCCGGCTTTATTCGTCTTCCGGTTCGAACTCCGGCGGCGCCACGAGCGAAGCATCGGCAAAGAACGGCCCCCAACCAGATGACTGCGAGTCTCCGAAAGCGTCCGCCAAGTAGCGGTCATGTTCGGCGGAAAGATTGCCCTCGCCGGAGCGAAAGCGGCCGCTCAGGCTCAAGGCTCGACGCTCATCGTCTCGGCGGACCAGATCTTCGACGCTCGATCGAACGAGGTCGGTCAAAGAGACTCCCCGGGCTCCGGCGATCCGCTCCAAGATGAGCCGCTGCTCTTCCGTCAGCTCGATTTGTAGGACCATGGCATGACCTCCCGCCGAAGCTTAAGAACCGGATCGCACGAACCGCAATCTGCAAAAGTCAGCTCGCGAACGTCCGGCCGATCTCGATCCCCGCCCGCGCCGCGAGGTCCCGCACCGCCCGCTCGCACTCCTCGATCGACACCACTCCTTCCGGCAGATAGGCCACCAACCAGCCCTTCGCCGTCTCGGGTTGCACCTTTACGCGCAGGCTGTCGGTGATCGGGGTGCCGAACGGGCCGCGCGGGTCTGCGAGGAGCGGCTTGCCTTCGAGGGAGAAGGGGCCGCGGAGGGATTCGAAGGTTTCTCCGGGCGCTCCCGCGCGGAGGGCGACCGGCGGCTCGATCGTGCCGTTCGCCATGATGCAACTCGGCACGGCGAGCTCGATCGAGAGCGCGTTGTTGAGATCGACGAGCGGATGGATCGGGGCCAGCTCCTCGCCTTTGAGCACGCGGCGGAGGAGGGCTTCCGACGACGGCCGGTAGCGCGTGGGAT
>DATMZM010000530.1:0-3352 GCA_035607445.1 Thermoanaerobaculia bacterium | reverse complement strand
CACGCTCCGGTTTTCGACCGTCCGGGCTCGCGGAGTCGACGTCCGGGTGGAGCATCTGCCGCGGGAAGGACTGCCCCTCACGGCGGGCCAGCCCGCGATCCCGGGCTTCGCCCGGCGCATCCCGCGGCGGCCTCCCGCGAGATCCGATCGATCGGCGGCGGAGAAGGCGTGGACGATCGCGCTTCCGGACGTCCGGATCGAGGAGGTCCGCGAGCTCTGGATCGAGCGCTTCCGGACCCGCGGCCTCGCGCGCGCCGAGGGGGGCTTTCGCCTCGCGATCGGGCGCTTCTTCGAGCTGTTCGACAGCCGGCTCGCGCTCGATCGCGCGGCCACCTCGGTCGCCGGGCTCCCCGCCCTCGGCGAGATCGAAGGTGTCGTCGAAGCGCGGATCGATCCTCTCGTGCCCGGGCGCGATTCCGGCTGGCGGTCGCTCTCGTTCACCAGCGGCAGGGCGCGGCTCGCCGGCCGGCTCGCCTCGATCTCGTTCCTCGAAACCTTCCTGCCGCGCGCGCCCTGGCTCGATCTCGCGGCGGGCGACGGGCCGCTGCGCCTGGAGGTCGGCCTTCGCCGCGGCCGGCTGGTCGCCGGCAGCTCGGCCCGGATCCGCACCCGGCAGGCCGTCATCGACCTCCTCGACTACCGGATCCGCGGCGCCTGCGACCTCGATTGGCGGGTCGATTCCGAGCGCGCGGTGGCCGAGGCCGCGATCCGGGGCGCCGCGATCGGCTACCGGGGTCCGGCACCGCCGCATCTCCGGGCGCCGCGGGTTCAGCTGACGCTCGCGACCCGCGATCTCCTGGTCGACGGCCGGCTCGACGGCTTCGCGGCCACCGCGGATCTGCCGCGGGCGGAGGCCGCCGACCTGACCCGCTACAACGCCTTTCTGCCTCCGGGCGCGAACCTCGCTCTCACCGCGGGCCGCGGCGTCTTTTCGAGCCGCCTTTCGATCGACCAGGCCGGCCGCGCGGCCGGCAGGATCCACCTGCAGACGCAAGGTCTCGCCGTCCGCGTGCGCGACGTTCCCTGGCGGGGCGACTGCCGGCTCGATTTCGCCGTTCGGAGCCCGGACGTCAAGGCCCGCCGATTCCTCCTCGGCGGCAGCCGCGGCCGGTGCGACGCGATCGAGATCGTGCACCGGGGCGCGCGCAGCTGGTGGGCCGTCGGATCGATCGACGACGGGTTCGTGCAGCCGGGAGGGCAGGAGTCCCTCGGGCTCCGCGGCCGGGTCGAGGCGCGCGACGCCGAGCCCGTGTGGATCCTGTTCGCCGGGCCGAGAAGAGCCGGCCTGGCGGCTCGCTTCTTGCGAGACAAGAGGATCGCCGCGCACGGGCTCTTCGCGCTCCGGCCCAACGGTTGGCGATCGACGATCGAAGGCGCCGCCGGATCCGAGCTCGGACTGGCCGCCCGCCTGCGCGCCGATCGAGGAGGACTGATGGGATCTCTGCTCGCGCGGTTCAAAGGCCGGGCCCTGGGGCTCGAGCTGACCGGCCGCTCGCGCCGAGTCCATCTGCGGCATGCCGAGGACTGGTTTGCCGCCTCCTCGCCCTAGCTTCCGAGGCTTCCGGGCGCCGCTCGCGGCCGGACAAGATGATCCGCCGGCGATCCCGCCGGCAACATGTTCCTGAGGAGTCTCCATGCTGTTCACATTCTTCCGAGGTCGTCCCCGCCTTCTCGCCTCGACCGTCCTCGCGATCTGCTGCGCGGGAGCGACGGCCAAAGCCGCCGGGGCGGCGATCATCCCGGTTTCGCCTCAGCTCGCGGCCCAGGTGTGCCTCGACCGGCTGGGAATCTCGCCGGGCGAGATCGACGGCGTCGCGGGCGCCAATCTGCGCAAGGCGGTGGCCGAGTTCCAGCGCCGGGTGGGAATCCGCCCCAACGGCCAGCTCGACCGCCGGACTTGGAACGAGCTCCGCCGCAGGGTGCCGGTGCCCGCTCTCGCTGTCGTCGAATTGACCCCCGAAGACGTGGCGGGCCCCTTCGTGGCGATTCCGGACGACGTGGTCGAGAGCGCGAAGCTCCCGACGCTCGGCTACGGCTCGCTCGAAGAGGCGCTCGGCGAGCGCTTCCACGCGAGCCCGGTCCTGCTCAAGCGATTGAATCCGGGAGTGCGGCTTGCGGCGGGAACCAAATTGCAGGTGCCGAACGTCGTCGTGGCGCCGGCTCCGGCTGCACAAGCCCCGGCGGCTCCACGGGATTCCGCCGCGAAAGATCCGGTGGCCGCCAAGGGCCCGGCCGCTCCCCCGAGCCCGGCGGACCCGGAGGCGGCGAAGGTGACGATCTCGAAGACGGGCGGCTTCGCGCGCGCCGTGGATGCCGCCGGCAAGACGATCTTCTTCGCGCCCGTTTCCTCCGGCAGCGAGCACGATCCGCTGCCGCTCGGCGACTGGAAGGTGCAGGGCGTCGCCCGGAATCCAGCCTTCCACTACAACCCCGACCTGTTCTGGGACGCCGCGGCGGACGACACCAAAGCCCGGCTGGCCCCCGGCCCGAACAACCCCGTCGGGGTCGTCTGGATCGCGCTCGACCGCGAGCACTACGGGATCCACGGCACGCCGGTGCCCGGGCATGTCGGCCATACCGAATCGCACGGCTGCGTCCGCCTGACCAACTGGGACGCCCTCCGGCTCGCCGGGCTGGTGAAGACCGGCACCCCGGTCGCTTTCGTCGAGTGAGGTCGAAAACGTGTAGGGGGGCAGCTTGCTAGCGGGCGAGGTAAGGGTAGGGATTGATCGCCTGCCCCTGCCACCAATGCTTTTCGGGGGTCAGGCGGAAGACCTGGAAGTGCAAGTGCGGCGCGCCGGGCGGCGCGTTGCCGGAGGTTCCGACATAGCCGAGCACGGTCCCGCGGCGGACGTCGAGCCCCTCGGCGAGGCCCGGAGCGTAGGCGTCGAGATGCGCGTAGTAGTAGGCATAGGTGGCGGTCGGATCGAACTGATAGACGGTGATGCCGCCGCGCTGGCTGTAGAACAGCTTCTCGATCCGGCCATCGTCGGCCGCGAGGACCGGCCGCCCGCGGGGGGAGAGGATGTCGATCGCGTCGTGCGGATGATCGCCGCGCGACTCGGTGTAGGTGTCGCGCAGCTCGCCGGCCGCGATGCCCGCGACCGGGATCGCCAGCCGCCGCGGACCCCCCGGCGTCGGAAGGGCCGGACCCTCGGGCGCGAAGGCGCCGCCGATCGCGTCGACCGGCCCACCGCCGGTTCCCGTGGTCGTTCCCGCGCTTCCGGCCGGCCCTGCGGGGGAGCCGGGAGCGGCGGCCGTTGCCGGGACCGCCGCGGGAGCCCTCGCCGGCCGCGGGTTCGCGACTTTGGTGTCGCCCGGGAGCGGCGCCGCGAGCGGAGGTGAGGTGGGC
>DATMZM010000308.1:0-3019 GCA_035607445.1 Thermoanaerobaculia bacterium | reverse complement strand
CAGGTGGCGCAGGGGCTCGACCGGCAGCCCGGCGGTGCGCGCGGGGTCCGGCACCCTGCCGTCCGCGACGAAGAGCTCGATCTCGGCGAGCGGCGCGAGGTGCGGCAGCAGCTCGGCCGAATAGTCGGCGATCCCGGAGCTCTCGGGCGGCAACGGGCTGACCCAGGCGATCCGCATCGGGCGGCCTCTAGCGCAGCAGCTCGGAGATCACGGCGTCCCAGCCGATGCCCGCGACCTTCGCCCGGCCCGCCTCGCCCAGGCGCGCGGCGAGATCGCGCCGGCGCCAGAGCTCGTCCATGCGCGCCGCGAACTCGCGCGGCGCATCGGGCGGGCAGACGAAGCCGGTCGAGCCGTCCTCGACGAACTCGAGCACCCCGCCCGCGTCGCTCGCGGTGAGCACCGGCTTGCCCGAGCGGAAGGCTTCGACCGTGACGTAGCCGTAGTCCTCGTCGAACGGCGCGTAGAAGACCGCGAGGCTCTCGGCGAAGAGCTCGACCAGCCGGTCGTCGTCGACGAAGCCGAGCAGCTCGACCCGCTCCGCCACGCCCAGCCGCTGCGCGAGGGCGAGGAGGGCCTCGCGGTCCGGGCCGGTGCCCGCGATCCGGCAGCGGACCGGCGTCTCGGTCCGGGCGAGAGCCTCGATCAGCAGGTCGAAGCGCTTGAGCGGATCGAGGCGGCCGACCGCGAAGAGATAATCGCCGAACGCGCCGGTCCGATAGGCCTCCCCGAGCTTCGGCGGCGGGTAGAGCGCCTGGGCGTCGAGGCCGTTGTAGCGCTTGAGCCGCCCGGCCGTGTTCTGGGAGATCGCGTACAGGCAGCGCGCTTCGCGGAGCGTCCGCTCGTCCATCGCGCGCAGCATCGCGATCGTCCGCGCGTCGCGCGGCGCGCCGGTGAAATCGCTGTAGGGCGTGCCGAGCAGGTCGTAGACCTGGCGCATCTGGTGGACGAGCCAGACGACCTTGTTCGGATGCTTGACCAGGTAGGAGGGGAAGCGGGTCGCGATCACCCTGTCGATCCGCCGCCCCGCGACTTCGGTCAGATCGACCAGCCGCCAGGCGAGGGCGCTCTTCAGGATCCGCTCGCGCGACGACCAGTTGAAGGGGATCGTCACCACGTCGACCTCGCAGCCGCGCGCGACGAGCTCCCCGCGGAGCGACTCGATCAGGACCTCGGCGCCGCCCGAGACGAACGGCACCTTGGTGCCGCAGATGGCGATCCTCTCGGCCAAGGCGCCCTACTCCTCCGCGGCGGGGCCGCTCGAAGCGGGCTCGTCGAGCCGGCGTTCGAGGTCGCCGAGGCGGCGCGCGAGGCCGTCGAGCTGGCGCACGATCTCGTCCTGGCGGCGCGCGAGGTCCTGGGCCAGCGAGCTGACCGCCTGGTTGAAGTCGTTCTGCTGCTGGAGCACCGGCCGGACGTACCACTTGAACCCGAGGTGGAACAGCGCCTTGCGCGCCAGGATCAGGAAGCGGCCGACCATCGGGCGCGGCGAGACCGGCACCGGCTCCTCGACGAATTCCTTGGCCTTGAGATCGAGGAGGCGCAGGCGCGCCTCCGCGTCGTCGCCCAAGGTGGTCAGCTCGGCCCGGCGCTGGCGGACCCCGGAGCGGAGAGCCGCGAGCACCGCGCCGACCCGCTCCTCCTCGCTCGCGCGCGCTTCGCCCGGCCCGCTCACGATGCCGTCTCCGAGAAGTCGAGGAAGACGCCGAGATAGCGGTAGTCGTCGCTCCTCTCGTCGCGCCGTCCGGGCATCACGCCGTCCGTCGATTCGAGGATGAAGCGGTAGAAGGTCTCGTGCTTGGCCTCGGGCAGGAAGCCGAGGTCGCGCGCGACCGGTTGGACCTTGAGCTCGATCGGCGTGCCCCTCCGCTTGGCCTCGGTGTCGAAGACGACGCGCACGCGATCGACCGGGCTCGTCAACGTCACCACGTTCTGGTCCGAGAGCGAGCGCAGGCGCAGGCGGATCGAGGCGATCGGCTGGAGCGTCACGACGAAGACCTCGGAGCGCGACGCGCCGCGCACCCAAACCCCGGCAGGGTTCTTCTCGTCGGCGAGGAAGTTCTCCTTCGGCACGACCCAGACGCCGTCGCTCCAGCCGCGGAGGAAGTAGCCGGGGATCTTGTTGAGGAGCGTCAGCTCGAGCGGCAGGGCCTGGAACGAAGGGCGCCGCACGTGCGCCTGGAGGGTGGCCTCCGGAGCCACCTGGAGGAGCGGCACGGCGACCACCCCCGCGATCCAGAGGCCGGCGGCGGCGAACGGCCAGATCAGGCTCCGGCGCACCCGGATCGCTCCGGGCAGGAGCGCGAACGCCGGGTAGATGCTGGCGAAATACCGGTTGCCGACGAACCCCGCGCCGCCGTGGTAGTTGTTCGGCCGCAGGAGGAGGATCACCAGGCAGTAGCCGGCGATGCCGAGCAGCAGCAGGTGGCGCGAGCGGTCCTTCGGCCCGAAGAGGTAGAGCGCGAAGGCGAAGAGCGCGAACGGAAAGTAGGGCAGGAGGCCGGTGTGGCGGCCGATCAGGAAGTACTCGAGGTCGCGCAGGAACATCCGCGGCGTCGTCTCGACCCCGAGCCCGGACCAGGAGCCGTAGCTGGTGCCGCGGTAGAGCGCCCAGAGGTCCTTGCGGCTCTCGATCGGATATTCCGATTCGAACGACCGGCGCTGCACGCCGCGGTACGGGCTCCACTGGCCGGTCATCCTGTGCTGGACGCCGACGAGGAACAGGAGGCCGAGGAGGGCCGGTGCGGCGAGCGCCAGGAGCCCTTTCCAGCGCTTCTGGAGCAGGAGGTCGAGCGCGATCGGCCCGCCGAGGAGCACCGTCGGCTCCTTGGAGACATAGGCCGCCGCGAGGAGCGCCCCGGCCAACGCCACGAGGCCGAGTTGGCGCTCGCTCCAGCTCTCGATCCGGCGCAGGTGGAGCCAGATCAGGAGCGCGAAGAAGACGCAGGCCATGTTGAAGACTTCGGGCTGCATCCAGAAGACGTAGCAGAAGGAGGCCGAGGCGAAGAAGAAGCCGCCCAGA
>DATMZM010000394.1:0-8157 GCA_035607445.1 Thermoanaerobaculia bacterium | reverse complement strand
TCGCCAGAGCCAGCACCAGACGCGCGATTTGCCTCATGGGTCGCTCCTTTCAGGATCGATTTACTTTCGTCTCTTCCTTCGTCCGCTACGGCACCGGCGTCTGCGCCCAGTGGCCGAACTGGCCGTCGAGCGAGTGGAAGTAGAGCTTCTTGCCGGCCGGATCGGTGATCCCTTGCTTCGGCGCCGGCGTGCTGATCGGCGTCACGAAGACCTCCGCGGTGCCGCTCGAGAAGACGCGGGTGCCGTCGAAGGTCAGGGTCACGACGCCGGTCGTCGGGTTCGAGGTCGCCGTCGGGATGTCGATGATCGTCTCGGTGTTGCAGCCCGTCGTGCAGGTGCCGCTCGCCCACTCGACCAGCTTGAGCACCACCGAGGCGCCGCCCACGGGCGCGCCGTTCTCGTCGACCAGGGTCAGCGTCGCCGTGTAGTTCTGCGTCCCGGGGGAGGTGCCCGGACCGTTGCGCACGAGCGTCGGTTTGGCGACGTCGGAGGAGTGAACCGATTTGAACAGAGGGCTCGGGATCGCCTGGTCGGGCAGGGTCTTGCTCCCGGTGTTGCCGGAGGGATCCTCGGCGATCAGCACCGGCCGGTAGGTCTCGCCCGGCTTGAGCTCGCGCGCGACCAGGACGTGCTTCTTCTTGAACTTCTTTTCCTGGAACTCGCGCACGAAGACCGCCGCTCCCCCTCCCGCGGGCACGCGGAAGATCTGGAGCCGGCTCTTCGACTCCTCGTCGGTCGTCCAGCGCACCTTCATGACGCTCGCGTTGGTCCAGGCGACAGCTCCGGAAGTGACCACCGGGTTGACCGCGTCGAGCGGCTTGCTCAGCGGATTCGCCGGATTCGAGCCGAGGCGGATCTCGTAGCCGTCCGGGTACCGGTCG
This sequence comes from Thermoanaerobaculia bacterium, assembly GCA_035607445.1. GTDB lineage: Bacteria > Acidobacteriota > Thermoanaerobaculia > Multivoradales > UBA5704 > DASYKS01. The sequence goes on along the minus strand of DATMZM010000394.1, from coordinate 7,276 downwards.
TTATCGGTGTCGGGGTTCGCGGTCGAGGTCGCGGGGGCGAGCGCCTCGTCGCCGTCGAGCCGGAAGTCCATGTCGCGGTCGATCGAGAGCCGGTAGCCCGAGCCGACCGGCGTGCCGATCAGGGTGAACTTGCCGGTTCCCGCCGCGGTCCGGGTGTGCAGGTTGGCCAGGGTGAGCGGCGCGATCGCCGCGCGGTCGGTCAGGAACTGCGTGCCGTTCCAGAGCGCGCCGAACGGCACCTCGTTGCCCGGCGCGATCTGGATCCAGCCGCGCAGGATGAGGTCGATGTTGGGCCGCGTGCCGACCTGGCCGGTCAGCAGCGTCTCCTCGGGCGCCGAGGCGGCGGTCACCGTGTAGGCGAACGCCGCGGCGGGCGCGATGCCGGTGTCGAACTCGCGCAGGAAGGTGGTCACCTTCGCCTTGTCGACCGCACCCTGCGGGAAGGAGAAGACGCCGAGGTCGACGAAATCCTGGAGCGTGTTGGTGAAGCTCGTGTTGGCGAACCCCCAGCCGGACGCCGGGATCTTGTTGAAGAACTCGAACGGGCTCCCGGACGGGAAGCTCCCGAACGCGACGGTGTCGCTCTCCTTGTCGAACGTGCCGCGCAGCTGGGTCGCGTCGTCGGCCAGGAGACCTGTCACCGGGTTGTTGACCTGGTTGAGCGTGCCCGAGGCGCCCGCCATCGAGTGGCACTTCTCGCAGCTCAGCTGGATCGTCGCGCTCGCCGAGTCGGAGCTCACGGTGTGGGTGGTCGGGTGGCCGGTGAAGCAGTCGAACCCCTCCTTGCCGGTCTGGCTGTAGACGCGATCGTCCGGCAGCACGGGGTTCGCCGGATAGGACAGGCCGAAGACGAACGACTCGAATTCGGCGAGCTGGTCGTCGTCGAGCGGATCGTCCGTCACGGTCAGCTGGCTGCCGCCGAGCAGGCCGGCGAAGGCCGGATTGAAATTCTTGAGGTCGGCCCGATCGCCGCGCCAGTGGAACGGCGGGGTCTCCTCGATGCCGCGGAGCGACATCGTCACCTTCGTGCCTTTCGGCACCCTCCCCACCTGGTCGTCGAACCCGGTGAAATCGGAGAGGTTCCAGGCGATGCCGTCGAGGTGCCCGTCCATGTGGCAGGTGTTGCAGGTGGCGACCTTCGAGAGCGAGTTCGCGGCGTTCAAGAAATGCCGCCGCCCGTTGAGGATCCGTTGCGAGGTGATGTCGTAGCCGATCAGCCGGGTCGCCGCGGCGACCGGCGGGCGCACCGTTCCGGGCGTCAGGCCCGAGACGTCGTAGACCTGGAGCTTCTGATCGCCCCGCGCGTAGACGTAAAGCGTGTTGCCCGCGAGCGCCAGGCCGCGCGGCCCGAACGGATCGGTCGCCCCGGTCCCGCCCTGGAGCACCGCGATCACCGTGTCGCTCGCGAGGTCGACGACCGCGACGTTCCGGGTCTCGTAGCAGGCGACGAACATCCGCTGGTTGTCCGGGGTGATCGCGATCTGGTTGGGCACCGCGCAGTGATAGCCCGCCGAGATCAGGGCGGGATCGACGTTCACGTTCAGGTCGATCCGCGCCGGCGGCTGGTTCGGTGCGCCGGTGCCGGGCGCGGCGTGGGTCACCGCGTGGATCGCGAAGCCGTCCTTCCGGTACTGCGGCTCGCCGAGCCGAACGGGAACGGACGGCACGGTCGGGTCGGCGTTGTGGAGGTCGAACGTCGCGTTGGTCAGATCGACCGTCGAGACGTAGAGGTCGTTTTGCGGCCCGCCGCGCGCGAGATCGAAGTTGAGGGTGCCCATCCGCCAGAGCGCGTTGATGCCCGCCGAGCCCGGGTTGCCGAGGTTGAAGCGGAGCACGTCGCGGTCGGGAGGCACCGGAAGGGGCAGGACCGGGGGGACGTTGGCGGCGCTCGCCTGCCAGCCGTCGAGGATCAAGACGTTGATGATGCTGTGCTCGCCGGGCATCGAGGCGTTGCTGCTCTGAAACGACAGGGCATAGAGGTCGTCGCCCTCGACGAGCAGCGCCCGCGGCTCCTCGACGTGCGCGAGCGCGGCGCCCGGCCGCGTCTCGCTCTGGAACTCGAAGCCCGAGGCGATCGGGTCCGTCGAGTGCGGCGCGGAGGCGGTGATCTTCGCGATCCGGTTGGTCGCCGCGAGCGTCACGTAGGCGAACTGCCCCGTGGCGTCGAACGCGATGCCGGTCGGCTCGGCCTTGAGCCGCACCGAGTCCTTGACCCGCCGCGTCGCCTCGTCGATCACGAACACCGAGTTCGAGCTCTGGCAGGCGACCCACAGCTCGCGCGCGTCGCCCAAGGCCGCCGCCGGCCGCAGGACGATCGAGACCGGCCCGAGGCCGACGCCGATCTCCCCGGTCGAGACGGGGGCGAGCGGGTTCGTCGTGTCGAAGACCACGACCTTCGCGTCCGGCAGGTTGAGCGCGAAGAGCGTGTGCCCGTCCGAGCCGAACGCGAGCGGCCTCAAGGGAGCCTCCTCGAGGTTGACGAAGTAGCCGTCCCGGTTGTCGACGGGAGGGTTCGGCAGGTTCGCTCCGACGCCGCAGAGCACCGGCACCGGTTGAACGGGCACGGCCACCGCGGCGGGCAGAGCCGCCGGACCGACCAGCCAGGCGACCAGGAAGAAAGCGAGGGGACGGCGGACACGGAGATCGGGAAGGACGGCGCGGCAGGTCATGCGAGCCTCCTTGAAGAGAAAGATGACAAACGTTCTCTACAAGGCGGAGTGCCGCGGGGGGGCGGGAGGGGGACGGGCGTATACTCCGGACGATCGAACGCCTCCGAGATCTGTCCCCGGCGGCGGTCGATGCTGGAGGAGCCTCTCGTGCCTAAGCCCGGCCATCCGCTACGCGCCTTGACGCACCTAGCTCCTGACCTGCTCTCGACCTTGCGCGACGAGCTCTCCGTCACCACCGCGGAGGAATTCTTGGGCCTCGTCCGTCAACATCCCCGAGAGCTCGAGAACCTCCTTCATCTCGAGCCGGCAAGTCTGGCAAGGATCGCCCGTGAGGCCGAGTCCCTTCTCGAACCTCGAGAGCTTGCCGTGCTCACCGAGAAGTCGGCGGACGACTATCCCTACCGGACGGGCCATGACGCGCCTGTGGAGGAAGAGTTCTCGTTCCTCAAAGCGAGGTGAACGATGAGCGCCACGGCCACTCAGGTCAATCCGAAGAGCCGCCTGACCTCCCTCCGAACCCTCGCCTATTTCGCCGCCGCTCCTCCGACTCGCGGTCTCCCCAGTTTCTACGAAACGCTCGCGGCGGCAACCGGTGGAGCCCCGCCGGCCGAGGGAGACCTCGAGACGTTGCAGGCTCATTCCATCACGACCTGCGAAGAGGTCGTGGCTCTCGCCAGGATCGATCGCGATCTGGGCACGACATTCGTACGAGATCTCGACCTTTCCCCGAGCTGGGTCGAGCGATTGGAAGAGGGGCTTGCCAGTACGGCAGCCGGTGCCACGGAGCTTCAGGACTGGAAGCGATACGACCAGTTCGACTACGCCTACGGGCTCGATCTCGGAGAAACCGCGGAGCCCGACGCCCCGGCGCCCCAGGATCTCGGAGCGAGTGCGGCGCTTCTCGGAGCGCCCGCCAGCAAACCGGCAGGAATCAACTGGATCGACCCGATCCTGCCGCCGATCCGTGACCAGATGGATCGCGGGACCTGCGTCGCCTTCGCTTCGGTGGCTTGCCTGGAGTATCACCTAGGTCTCCAAGCCGGAAAGCCACAGGACCTCTCCGAGCAATTCGCGTACTGGAACATGGTCCGTTCGACCGGCCAGCACAATCTTCGTTCGGGCTTTCCCTTGTTGCGAGACAGCGGCGTGTGCCGCGATGCCACCTGGCACTATTACGGAAAAGAGATCGCGGGCAATGACTCGCAGGATCCGGCGCCGGAAAACGCCGCCAGCGAAGCGTTGAATCTTCGCTGCACGGAGGTTCTCCAGCTTTCGGCGCGCTCCATTGCGGATCTCAAGGAGGCTCTCGCGGCACGCCGCCTCATCGCGGTCGGCATTCCGGTCTATCGCAGCTGGATGAAGAGCGCGGCCGTGCGCAAGTACGGCAACATCACTCTCCCGGTACCCGGGGAAGTCCCGGAGAACATCGGGCACGCCATCGCTCTCGTGGGCTATCAGGACGACGAAGATTTCGCCGGCGGCGGATACTTCGTCGTCCGCAATAGCTGGGACCATTACTGGGGAACCGAGAGCCCGTTCGGCAGCGGCTACGGCACCCTCCCCTACCGCTACATCGAGCGCTTCAACTGGGACGCCTGGTGCATCTTGCGGTGATCCGCCGAGAAGCGCCTTTCTTCGTCATCCCCGTCCGAGGAACGTCCCCGCCCGCAGCTCGCTCATGGCCTGGCGGATCTCGGCTTGGGTGTTCATGACGATCGGGCCGTGCCAGGCGACCGGCTCGCCGAGGGGCTTGCCGGAGACGAGGAGGAAGCGGATCCCCTGCTCGCCCGCCTTGACGACGACCTCGTCGCCCCGGTCGAAGACGACGAGCGTGCGGTTGTCCGCGAGCGTCCCGGTCGTGATCGCTCCGGTCGCCACGTCCTCGAGCTTGACCGCGCGCGGATCGGAGGCGTTCGCGAACCGGCCGGAGCCCTCGAAGACATAGGCGAACGCGTGGCGCGAGGTCTCGACCGGCAGCGTCTTCCTCACGTTCGGCGGCACCCAGACGTCGAGATACCGCGGCTCGGCCGCGATGCCGTCGACCGGCCCGCTCACCCCCCAGAAATCGCCGCAGACGACCCGCACCCGGGTGCCGTCGTCATCGGTCACCTCCGGGATCTCCGCGCCTTTCACGTCCTGATAGCGCGGCGCGGTCATCTTGAGCGAGGCCGGAAGGTTCGCCCAGAGCTGGAAGCCGTGCATGCGGCCGGCGGCGTCGCCCTGCGGCATCTCCTGATGGACGATGCCGCGCCCGGCGGTCATCCACTGGACGTCGCCCGCGCCGAGCGCCCCGCGGTTGCCCAGGGAGTCGCCGTGCTCGACCGTGCCCGCCAGGACGTAGGTGATCGTCTCGATCCCGCGGTGCGGGTGCCAGGGGAAGCCCGCGAGGTAGTCCTCCGGGCGGTCGTTGCGGAAGTCGTCGAGGAGCAGGAACGGATCGAAATCTCCGGTCTCGCCGAAGCCGAACGCGCGGCGCAGATGGACCCCCGCGCCTTCGAGAGTCGGGGTGGAGCGGGAGACGTGCTTGACGGGGCGGATGGACATGACGGACACCCTCCGGTGCGGCCTGGTGAGACCGCTCAGTGAACCGACGCTCTTTTGAAACGGGATCCGGGAGATTGCGATTCCCGGCGAGGGAGACCCATGCTCCCATCTCCGGCAACCTCACACTCCGTCCAACAAGAAGGCATTCCCACCCCGTCAATACCTTGAAAAGCCTCTTCCATCGCCGAAGGCAGTCCATCGAGCGATTGGGAGGCTCGATAGAGTCCTGAGATCGCCCGAATGAGTGATGGGATCGTCCAATAGAGTCATGGCGGTGTTCAGTGGAGTCATGCGACGACCCAATCGAGTGATGGCAGCGTCCAGTAGAGTCATTCAGACGCCCAAATAGAGTTATGGGATCGCTCGAGACAGTCATGGAGCCATTCAAGAGAGTCTTGCGATCGTCCAATAGAGTCATGAAATCGCTCGATAGAGTCATTTTCTGACCGCAAGCCATCTTTTGGCCGCTCGCGCCGAGGACTCAACCAGCCGATACCGTCCCGGCGGACGCTCCAGGCCCTTGGGGGTCGTGCGGAGGCGGGATCCAGCGCTTCATCCCCGCACCGCAACAAAAGCGGAGGCTGCGCCGTAGACTGAGAAGAGAGAAGAGGAGCCAGTTGACGTTCCAGGAAGCGCGAGCTACGCTTCGGAAGCATTGAAAAGTGCCCAAAATCTATGGCTGGGCTCACGAGATCGGAGATTTTTTCCTGCCTCTGCCAGCAGCTGCGCCAGGGCTTTCCTGGCCTCGAGGATCCGATCGCCTGGGACTCCTCGCTGACCCGAGATCTCCACGTCGACTCCACACAGCTGGTCGCGCTCTTGGCTTTCGCTCGCCAGGAGATCGCCGACGTCGACTTCGGCCCCTGGTACGCCGAAGCCTCCCGCGAGGGTCGCGACACCGTGGGCAGCCTGGTGAGCTTTCTCGAACGAGCCGCCGTCGCGACAGCCTGAGGGAGAGGTGAGAGTGCGATGAGCCTGCCGCAGACGTCTCCCCCGAGCGAGCGCATCGACTACGTGGCCCTGGCCACCGAGCTGGCGAGGGAGTTTGCGGGGCGGGCCGATCATTACGATCGCACCGGGGAATTCGTCCACGAAAACATCGCGGCGCTGCTGCGTAGCGGCTATACGGCGATGACCGTGCCGACCGCCTGGGGCGGCGGCGGAGCGGGCCTCGAAGAGCTCTGCCGGGCCCAGGAGGCGCTCGCCGGCGGCTGCGGCTCGACCGCCTGGGCGGTCAACATGCACGTCCACGGCGTGGCGCTGCTCAACCGGCTCGAGGACGCCGACCTCGCGTGGGCCTACCGGGAGATCGTCGCGGGGCGGGGGTTTCTGGCCGGCGGCTTCAGCGAGCCGGGGGTGGGTGGCAACTGGTGGTATCCCACCTCCCGCGCCACGCCGGCCGAGGGCGGCTATCTGCTCAACGGACGCAAGAGCTTTTTCACCGGTTTCCCGGCGGCGACGATCCTCTTCCTGACCGGAGTGGAAGCGGACGAGCGCGGCGTCGATCAGTCCCTGGGCTTCCTCCTGCCGCGCCCCGAGGGCGACGCCGGCCTCCGCATCGAGCAGCTCTGGGAGGGCTGCGGGATGCGCGGCACGGGCAGCCATTCGCTGCTCGTCGAGAACCTCTTCATCCCCGCGCGCCATGCCGTCGGACGCCGGGGTGAGATCCCGCTCCTGTTCATGCGCGGCGTGCACTGGGCGTGGTGCAGCTTCGCGGCGGTGTACGTGGGGATCGCGGCGAGCGCGCTCGAGCACGTGATCCGGGTGGTCCGGGAGCGCCAGCTCAAGGTGCTCGCCAAGCCGCTGGCTCACCTGCCCGGCGTGCAGTTCCGCGTCGCCGAGATGAAGGTCAAGCTCGAGGCGGCGCGGGCGGCTCTCTACCAGGCGGCGGCGCGGCCGGAGGGCCCGCCGGCGGATCCGATCGGCCACTACGTCGACCTCAGCCTGATGAAGTATGCCGCCTGCCGCCTGGCGCACGAGATCGTGACCCTGGCCCTCGAGGTGATGGGGGGATCCGGCTACACGGCGGCCGATCCGATCCAGCGCATGTATCGCGACGTCGC
>DATMZM010000135.1:0-2375 GCA_035607445.1 Thermoanaerobaculia bacterium | reverse complement strand
GCCCTCCTCTTCGCGCGCGCGGCCTGGCTCGGGCAACCGGCGGCGATCCCTCTCCATCAGTTGTCGAACGGCGCGTTCCTGATCTTCGCCTTCTTCATGATCTCCGACCCGAAGACCACCCCCGACTCGCGCGCCGGCAGGATCCTGTTCGCCGGCCTGGTCGCTCTCGGCGCCTGCTTCGTGACCTTCGTGCTCTACCGGCCGAACGGCCTCCTCTATGCGCTCGCCGCCGGCGCGCTCCTCGTGCCGCTCCTCGATCGCCTCCTGCCCGGCGAGCGCTTCGCCTGGCGACCCGCACTGCATCCGGCACCGCGGCCGACGCTCGGCTCGCTCCTAAGACCCGCCACCGCTCCGCGAAAAGGAACTCTCGCCATGAACCGATCCGCGCTCACCCTCCTCGCCGCGGGCGCCTTGTCGGCCGCCCTCGCCGCGCCTCCCGCCTTCGCCTTCTGCGGCTTCTACGTCGCGAAGGCCGACACCAAGCTGTGGAACCAGGCCTCGCAGGTCGTCCTCGTCCGCGACGACGACCGCACGGTACTCACGATGGCCAACGACTTCAAGGGCGATCCCAAGGAGTTCGCGATCGTGATCCCGGTCCCGACGGTGATCCGACGCGAGCAGATCCACGTCGCGAACAAGGGGCTGATCGACCATTTAGACGCCTACTCGGCGCCGCGCCTGGTCGAATACTTCGACGAGAACCCCTGCGCGCCCGTGAGGCCCATGGAGATGGCGGCGCAGGCCCCCGGGGGGGTGGCTGGCGGCGTGATCGGGGGCCGCCGCGACAGCGCCAAGAGCCTCGGCGTGCGGATCGAGGCGAGCTACACGGTCGGCGAGTACGACATCCTGATCCTCTCGGCCGAGCAGAGCCACGGCCTCGAGACCTGGCTGGTCCAGAGCGGCTACCGGATTCCGCCCGGCGCCTCCGGGGTGCTCGGCTCGTACATCAAGCAGGGGATGAAGTTCTTCGTCGCCAAGGTCAACCTGAAGCAGCAGTCGAAGCTCGGGTTCTCTTCCCTCCGGCCGCTCCAGGTCGCTTACACGTCGCCCAAGTTCATGCTGCCGATCCGCCTCGGCATAGTCAACGCGGACGGCGCCCAGGAGCTGTTCGTCTTCGCGCTCACCCGGAAGGGCCGCGTCGAGACGACCAACTACCGGACCGTCCGCCTTCCTTCGGGCGACGAGATCCCGCTCTTCGTCAAGGACGAGTTCGGCGACTTCTACAAGGCGATGTTCGCGCGGCAGGTGCGGAAGGAGGACCGGCGCGCCGTCTTCCTCGAGTACGCCTGGGACATGTCCTGGTGCGACCCGTGCGCCGCCGAACCCCTCTCGCGCAACGAGCTCGGGGAATTGGGCGTTTTCTGGCTCCGCGGCGACGACGGCTCGGGAGCCCAGGACGTCTTCCTCTCCCGCCTCCACGTCCGCTACGACGGCGCGCACTTCCCGGAGGACCTCGTCTTCCAGCAGACGGCCGACCGCGAGAATTTCCAGGGCCGCTACGTCCTGCGCCACCCCTGGACGGGCTCCGACCGCTGCGAGGCCGCCCGCGAGTACCGCCGAGAGCTGGCCCGCCGGAGCGATCAGCAAAGCCGGACGCTCGCCGAGCTCACCGGCTGGGACATCGCGAAAATCCGGGGGAAGATGAACCTCCCCGCGAGCTCCGCGCCCCAGGAGGAAGAGCCCTGGTGGAAGCAGCTCTGGAAGGATTGACGGCGGCGGGCGAGCCAGGCCGCTATTGGATGTAACCCAGGGAGCGCAGGTCGTCGAGGAGCTTGTCGTCGGCCTTCGAGGACCGCGCTCCCCGAGCCGCCCGCACGCCCCAGCTCTTCACCTTCCGGAGCGGATGGAGGCGCCGAAAGTCCGCCGTGAACAGATTCACGTGCGGCTCGCCGTCGAAGTCTTCCGCGACCGGAAGGCCCAGCCCGAAGAGGATCGTCGGAGCCATGTCGTGGACGTCGATCCCCTCGAGTGGGGCGCCAGGCTGAATGTCCGGTCCGCCGGCGATCAGGATTCCGTGCGTCGTCGTCGTGTGCGTGCCCGAGATCCGATCGACGCCCGAGACGGCGCCGCGATAGACGGCGCCGCCGATCATCAGCTCGTCGGTCGCTCCGACGGGCGAGACCCCGACGACGAGATCCACTCCCTTTTTCGCCTCCCGTAAGCGAGGAGCCCGGACGAAGAACGCCGGCTCGCCTCCCTTGTAGGTCACGCGGGCGAGATCCGCCGCCAGGCGGCGCTTCAGGTCGGGGGTCTCGGAGGGGCGCACCCTGGCGCCGGGCTCCCGCCCCGCGAGAGCGAAGCGGAGATAGCGCGCCCGACGAAAATTCGGCGAGGCGAAGCTGTAGCAGCGGGTCTTCGCGAAATCGATCGCGCCG
>DATMZM010000478.1:0-2287 GCA_035607445.1 Thermoanaerobaculia bacterium | reverse complement strand
CTTCGTCGGTCCGGCGGTCCTCTCGCTCGCTCGGCGGCAGCCGGGTGGCGCGGGAATCTTCGCGTCGCTTCGGCTCTCCGGACATGTTTGGCGCGGCATCAGCTGGGGGCTCGCGGGAGGCGCCGTCTACGTGCTCTTCGGGCTCGTTCGAGCCGCTCTCCACGGACTGCCGATCCACGCCGCTTCCGTGCCGCCCGAGAGGTGGTTCACCGGGTTCCTTCTCGTGCCGCTCGTCGAAGAGATTGCGTTCCGCGGCTTCGTGCTCGAGCGGCTGCGGCGGGCGGGTCGTTTCTGGACCGCGAACGGGGCGACCGCCCTCCTCTTCGTCGCCGTCCACTTCCCGGGCTGGCTCCTCGTCGAGCACGCGCGGCTGGCCGGCAAGGTGCCGCTGATGGTCGCGATCTTTCTGCTCGGACTCTTCTGCGGGTACGTCGTCGAGAAGAGCGGCTCGCTCGGGTCCTCCGTCCTCCTTCACGGCATCAACAACCTGGTCTCCCTGCTCCTGCCGCCCTGAAGCGGGGCGGCTGGGACCGGGATCCCGAGCGCTCTTTCGAGCAGCTCGGCCGCCCGAGCCGTCTCCCCCGCGCACCGCTCGAGGGCCTCGGCGGCGCGGCGGATCTGCGATTCCGCCACCGGGAAGCTCCTCTCCTCGATCGCCTCGCGCACTCCGGGGAGCGTCTTCGCGGCGTAGCCGGTCGCGAGGCCCGGGGCGTAGAGGAGGTGCCGGAACCAGGGCCGGCCCGGGACACCTTCCGGATCGAGCAGGCTCCGCTCGGTCGCGATCAACGCCCGATCGATCTCGGCGGCCGCCGCGGGCGGCAGGGGCTCGGCGCGCGCCGCGAGGGCGTCCGCCGCTCGGCCGTAGCGCTCGGCCGCGGCCTTCAGTTTCTCGACCGCGTTGTCGAGCGGCGAGAAGTCGAGATGCGGCACGGGCGCCTGCGGTTCCGGCGGCACGTCCGGATGCCGCTCGTCCGCGATGACCCGGTAGAGACCGTCCGCGATCCACTCGTTCTTGCGCGCCGTCTCGTCGCGGAAGCGGTCGGTCTCCCGGCGGATCTCGTCGACGATTCCTCCGGCCCGCTCGGCGAGAGGGCGCGGATCGAACGGCAGCACCTCCGCATCGGCCAGGCGGAGCATGGCGCGGGCTCCGGTCTGGGCCTGGGTCCGCTCGTATTCGAAGGTCGGATCGACGAAGCGCGCGAAGTGCTCGAAGGTGTCGTACTCCGAGTGATAGACGCCGTAATCGGATTCGCAGCAGTAGCTGAAATCGAGCGCCGCGATGCCGAGGTGGTCGACGAACGCCGTGAAGTCCGAGCCGGAGCCGAGCGCCTCGAACGGAATCGCTGTCGGGTTCTCGATCGCGGCGCCCATCGCGTGCGAGATCGTGGGCTCGCTCGACGATCGGCCTTCGATCCTCTGGCGCGCGAGGCTGCGGGCGAGGACGCTCGTGCCGGATTGGGGATCCGCGACGTCGCGCGCGACTTCGTTCAGGAAGCGCTCGAGCGAGAAAGAGCCGCTCGCCGCGAGGAACCCGCGCGCGTTGCTGTCCGTGTTGACGTAGACCGCGGCCTTCCTCCGCAGCTCGTCTTCGTGCGTCTCCGCCCATTCGGTCGAGCCGATCAGCCCCGGCTCTTCGGCGTCCCACGCGGCGTAGACGATCGTTCGCCGCGGCCGGTGCCCCGAGCGCGCGAGCTCGCCCACCGCGCGCGCCTCCTCAAGCATCGCGACGAGGCCGCTCACCGGATCGGTCGCGCCCGCGATCCAGGCGTCGTGGTGATTGCCGTGGAGGATCCAGGTGTCCGGACGCTCCGCCCCGGGCAGGACGGCGATGACGTCGAACGCCGTCGCGAGCCGCCAGTCGAACGCGAGCTGCAGCTGAACCCGCGCGGGACCCGGTCCGAGGTGGTAGGTCAGGGGCAGCGCGCCGCGCCAGGCTTCGGAAGCGACCGGGCCGCCGAGGGCATCGAGCAGAGGCCGCGCGTCGCCGTAGGAGATCGGCAGCACGGGGATCCTGGGAATCGTCGTTGCCTCGCTCCGGTCGAGGCGCTTCGCGCCCGGGAGCGATCCTACGAAAGGCGTCGTGGGGTCGCCGGGATAGAGCGCGATGTCGAGCACCGAGCCGAGCTGCACGCTCTCCTCCGGGCGATAGGCCCCCTTGGGCACGACGTCGCCCTGCGCGTAGCCGTCGAGCTGCGGATCGGAATAGAGGATGCAGCCGATCGCCCCGTGCTCGGCCGCGAGCTTCGGCTTGACGCCGCGCCAGGCCTGGCCGTAGCGCGCGAGGACG
>DATMZM010000351.1:0-2654 GCA_035607445.1 Thermoanaerobaculia bacterium | reverse complement strand
GGCGGCGTTTCGCGAGGAGTACAACGAGATCCGGCCGCATGAAGCCTTGGCGATGGAGGTGCCGGCTTCGCGGTATCACAAGAGCGCTCGGAGCTATGAGCCGAAGCCCCGGGAGTGGGAGTATCCTGAGGGCTCTGAAGTACTGCGGCTCAACACCGCCGGGTGTCTGGAGTACCGCAGGCGTCGGTACTTTGTTTGCGAGGCCCTTGCGGGGGAGCGGGTCCGCTGTCAGCCCTTCGCCCAGCGGGTCCTTGTGACCTACCGGCACATGGCCATCCGCGAGATCGACCTCGAGGCGGGACGTACCTTGGCGGTGGTACGCCCCGCAAATTGAAGTAAACGGGACAGGAATGAAGGACTCAACCTGTTACCGATGTCTTGAGGTCGAGGTGTTACCTATGTCCTGAAGGCCGGACAACGGGGGGCCGCCCCTACGGGCGTTTGCGGCCTGCGACACCCAGGCGATGGCCCTATCGCACCAGGCCCGACAGTTTCGGATCCGCCGCGGCCCGTTCTCGGGCTTTCGGGTCGATCTCGACCGCCGAGAGCAGGGCTCGGTTCGCGGCGGTTCGTTGGCCTTGGGCGAGCGCGCGGCGGGCGAGCGCGAGGTGGGCGTCCGCGAGATCGCTCCGTCGACGCGGATTGCCGGAATCGAGCCGCGCCGCTTCGGTGAGCGCGGCGGTGGCCCGGTCGAGGTCGGCCGGATTTCCGGTGCGGCCGAGCGCCAACCCCAAGCTCGACCAGGCGTCGGCGCGGCGCGGTTGGCGGCTCGCCAGCTCGGCCCAGTGCGGCACCGCGGCGCGAAATCGGCCGAGGCGGGTCAAGGCGGTGGCCAGCGCCAACCTCGCTTCGGCTCCCCCGGGATCGAGCTCAACGGCTCGGGCGAGACGCTTCGCCGCCTCGTCCAGGCGCCCGGCCTGAAGCAGCGCGGTGCCGGAGCGGAGCGCCGCGAAGCGGTTGCCCGGCTCGGCGGCAAGCACCGCCTCGAAACCCGAGATCGCCGCCGCGAAGCGCCCTTCGCGTAGCGCGTCCTCGGCCGCGTCCAGCCGATCGTGAACGTCGAGCCGGTCTTTCGGATCGGGCAGACCGGCCGCCGGCGGAACGCTCTTCGCCCCACCTCGTTCGCCGAGCGCGCGGCGGGCCGCATCCGACGCCGCGACGGCGGGGCGGGAGACCGCGGGGCGCTTTTCGATCTCTCGCAACGCCGTGGTCAACCGGCGGGCGACGGGATGCTCGGCGTCGATCCGGTTCGTCCCCTCCCCCGCATCCTTGTTCAGATCGAAAAGCTCCGCGCGCGGCGCCGCGATCAGCTTCCAGGAGCCATCCCGCAGGGCCGTCAAGGGCGCCCAGCCGAAGCGCGTCCAGGGGAGGCGAGTCTCCAGGTAGGCGGCCGGCACGGATTGGGGCTTTCCTTCGAGCAGCGGCTTCAAGCTCGTACCGTCGATCCCGGGCAGCGGCGCCAGGCCCAGCAGGTCGAGAGCGGTCGGCGCGAGGTCGATCAGCCGGGCCGCCTCGCGGCTCGCGGCGGGTTTCAACCGGCCCGGAAAATGGAACACCAGGGGCACGGCGGTCGTCGCATCGTAGAGAAACAGGCCGTGGGTTTTCTCGCGGTGCTCGCCGAGCGACTCGCCATGGTCGGCGGCGAGGACGGTGAGCAGGTTCGCGGAAGCCGCGGCCGGCAGTCCGGCGCGGAGCCGGGCGAGCCAGGCATCGATATAGGCGACCTCCCCGTCGTAGGCGCCGCGCGGCCCCGGGCGAAGGAAGCTCTGCGGCGGCTCGTAGGGGTCGTGGGCGTCGTAGTAGTGCACCCAGACGAACCAGGGGGAGCGCGCCTTGGCGATCCAGGCGAGCGCCGCGGTGGTGGTGTCGAACGCCCGCCGCTCGGCCGCCCCCTCGGCCCCCTCCGTCAGACGATCGTCGTAGACCGCGAAGCCGCGATCCAGGCCATAGATCGATTCGAGCGGCGCGCCCGAAACGAACGCCGCGGTCGAGTAGCCGCTCTCTCCCAACCGCTGCGCGAGCGTGACCACCTCTTCCGGCAAGGGCTGGCCGTCGTCGCGCACGCCGTTTCGCCGCGGCAGGAGCCCGGAAAGGATCGCGGCGTGCGCCGGCAGGGTGAGCGGAACGGGCGACACGGCGGCCTGAAAACGCACCCCCTCGGCCGCATAGGCGTCGAACGCCGGGGTGACGTTTTTGCCCGCGACCCAGCCCAAGGCATCGGGGCGCAGGCTATCGACGGTGATCAGCAGCAGGTTGGGATGAAGATCGGGCTTGGACGAAGCCGCCGCCGCTCCGGCCGGTTTGCCGCCCTGCGCCGCGCTCGGCCGGGCCGGAGGGGTCGCGAGAGAGGCGCGCAGGAGGGGGGCCACCAGGCAGAAACCGAACGCGAGCACGGCAAGCAGCAGCCCGCCGCGGGAGCGGCGGATCTTGGCGTCGGTCAGGCTGGTGAGGAGTCGAGGCATCGGCATGTCCGCGGGGAACCTGGCGCGGACGACACCGTCTTCGGCAGAACCCCGGAAAAGCGGCAAATCAGAAGCCGCTCGTGATCACGAGGACCCGATAGTAATAGGAACCGGCGCCCAGCGCCACGCCCAAGTGCTGAAATACAAAGGAATTTTTGAGCGTCGGACCGGGAGGACCGACCCTGAGCCCGA
>DATMZM010000510.1:0-7136 GCA_035607445.1 Thermoanaerobaculia bacterium | reverse complement strand
GGGCGGCAGGCGCGATTTTCCGGCGTGCTCGGCGAGCGAGGGCAGCTGGCCGAGGAGGCCCGGGTTCAGGAACTCGAACAGCGACCAGAGCTCGCCGAGGTGGTTTTCGATCGGCGTGCCGGTGAGCGCCAGGCGGTGCCGGGCGCGCAGCAGGCGGCAGGCTTTGGCGGTGAGCGACGAGGCGTTCTTGATCGCCTGCGCCTCGTCGAGCGCGAGGACGTCGAACTCGCGGTCGCGCAGGAGGGGGAGGTCGAGGCGCATCGTGGCGTAGGTCGTGACCAGCACGTCGTAGCGGTCGATCTCGTCCGCGAGCGTGCGGCGCTCGGCGCCGTGGAAGACGCCCACCGCGAGCTCCGGCGTGAAACGCGCCGCCTCCGCCGTCCAGTGCGGGACGACGCTCTTGGGCACGACGAGGAGCGACGGCCGGCCGGCAGAGGCCCCGCTGCGCTTCCTCTCGGCCAGATGGGCGAGCAGCTGGACGGTCTTGCCGAGCCCCATGTCGTCGGCCAGGCAGCCGCCGAGGCCCAGCTCGGCGAGCAGCTGGAACCAGGCGAGGCCGATCTCCTGGTAGGGGCGCAGGCTGCCCGTGAACCCGGCCGGCGCCGGCATGGGCTCGAGACGGTCGAAGGAACGCAGGCGCTCGCGGGTGCGGGCGAAGACCTCGTCGATCGCGACGCCGGGCTCTGCCGCCAGGAGCGCGTCGAGCACGAGGGCCTGGTGGGCGCCGAAGCGGAGCGCCTGGCCCTCCCCCTCGCCGGGGGCCAGCTCGGCGAGAGCTCCGTAGCGCTCCGCCCAATCTCCGGGCACCATGCCGAGGGTGCCGTCGGCCAGCTCGACGAAGCGCTCGCGATCGCGGAGAGCCCGCAGGAGCGCGGGCAGGCGGACGGAGACGCCCCCGAAGTCGAAGTCGCCCGAGAGATCGAACCAATCGACGCCGCTCGCGACGCGCAGCGCCGAGCCGCCCGAACGGCGCAGGCGCCGGCCCTCGAGCTCGATCCGCCAACCGCGCTCCTCGATCGCCGCGATCGCGGCGGAGAGCGCCGTGTCGCGGATCAGCACCTCGCCGCTCGGCTCGACGATCCAGCCGTCGCTCCGGAGGAGATCGCGGGCGCGCTCTTCGGCCGCCCGGTCGCGCCGGATCAGCCGCCCCGGACCGAGCCCGGAGAGGATCGGCCGCGGATCGCCGAGCAGGACGACCTCGCCCGGATAGACGAAGCGGAGGTGGCCGAACGCGCCGCCCGAGATGAACGCCAGGGCGATGCTCGGCGTGCCCGCGACCTCCTCGATCGCCGGCGCCAGGCGCTCGGGCAGGCGGAGGGGCGGCGTCCGCGGATCGCTCAACAGCTCGAGGGCGACGGCGGCCGCTTCGCGCGCCGGGATCTCGAGAGCGCCCTCGCGGCGAAGGGTCGAGAGCCAGGGGAAGGTGGCTTCCGCGTCCAGGCGCGCGGCGCGGTCATGGAAGACCACCAGACCGCTGCGCAGGATGAGATCGGCGTCGGCGAGGTCCGCGACTTCGCCCTCGCGCTCCAGGCGGCCGGAGAGCAGGAGCCGTCCGGCGTCCTCTCCGGCTTCCTCCCCTTCCTCCTCGCCGACGAGCGCGAGGCGCCAGGGCGGGCCGTCGTCCCAGGTGATCGGGATCGTCCGGTCTTCCTCGCGCCAGCCGAAGCGCCCGGTGGCGCAGAGGCGCGGCACGAGGAGAGGCGCCAGGCGGGCCGGCAGGAGCGCGGAGGTCAGGTTCGAGGCGCTCGAGTAGGGCGAATAGCGCCAGGTCTCGACCGGGATCAGCTCGAGCAGGAGCTCGAGCGCCGGGCGGACCGTGGCCGGGGTCTCGAACGTCCCGCCGCGCCGCACGCCGTACGCCTTCAAGCGCCCTTCGCGGCCGTCCTTGAGGCGCTGGCGCTGGAGGAAATCGACGCGCAGCGCGCCGCTCGGCTGGAGGGCGACCTTGCGATCGAGGAGCAGCCAGACCTCGGGCTCCGCGCGCTCGCCCGGGCGGGCGGCCGGTGCCGAGATCTGCTTGCGGATCTGATTCAGATGGCGGCGCCACGGGCTCTCCTCGGGCGGCGAGGGCGCGGGAGCGGATCTCAGTGCCGGCGGAGCGACCGGCCGCGCTTGTCGTCGCGAAGTCGCCGAATCCGGATGAGCGAAGGGGAAGGGAAACGAGTAGGTGACGGTGGGCTCCTCGGCCTCGGCTTTCGCGGGGCGCAGGCTCAAGGGGCCGCTGCCCGGCACGCGCAGGTCGAACGAGAAGCGGTCCATCTCGACGAGGGTCGCCCAGACGTGCTTGCAGACGGTGTGGTCCGCCGCGTACGGGCACGGGCAGTCGACGATCAGGATGTCGTCGGACGCCTCCTGCCAGTCGATCCGGGTCTGGTAGACCTTGTCGCTGCCGCGCACGATCGCGGTCAGGAAGGCCTGCTGCGGGTCGGCGCGCAGGAACCTGACCCGCCCCGCCCGGGCGTCGTCCTCGCCCCGCTCGCGCACGTTTTCGTTCGTCGAGCTCTTGCAGCGGCTGGTCAGGTTTTTCACGGGCTCGGAGAGTAACGTAGCTTCGCCCGGTGGAAATTCCTCGCGGTTCTCTTCTGGCGCAACCCGGACGGCCGAAGAACAACTCGGCCCGGCATGGTCGAACTCGTGGTCCTCGACGACTGCCGGGTTAGGTCGCGCGGCAGCCGCTGGGGGCGCCAGGTGCTATCCTTTCCCCTATGACGAAGAGGGCGCAGCAGCTCGAAACCCGAGGGCCTTTCCGCGCGGATCAGCTCCGTCCCGGCGATCCGTACGAGCTGTCGAACGGCCACCCGATTCTCTGCCTGCCCACGGGGGGCCGGGGAGGAAGGGCGACGAACGTGGGAGGCGGAGTCCTCGCGAGCGATCCGGCGGTCGAGGACGTGGGCGTTGACGTCGGCTTTTCCCCCTCTCCGGAAATCCTCCGCGCCCCGGATCTCTCCGTCGGCGAGCTGCCCGACCAGCCGGGCTGGGTCCAGGGCGTACCTGCCCTGGCGGTCGAGTACGCGGACACCGGCCAGGACGAAGCCGAGCTGCGCATCAAGATCGAAGAGCTGTTCGCCGCGGGGACCCGCTTCGTCTGGGTGGTGCGTCTGACCGGTCCGCGGCGGGTGGAAGTGCATCAGCCGGGCCAGAAGATGCGCATCGCGAATCCCGGCGAGCAGCTCGTGGCGCCCGGAATCCTCGCCAATCCGGTGCCGGTGGAGGCCCTCTACGACCGCGAGGCGGCGCGCCGGGTGACCTTCCGCAATCTCCTCGAGCGCCAGGGCTATGCCAGCTTGGACGAAGTCCGTGCCGAGGGCGAGGCTCAGGGACGTGCCGAAGGCAAGGCTCAGGGACGTACCGAGGGCGAGATCCAGGGCTTGCGCAAGGCGATCGTTGCGGTCCTGTCGGGCCGCGGCCTCGAGGCGGACGACGACCTGCGGACCGCCCTCGCCAACTCGAACGACCCCGCCGTCCTCGAATCCGCCCTCCGCCAGGCAGCCATCGCCTCGGCAGCCGACGTCCTCGCCGCCCTCCGGGCTTGAGCCGAGCCGGCCGGCACGGCCGCATCATCAGATAAGCGGTCGAGGATTTTCCCGGCCTGCGGGTACAGCGGCGTGATCACACGCCGTCCGGCCCGTAACCGAGGATCTCATCCTGCTCTTCCTGGGTCATCGCGCGACCCCGGTATTCCGGCAGAACCTGGGGCCAGACTTCCTCTCTGAGGTATCGCAACAACTCCTCGGTGTTTTCATCGCGGACGGCTTGAATCCGCCCCTCCGCTGGTTTCGTCTCTTCCATCGCCCTACCCTCTGCCCCGTCGTGCGGCCTCGGTGCGGATCAGCGTGCAGAGCGCCTGCGGGGCGAGCCCGGTCCCGATCGTCTGGAGGGCGAACGGGGTGGCTCCGAAGCGGGTGTTGCTCTCGGCCATCACCCCCGGGTTGGCCGGGAGCATAGCGCGGAAGCCCGCGCGACCGGCCCGTTGCCTACGGTTCCACTTCGGAACCCTACGCATTGGGCCAGGCCGTTTCGAAATAGATGCGATGGATCTCGAGAAAATCGGCGTCCTCCAGATATTTGTCGCACGGCAAGCCCGGGGCCAGCGCCGGTTTTCCTTGGATCGCATTCTCGATGGCTCGCTTGTTGGCCGCCAGATCTCCGGGCTTCGCGTCGTAGAGGGGCCAGCGCAGCTCGACGATCGCTTCCCAGATCAGCCGATCGCGGAACTTGTCGAGCCACTCCTGGAACGCGAACGCCGCTTTCGAAGCTCCGACTTTTGCGGCCACGGCTTCGCGATTGGGCTCGAAGCGGCTGTCCCACTTGAGATCGAACAGAAGGCAGAATCGTTCGAGCTCGCGCGGGTTGTGGTGCATGAACCTGGCGATCGTCGCGAGGCGGTCCTCGGGGAAGGTGAATTTCGCCGTCATTTCTCCCCGGATTTCCGAGCGCGATCGCCGATTTCCACCCTGGGTCAGCGCCTCTCGCAGGCGCTGCTCGGCGAGCTTGCGGTCGCCATCGCCAATCTGGAGCACCGGCAAGGTGACGTGGACCTGGATGATTTTGTCGAGGAAGCCCTGGGAGTAAGCCGGTTCCCAGCCCAGGCTCCTCTCCAGGGCGACCGTGGCGGCCTTGCGATCCATCGCGATCAGGATGGCGAATTTGGGCCCACCCCGCGGGGCGAAAAGCGTGGGGAGACAGCGTAAGACATGGGCGACGACCTGAGGCTCGCAACGGTCGACGTCGTCGATCACCAGGAGCACTCTCCGGTCGCGCGAGATCTCTTCGAGGGTGCGCCGGACGTCTTCGAAGATCAGGTAGCGCGGCCCGAGCCGCTCCGACTTCTCGAGGAGTTTTCCGACTCCCTCGGCCATTTGCCCGATGGCCTCCAGAGGAGCTTTCGCCAGCGGCAAGAGGTTGCTCGCGATCAGAGTGCCCGTGCGCCAAGCCAGGCGGATCGCACGGCTTTCGCCGACCAGGCGCAGAACGGTCTCGAGCCGACCGTCGGACTCGAGAGGACCACCGAGACCCTGGGTAATGACTTCGACCATCGACTCCCAGGCGTCGTCGAAGTCGATCAGGTTGTAGCGCCAAGGATGGTACTCGACGACCTCCCACGGGGCATCGTCCGACTCCAGCGGGTGTCTCAGGGCGTCGACCACCATGCCCAGGAGAGTCGATTTCCCACGGCCCCATTCGCCTTCGATCGAAACGACGAACGGTCGCTCGCAGGTCGCGAGAAGCTTGACCACCCCGGCGACGCGATGCCGATACTCGTAGAGGTCGCGATCCGACGGCGCAGGGCGGCCGGCGAATCCGAGCTCGATGCCCTTGGCGTCCACGCGGCTTGACGCCCCTACCGCACGATCTTCGCCATCACGTGCTTGATCTGGCTGTAGTCCTCTAGAGCGTACTGCGACATGTCCTTGCCGTAGCCCGAGCGCTTGTAGCCGCCGTGGGGCATTTCGGAGACGAGGGGCATGTGGTCGTTGATCCAGACGCAGCCGAAGCGGAGCTTCCTCGCGGCGTGCAGAGCGCGGTTGACGTTCGTGGTCCAGACCGAGGCCGAGAGGCCGTAGTCGACGTCGTTCGCCCACGCGATCGCCTCGTCGTCCGACGCGAAGCGGGTGACCGAGACGACCGGGCCGAAGACCTCTTTCTGGACGATCTCGTCGCTCTGCGCGGCGTCGGCCACGACCGTCGGCTGGTAATAGAAGCCGCGCCCGGAAGCCGGCTCGCCGCCGGTCAGCACGCGCGCGTGGCCGGTCGCCTTCGCGCGCTCGACGAAGCCCTCGACGCGCTCGCGCTGCTCCTTGCTGACCAAGGGGCCGAGCGCCGTCGATTCGTTCTCGATCGGTCCCATCTCGATCGACTCGACCGCGGGCACCAGCTCGTCGAGCAGCCGGTCGTAGATCTTCTCGCTCGCGTAGAGCCGGCAGGCCGCGGTGCAGTCCTGGCCGGAGTTCGCGAAGCCGGCGAACTTGATGCCGGGGACCGCCAAATCCAGGTCCGCGTCGTCGAAGATCACCACCGGCGCCTTGCCGCCGAGCTCGAGATGGACTCTCTTGAGCGTCGAGGCCGCCGCGCGCGCGACCTCCATGCCGGTCGCGACGTCGCCGGTCAGCGAGACCATGCCGACCTTGGGGTGGGCGACGAGCGGCGCGCCGACCGGCAGGCCGTGGCCGGTGATGACGTTGAAGACGCCGGGCGGGAAGAGGTCCGCGGCGAGCTCGGCGAGCCGGAGCGCGGTGAGAGGCGTCTGCTCGGAGGGCTTCAGAATCACCGTGTTGCCCGCGGCGAGCGACGGCCCGATCTTCCAGATCGCCATCATCAGCGGGTAGTTCCAGGGCGCGATCAGGCCGACGACGCCGATCGGCTCGCGCCGGATCATGCTCGTGTAGCCGGCCAGGTACTCGCCCGCGGCCTTGCCTTCCTGGCAGCGGGCGGCGCCGGCGAAGAAGCGCAGGTTGTCGACCACGAACGGCAGCTCGGAGCGCGCGAGGGTGATCGGCTTGCCGACGTTTTGCGCTTCGAGCGTCGCGAGCTCCTCCGCGTTCTGCTCGATCCGGTCGGCGAGCTTCAAGAGCAGCAGGCTGCGGTCGGCGGGGGTCGAATCGCACCAGGTCTCAAACGCCGTCGCCGCGGCCTCGACCGCGCGCTCGACGTCCTCGCTCGATCCGGTGGGAACCAGGGCGAGCGGCTCCTCGGTCGCGGGGTTCGCGATCGTCTCGGTCTCGCCGCTCGCCGCCGGGACCATCTCGCCGTCGACGAACATCGAATAGGTCTTCATGTCGGTCTCGAGGCTCCCGGATCGAAAGCTGCGGGTTGGGCCGGCGCCGGGCTCAGAACGAGATCGAGCCGCCGAAGGTGAAGACCGTCTCGTCTTCCGAGGTGCCGGTGAGCGAGGGGTCGGCCTTGCGCCGGTCGTCGAGGCTCTTGAGCGCGATCGATTTCTGCACCGAGGCGTGGATCGAGAAATGGTCGTTGAAGGTGATCGGCACGTTGACGCCGAAGAGAGCGTCGTTGAGCGTGCCGTTGCTCTCGTCCTTGTTGTTGTAGCCGAAGTCCCAGCCGACCGAGCCCGAGAAATCGAGGCTCGCCTTGTCGCCGAGCGGGAAGCTGTGCGAGATGCCGAAGGTTCCGTAGCCGCC
>DATMZM010000211.1:0-8737 GCA_035607445.1 Thermoanaerobaculia bacterium | reverse complement strand
CCCCGGGCGCTGGCGGACGATCACCGAGCCGGCGATACGGAGGCGCTCGCCGCTCCGGCGGCTTTCGAGATCGGCCGCGGGGACGACCCCCTGCTTGCCGAGCCCCTCGCGGAAGTAAGCGACCGGGTGGGGGCCGAGCGTGAGCTGGAGGCCCGCGTAGTCGGCGATCGTCGTCTCCTGGGCCGTCATCTCGGGGAGAGGCGAGGGGGCCTCGTCGGGCAGGTGCGAGAGCAGCGGCCCGGCCGGCCGCGCGACGCGCGCCGCCTTCCAGAGCGCGGCGCGGCGGGGGAGGCCGCGCTCTCCGGGGGCGGCGAGCGATTCGAGGGCGCCGACGCTCGCGAGCGTCGCGAGCTCGTTCGCGTGCAGGCGAGCGCGGCGGCCGAGGTCCTCGACGCTCACAAACGGCGAGATCGCCTGCTCCGCCTCGATCGCCGCCCCGGCCGCGCGGCGGAGCCCCTGGACGAACTTGAAGCCGAGCCGGATCGCGCCGGTGGGGACTGCGTTCCCCCTCTCCCGGGGGAAGGGCGGGCGTGTGGGAGAGGGGGACAGGGGGTGAGGGCCCTCCCGCTCTTCCCACCGGCAGAGCCACCCGGAGGTCTGGACGTCGAGCGGGCGGATCAGCACACCATGGCGCTCGGCATCCTTGACCAGCGTCGCGGGGTGGTAGAAGCCCATCGGCCAGGCGTTCAAGAGCGAGAGGTAGAAGGCTGTCGGGTGGTGGACCTTCAGGTAGGCGCTCGCATAGGCGATCAGCGCGAAGCTCGCGGCGTGCGATTCCGGGAAGCCGTAGAGCGCGAACGAGGTGATCCCCTGGACGATCTGGTCCTGGGCCGCTCCCGTGATGCCGCGCTCGGTCATGCCGGAGCGCAGGCGCTCTTCGATCTTGCGCATCCGGTCGACCGAGCGCTTGAAGCCCATCGCGCGCCGCAGCTCTTCGGCCTCGCCGCCCGTGAAGCCCGCCGCGACCATCGCGATCTTGAGCAACTGCTCCTGGAAGATCGGCACGCCGAGAGTGCGCTTCAAGATCGGCTCGAGGCTCGGGTGCGGGTAGGTGACCGGTTGCCGGCCGTTGCGCCGCTCGAAGTAGGGGTTCGCGAGGTTGCCGACGATCGGCCCGGGGCGGATGATCGCGACCTGGATCACGAGGTCGTAGAACCGCTCCGGACGGTTCCGCGGCAGCGCCGACATCTGCGCCCGGCTCTCGACCTGAAAGACGCCCACCGTGTCCGCCGTGCGCAGCATCCGGTAGACGGCGGGATCGTCCTCCGGCAGATGGGCGAGGTCGACGTGCTTCTTCTCCTTCGTGCGGATGGTGGGCACCGCCTCTTCGAGCGCGGCGAGCATGCCGAGCCCGAGAAGATCGACCTTGATGATGCCTAGGTCCGCGCAGTCGTCCTTGTCCCATTGGATCACCGTGCGCCCGGGCATGGCCGCCGGCTCGAGCGGCACGACCTCGTCGAGCCGGCCGGCGGCGATCACCATGCCGCCCGAATGCTGGCCGAGGTGGCGCGGCAGGTGCTGGATGCGCTGGAAGAGATCGGCGAACAGTTGGAGCCGCGGCTCGGCGGGATCGAAGCCGGCGGCTGTCAGCTCGGCGTCGAACGACTTGTCGTCGCCGCGCGAGCGGTCGTAGCCCCAGGTGCCGAGCTGCTTGGCGAGCTTGTCGACCTGGTCCGGCGCGTAGCCGAGCGCTTTCGCCACCTCGCGCGCGGCGGAGCGGTCGCGGTAGGTGATGACGTTCGCGGTCATCGCCGCGCCGTGCGGCCCGTAGCGGCGGTAGACGTACTGGATCACCTTCTCGCGCTGGGACCCCGAAGGGAGATCGAGGTCGATGTCCGGCCACTCGCCGCGTTCTTCGGACAAGAACCTTTCGAACAGGAGGTCCATCTTGACGGGATCGACCGCGGTGATCGAGAGCGCGTAGCAAACCGCGCTGTTGGCGGCCGAGCCGCGCCCCTGGGCGAGGATCCCCTGGGCGAGGCAGAAGCGGACGATGTCCCAGACGATCAGGAAGTAGCCGGCGAGATCGAGCTTCTCGATCAGGTCGAGCTCCTTCTTGATCTGCGCCTGCGCCTTGGGCGAGAACGGCCGGAAGCGCGCGGGCGCCGCGTTCCAGGTGATGTGGCGCAGGTAGGTGCCGGGGGTCTCGCCGTCCGGCAGGGGATAGTCGGGGAAGCGGTAGCCGAGGTCGTCGAGCGTGAAGTCGAGGCGGGCGGCGAGCTCGGCGCTGCCGGTGATCGCCGCCGGCAGGTCGGCGAAGAGCGCCGCCATCTCCTCCGCTCCCTTCAGGTGGCGCTCGCGGTGCGCGGCGAGCCGGCGGCCGGCGAGATCGAGCTGGGTGCGATGGCGGATCGCGGTCAGCACGTCGTGGAGCGGCTTGTCTAGGGGTCGCGCGTAGCGGACGCCGTTGGTCGCCGCGAGCGGCAGGCGGAGCTGCCGGGCGAGGTCGAGGAGGGCCCGGTTGCGGTGCTCCTCCTCGCGCAGGCGATGGCGCTGGATCTCGACGTGGAGCCGGCCGGGGAAGATCCCGGCGAGCCGCTCGATCTCGCGCCGCGCCCCTTCGAGCGCTCCCGCGCCGCGCTCCCTCCCTGCCGCGAGCGCCCGCGCGACCGGCCCCTCGGCGCTCCCCGAGAGGCAGCGGAGGCCGCGTGAGTACTCTTCGAGGAGCGCCCAGGTCGCGCAGGCGTGCCCCTTCGGCCGGCCGCGCGCCGCGGCGGAGAGCAGGCGGCAGAGGTTCTTGTAGCCGATGCGGTTTTCGACCAGGAGGGTGACGCGCGGCAGATCGGGGAGCGCGCCGTCCGGCCCGGGAGGTGCCGAGAGCTGAGACGGGTCGAGATTCCTCCGGGCGTCGTCGTCGACCGTGACTTCTGCACCGACGAGCGCCTTGAGCCCCGCCTGCTTCGCCGCCCGGTAGAAGCGCGGCGCGCCGTAGACGCCGTTCGCGTCGATCAGGGCGACGGCCGGCAAGCCGAGCTCCGCCGCGCGCGCGACCAGGTCTTCCGGCGGCGAGGCGCCGTCCAGGAACGAGAACGACGACGCCGCGCGCAGCTCGACGTAGGGGAGCGAGGCGCTCTTCGGCACGCGGGAGCGGAGGCCTTCGGGAAGCTTGCGCAGGGCTTCCTTCCGCGCTCCGGGGCCGGCCGCGGGTGGGATCCCGCTCCCGAGGTCGCGCGAAGGAGGCCCGAGAGACATACGCTCGAGGATAGCGTAAACAGGGCGTAAAAAGAAGCCGCGCCGCTCCTACGCTCCCTTTGTATCCGGCCGTTCAATCCGTCGCGGCGAGCAGACGCGCGAAGGGGGCCAGCTGCGCCACCGGGCCCTGGACGCGCAGCTTGCCGAGGACCTGGGCCGAGATCACGTTGAGCTTGCCGTTGACGATGTCGAGCAGCGAGGTCGAATCGATCTTGATTCGCGCCGCCGGCTGCGCCGCTCCGAGCGGTCCCAACGGGTGGTCGGCGTTGCTGGCATCGAGCAGCAAGGGGTCCGCCCCGTCGATCTCGAGCGCGAGGAGAGGCACTTCGCGCGCGACCTCGGGCCGCCGGGCGATCTGATCCGGCAGATAGCGTTCGAAAAGATCGTGGAGATCGGCGACCCGCGCTTCTTGGCGCGGGATCGCGAGCCCCACGGAGTAATCCGCCGGGTTGTCGGGATCGAGCGCCGGATAGCGCACGTAACCCATCACCTCGTTGAGCCGCTCGATCTTCTCCGGCTCGAGGAGTCTCCGCCAGCGCAGCGAGTTGCCCGAGCCGACCGACTGGACCGAAAGACGCGTCGAATACCGGGCCTTTTCGTCGCCGTGTCCGGCGCGCTGGCGGCGAGGTTTGGCGAAGGCGCGCTCGATCAGGTCGTCGGGCAGCTCGGAAGCGCCGAGGAACGCGAGGATCGCGCGCAGCGTCTCCTCGGGATGGGCGACGAGAGCCTCGTAATGCACGCGGATCGTCTCGTCCAGATGCGCGTTCTCGAAGCCGACGAGGGCGACGGTCTTCTCGATCCACCCTTCGACGCAGGCGAGGAGCAGGTTGTCGGGCGAGCGCTGAAGGTACTCCTGCCCGCCCATGAAGCTTCCGCCGCGCAGGGCGTCGAGCATCGAGCGCGCGACGTCGAGCGGATGGCGGTGAAGGACGATGAAGCGCGCGTCGGGGAAGGTGCGGAAGAGCAGGCCGCGATTGCGCCAGTTGGCCGGGGACTTTTCGCACCAGATCGGCTTCCCCTCGGCGCGGGCGAGCGTCGCCATCAATCCGCCGATGATCCTCCGCACCTCCGCGAGCACCACGGGGTCGGCCAGGTCCTCGTTCGGCGGCCGCTGGAACGTCGCCTCGACGACGTCGTAGAGATGGGCGGCCAGACGGCCGAGGAACAGCTCGTCCGGGCAGCTGATCTGGGGATGGGCGTCGAGCAGCAGGCGCAACAGGGTCGAGCCGGCCCGCTCGCAGGACATGATGAACGACGGGCGCGCCGCGCTCGCATCCGCGGGGACGAAGGTCTTCGGCGTCTTCGGGGGGGCGATGGCACGGCGGCGGAAGGGAAGCTTGATCGGCATCGCATGCTCCTCCACTGTCTATACGGTGCACGAAAGATGCCCAGCGAGACAGAGCGCGGCGCCAGCAAATTTGTCGCGCCGCGGTAATCTCCGGCGAGATTTTCACTCTTCAGAGCCACGAGGGAAAGCCGTGAATCCCTGACCCTCCCTCGAATCCCGAATGAAGGGGCGCCGCGCGCGCCTCGCCCCGTGCCCTGCCGGCCGGCGAGGACGGCCGGCGATCCGGGTCCGTATGTATTTCGACGAACCGTTGAAGCCGCCGCCCCCTCGCCACTCGCGGCGACCGCGCTCGAAGAAAGGGCCCGCCATGCCGACGCCGTCGAAGCGCTTCGTCCTGCCCGCGCTCGCGCTCCTTCTCGCTCTCTGGGCGCCGCGCCTCGCGGCGGCGGCCACGCCGGTGCTGGTCGAGGACATCCGCACCGTCGTCGCCGGTTCGGGATCGTCGCGGCCCGAGTCCTTGACCCGCTTCCGGGGCCGGCTCTACTTCGCGGCCGACGACGGTTTCGCCGGCCGCGAGCTGTGGGCTACCGACGGCGGCGCGGGCGGCACGCGCCTGGTCGCCGACCTTTGCCCCGGGCGCTGCTCGGGTGATCCCAGAAACCTCACCGTCTCCGGAGGCCGCCTCTTCTTCCTGGCGTTCGACGAGTCGCACGGCCGCGAGCTCTGGGCGAGCGACGGCACGCGGGAGGGCACGCTCCCGCTCCTCGATCTGGCGGTCGGCCCCGACGGCGGGCGTTACCTCTGGATCCGCCCGATCGCCGGCCAAGCGGTCTTCCTCGCGGTCGGCCGGCAGGGCACTCAGCTCTGGCGGAGCGACGGGACACCCTCGGGGACGGAGCCCTTTTTCAACTTACCCGAAGTCGGTGCTCCCGGCGACGGCGAGGGACCGCCGACCGCGCCCCCGGCCGGCGAGCGGGTCTATTTCGGCTGGTCGGGGCCGACCATCGGGCGAGAGCTCTGGGTGAGCGACGGCACCCGGGCGGGAACCGGCTTGATCGTGGATCTCGCGCCCGGAGACGCCGACTCGCTCTGCCCGGACCTCCTGGCGTCGGCCCCGACCCGCGGTCCGATCTTCTTCGCCGCCAGCGACGGCCGGAGCGGCTGCGAGCCCTGGCGGAGCGACGGCACGGCCGCGGGGACGCGCTTGGTGCGCGACCTCTGGCCCGGCGCCCGCGGATCGTCCCCGGGCGGATTCCTCCGCCTTGGACTCCTGACCTATTTCCGCGCCGAGACCCCGAGCCGCGGCAGCGAGCTCTGGTCGAGCGACGGCACCGCGGAGGGGACCCGGAGGCTCACCGACCTCGCCCCGGGGAGCGCCTCGTCGGCCGCGACGCCGCTCGCGGCGCTCGGCGAGCGGCTGCTCTTCACCGCCTTCACCGGGAACGACCTGCGCCTCTGGGCGACGGCCGGCCGGCCGGGCGACGCGGTGCGCCTCGCCGACCTTGATTTCGGCGCGCCGCCGCGCGACCTGGCCGTGGTCGGAGACCAGCTCTTCTTCGTCGTCGCCGAGCCCCTCTCGCCGGCGCTCTGGGTCACTCGCGGCACGCGCCCTACGGCGCGCAGGATCGCGCGGATCGCGGCGGGCGAGCCCTTCTCCCAGCTTCCCCGCGGGATGGCCGCGTTTCGCGGCCGGTTGTTCTTCGCCGCCAACCTGGGCGATGGCCGCGGCATGGAGCTGCGGCAGAGCGACGGCACGGCAGCGGGGACGCGGCTCGCCGTCGATCTCAATCCCGGCGACCGCTCCGGCGATCCCGGGCAGCTCGCCGTGGCGGGCGGCGCCGCCTACTTCGTGGCCGACGACCGCGTCCACGGGCGCGAGCTCTGGACGAGCCGCGGGCACCCGAGCGACACGGCGCTCCTCGCGGACCTCGCCGCGGGGCCGGAGTCGAGCCTTCCGACGCTGTTTTCGGGCAGCGACGCGATCTATGCCCGCGACCTGCAAGCGATCCTGCGTCTCTCCGCGGCTCCGCCCCAGCGGCTGTTCGACCACGGCTTCGATCCGGACTTTCAGTTCGTTTCGCCCGTGGTCGAGATCGGCTCCCGCGCCCTCTTCGCGACCGGCGACGTCCCCCCGGACGCCTCCTCGACGGTGCTCACGCTCTGGCGAAGCGACGCGGGCAGCCCGGCCGAGGCGGCGGCCGACCTCGGCGCGTCGCCGCTTCCCTTCCTGGCGTTTCGGGTGCCGATGGTCGCGGTGCCCGAGCGCGGCAAGGCGTACTTCATCCCCTTGAGCCGGTTCAGCTCCTTCGAGCTGTTCGCGGGCCTCTACGAGACCGACGGCTCGTCCGGGGGCACCCGCGAGGTCGTCCCCGAGCCTTGCGGCCCGTGCACCAACGTGCTCGAGCTGGTCGCGGCGGGAGGTCGCCTGTTCTACGGAACGCTCTCGGGCTCCTCGCCGCGCGGCTCGCTCTGGACCAGCGACGGCACGATCGAGGGAACGCGCGAGCTGTTGACGGCCTCGGCGCCGGGCGTGATGGACGCGGCGCCGCTCAAGCAACTGACCCCGGTCGGCGGTCGAGTGTTCTTCACCGCCCGCGACGTCGAGCACGGCGAGGAGCTCTGGGTGACCGACGGCACGGTCGCCGGGACGCGCCTGGTGATCGACCTGCGGCCGGGCGTCGAGCCGTCGAGCCCGCGCTGGCTGACCGCGTTCGGCGACCGGCTGGTCTTCGCCGCGGACGACGGGGAGCGCGGGGTCGAGCTCTGGATCACCGACGGGACGGAAGCGGGGACGGCGCCGCTCGGCGATCTCTTCCCGGGCCCCCGGTCGTCCCATCCGCAGCAGGTCCGCGCCGAGGGCGGCCGCCTGTTCTTCGCCGCCGACGACGGGGTCCACGGCCTGGAGCCCTGGTGGAGCGACGGAACGCCCGGAGGCACGCGGCTTCTCGCCGACCTTCGGCCCGGACCGTTCTCCTCGGGCCCGCGGGACCTGGTGCGGCTCGGCGACGACCTGCTGCTCTCGGCCGGCCGCCCGGCGGAGGGCTACGAGCTCTGGCGGATCCCGCTCGCGACGGCGGAACGCGAAGAGGCCGCCCGCGAAATCGAGGCCCGCTGAAGCCGAGCGCCACCCTGTCACCTTCCGTTGCGTCTGGTCTTTCGCCGGACCGTGCCATAAGCTCCCCCGTCCCTCGGCTCTGTCGCCGGGGGCGATTTTTTGAGCGAGAGCGGCCATGTCCGGAAAGAGTGTCGGTATTTACGTCGACGTCGAAAACATCACGAGAAACGGCGGCTTCGGCATGCAGTACGACGTGCTGCGCGAATTCGCCTGCCGCGACGGCGCGGACGCCGTGCGCATCAACGCCTACGTGCGCTTCGACGAGGAGCGCGCGCGCAGGAACGACCCCACCTACGCGAAGGTGCTCGAATTCCACTCGCGCCTGCGCGACATCGGCTACAAGGTGATCGAGAAACCCATCCGCTGGCAGTTCGACCAGGTCACCGGCGAGCGCTACGGCAAGGCGAACGCCGACATGGACATGGCGGTCGACATGCTGCTCCAGTCGGAACGGCTCGATCGCGTCGTCCTCGCGACGGGAGACGGCGATTTCACCAAGGTCATCGAGGCGCTCCAGTACCGCGGCCTGCGCATCGAGGTGGTGGCGTTCGACAACGTCGCCGAGTCGCTGCGCAACCAGGCCGATCTCTTCATCTCGGGCTACCTGCTGCCGAACCTGCTGCTCTCGGCCGGCCAGCCCGAGAGGCGCCACTGGAACGAGGAGGGCGCGCGCGTCCGCGGCGTCTCCTACTGGGCCGACCGGGAAAAAAAGTACGGCTTCATCCGCTTCCTGACCACGCTCAACGACAACCTCTGGATCTACGACTCCCGCCGCCCCGGCTCGCCCTACGGCAACAGCTTCTTCCACATCTCGCACCTGCGCGACTCGACGGTCTTCGACCGCCTGCCCAACCGCGAGGTGATCCTCGAGTTCACGTTGCGGCGCGGCGAGAAGGGCTGGGAGGCCGAGGACATCGTCGCCGTGGGCGGCGGCTGGTACCGGTCGGGCTCCCACGCTCCCGCCGGATTGACCACGCCGTCGGTGCCCGCCATGCCCTCCTCGCCGAACGAGGGGGTGAGCGAGGCGTCGAGCGAATCGGTGGCGAGGACCTTCCAGCCCGCCGCGCTCCGCACCCCGATCTGGGCCGAGCGCGCGGCGGCAGCGGCGGCCGAGCCCGACGAAGCGGAGGGCGACGCGGACG
>DATMZM010000294.1:0-8943 GCA_035607445.1 Thermoanaerobaculia bacterium | reverse complement strand
TGGACGATCCGGACTTGGCGCGCCAGGCGTGGCGATGGATCCGTTCGGCCGAGCGCGCCCGCCGGAACCCTCTCGCCTTCCTCGCCGGGGCCACGGCGGCCGGCTCGACCCTGCCGACCGGAGCGGTCCTCTACGGCGCGGCCGGAATCCCCTTCGCCCGCGCCCTGATCTGCCGGACGCTCGGGCGGCGGAGCGAGGAGACGCGGGCTCTCGACCGGCTCGCGACGCTCGCCGTTTCAACCGGCGACGCGTCCGACCTCTTCACCGGAACCGCCGGCGGCCTGGCCGCCGCGGCGATCCTCTGGGATCACCTGGGCGACGCGCGCGCCGGCCGCCTCGGCGCGGAGCTTTCCGCCCGGCTGATCCACAAGGTCGTGCTCGACCGCGACGGGAGGCCTTCCTGGCCGGGAGCGGCGGGACCCGCGCTCGCCCATGGGGCGGGCGGACCGTCCTACGCTCTCCTGCTCTGGTCCCGGGCCGCCGATCGGCCGCCCCCTCCCTGGCTCCGGCCGGCGATCGCGATCCTTCTGACCGACGCCCTGGCGGAGCCGGACACGCTGACTCCGCGCCTCGCGGAGCGCGCTTGGCTCTGCCGCGGCTTTTCGGGCGTCGCTCTGCTCGCGATCCAGGCCCATCGGGCCTTCGGCGGCGATCCCGATTTTCTCGCCGCCGCCCGCGCGGCGCTCGGTCTCGCGCTCGCCCACCCGTCCGGCCAGGCCGACCTCTGCTGCGGCCGGCTGGGCGCCGCCGCGGTCGCGCTCGCCCTGGCTCGAGAGGATCCCGCAGGCGGCTGGCGCGCCGTGGCGGAACCGTTGATCGCCTCGTCCCTGCTCCTCGAGCGCGAGGAGTGGGAGCTCGTCGGCCTCTACGGCGGAGAGGCCGCCCTCCCCTGCGTGGCGCTCGATGCCCTCCTCGCGGGCGGTGCCGGCCCGCCCGCCCTGTCCCTGCTATCGGATTTCTGATCCACGCGAGATCGAGCTACCCGCCCTCGGCCCTCTCCTGCCGGTGCGCCGCGAGCAGCTCCGCGAACCGGACCGGATCGAGGACGAGGAAGAGAGCGGAGGCCTCGGCGCTCGTCTCGCCGTCGGGTCCGAAGAGGCGCGACCGGGTGCTCACCTTGCGCCCGTCGACCGATTCGATCCAGGCCTCGAAGATGGCGTCGGTGCCGAGCGGCAGCATGCGGCGGAAGTCGGTCGCCAGATGCACGGCGACGGCCCGGTGGCCGGCGAGCCAGGCCGCCGCACCCATCGCCTCGTCGAGCACGGCGGCGATGCTCCCGCCGTGCGCGTGCCCCGGGGGACCGAGAGCGCCCGGCCCGAACCAGGCCTTGCCGACGAGACGGCCCTCGGCGTCCGTGAAGTAGCGCACCCGGAGGCGCTCTCCCTCCGGCTCGCCCGAGACGAACGAGCCCCTGCCGCTCTCGATGCCGAGGGGGTCGACGGGGCTCCAACCGGGCTCGGGCCGGGCCGGCGGAGCGGTGCGGGCGCTCTTCACGGCGGCTCCTTCCGCGGCCTTCCGGCCGCTTGGTTCTATACTTTCGCGCTACCGACAAATCCGCGCCCCGGGGTTCTGGCGGTTTTCTCGCGACAACGGGGCGAGGTCACATGTGACGATCTTAGCCAACCTCCCTTGGGTCCGGCGCCGGCAGCCGCGAGGAGCGGACGAGCCGCCGGGCCTCGCCTCGCTCGCTCCTGCGGCTTCCGACCGCTGGTTTCGCTCCCTCGCCGAGACGACCGAGATCGCCATCCTGGTCTATCGGGAGACTCTCCTCTACGTCAATCCGGCCTGCGAGCACCTGACCGGCTATTCCGCGGCCGAGCTGATCGGCGCGCCGATCACCCTCCTGGTCCATCCCGACTTCCAGGCCGCTGTCGTCGAGCGGACCCGGCGGCGGCTGGCGGGCGACGTCGTCGACCGCCATTTCGAGCTCAAGGTCGTGCGCCGCGACGGCAGCGAGATCTGGGTGCAGGTGAGCGCGACGCGCGTCGAGACGGACGGCGAGCCGGCCGGCCTCCTCTCCGCCCTCGACATCACCGACCGCAAGCTCGCCGTGATGACCTTGGAGGACAACCGCGCCCGCCTCGAGCTCGCCCAGCGGGTGGCGCGGATGGTCACCTGGGAGTGGAACCTGGCGACCGACGAGCTGCTGTTTTTGGGCGAGGCGAGCGAGGTGCTCGGCGGCCGGGCCGATCAGATCTGGCGGACGGGCACGGCGTTCCTGGAGGCCATCCATCCGGACGACCAGCGCGCCTTCTCCGCCGAGCTCGGGCGCTGCGTGCGCTCGGGCGGCGATTTTTTCGTCGAGTTCCGCATCCTCTGTCCCGACGGCGTGACCCGCCGGTTCACCGAGCGCGGGCGGGCGCTGCCCGACGAGTCCGGCGTCGCCCGCCGCCTGATCGGCGTTTCGAGCGACGTCACCTCGGCCCGGCTCGCCGCGGAAGAGCTCTCGCGCGAGCGCGGCCGGGCGGAGGTGACGCTCGCTTCGATCGGCGACGGCGTGATCCGGACCGATCCCGAAGGGCGGATCGACTACTTGAACCCGGTCGCGGAACGGCTGATCGGCTGGACCTCGGCCGAGGCGCACGGCCAGCCCGCCCTCCACGTCCTCAACCTGGCGGACGAGCGGGGGCGGCCGATCGGCTTCGATCCGATCGCCACCTGCCTGTCCGAGAACCGGGTCGTCGAGCTGCCCGGAAGCGCCATCCTGATCCGCCGGGACGGGGTCGAATTCGCGGTCCAGGACTCGGTGGCGCCGATCCGCGACGCCGCGGGCCAGATCGCGGGCACCGTGTTGGTCTTCAAGGACGTCACGGGTCTGCGCCGCATGGAGCGCGAGATGAGCTACCTCGCGCGCCACGACGCCCTGACCGGCCTGATCAACCGCCGCGAGTTCGAGACCCGCCTGGCGGCCTGCCTCAAAACCGCGCGCGAGGAGGGGCGGCGCCACGCCCTGCTCTATCTCGACCTCGACGAGTTCAAGCTGGTCAACGACACCGCGGGACACCTGGCCGGCGACGACTTGCTCAAGCAGCTCTCGGCCCTGCTGCGGGCCAGAGTGCGGCCGAACGACGCGCTCGCGCGGCTCGGCGGCGACGAGTTCGGCGTGCTGCTCGAGGATGCCGACCTCGACCGCTCCCACCGGGTCGCCGAGGAGCTGCGCGCCGCCGTGCGCGCCTTCCGGTTCGCCTGGCAGGAGCGCAGCTTCCAGGTCGGGGTCTCGATCGGTCTCGTGCCGCTCACCGCGGACGGCGGCGATCAGGTCCAGGTGCTCGCCGCGGCGGATGCCGCCTGCTACGTCGCGAAGGAAAAGGGTCGCAACCGGATCCACGCCTACCAGGCGGACGACGCCGCCTTGGTCGAACGCTACGGCGCGATGCAGTGGGTGCATCGGATCCAGAAGGCGTTCGAAGAGGAGCGTTTCCATCTCTTCCGCCAGGAGATCCGGCCGCTCGCCGCGCGAGCGGATGGGCCCGAGTTCTCGGAGATCTTCATCCGGATGATCGACGAGCAGGGACAGATCGCCCTCCCCGGCGCGTTCATCCCCGCGGCCGAGCGCTACCGCTCGATCAACACGATCGACCGCTGGGTGGTCCGCCACGCCTTCGCGAGCCTGGCGGGAAAGATGCGCGCGGGCGCCGCCGAGCTGCGCTGGGCGATCAACCTGTCCGGCCAGTCGATCGGCGAGGAGAGCTTCCTCGATTACGTCCTCGAGCAGATCGCGACGTCGGGCGTCGCGCCGAAGAGCGTCTTTTTCGAGGTCACCGAGACCGCGGCGGTCGCCAACCTCGCGGGCGCGCAGCAGTTCATCCGCACGCTCAAGGGCCTCGGCTGCCGCTTCGTGCTCGACGACTTCGGCACCGGCCTCTCCTCCTTCGCCTATCTGAAGAACCTCGACGTCGACTTCCTGAAGATCGACGGCGGCTTCGTGCGCGACATCAACGAGAGCCCGATCCAGCGCGCGCTGGTCGAGGCGATCCACCAGATCGGCCAGCTGCTCGGCCTCGGCACGATCGCCGAGTCGGTCGAGGACGAGGCGATCTACGCGACGCTCGCGCAGATCGGCGTAGACTACGTGCAAGGCAACGGCGTCGCGCCCCCCGAGCCGATCTCCTGAGCCCGGGTCTTGAAGGCTGGGCGCGCCGCCCGCCTCCCTCGTCGGAACCGAAACCCCTGCTGCTGAAAGAATCGATAGCACAAGGAGACCATGAGCATGTCCGTTGCGAAGATCATCGAGATCAGTGCCGAATCGCCCGACGGCTTCGAAGCCGCCGTCCAGGAAGGGATCAAGCGCGCCGGAAAGACCGTCAAGAACATGAAGAGCGCTTGGATCTCCGAGCAGAAAGTCCACATCGAAAAGGGCAAGATCGTCGGCTATCGGGTGACGATGCGCATCACCTTCCTGCTCAACGACTAGGTTGGTCCTCGCCGGCGCGAGGCGCCGGAGCGATCCCGCTCCTCCCGCCGGCCCCGACTTCGACTGTCCGCGTTTCGCGTCTCCGGCGCACCCCACTTGCAGCGCTGTTCCTGCATCGCGTCGTCTCGCGCATGCATTTCGAAAAGGAGGGGGACGTGAGGAAGAAGACCAAGAAGCTCGCTCTGTCGAAGGAAACGCTAGGGGCCCTGGCGGACGGCCTGCCCGAGGCCGTGGGCGTCGGCCCGAACACCGCGCCCAGCTACTGCGGCACCTGCGGCAGCCGCGTCGTCTGCTGCGCCTGCACGTCGGCCAACAGCTGCACCGTTTGAGCTTCGAAAAACGAAGGGAAAAGGTGCGCGGACGCGCTGTCCGGGCACCTTTTTCGTCAGGAGGCCTTCGGCCCCGCCGCCTTGACCGCGTCGGCGACGCCGCTCGCGAACTTCTCGAAGTTGGTCACGAACATCTTCGCGAGCTCCGCCGCCTTCGCTTCGTAAGCCAGAGGGTCGGCCCAGGTGGAACGCGGCTCGAGGACCGCATCGGGCACGCCCTCGACGTGGACCGGCACGGCGAGACCGAAGGTCGGATCGACCCGGGTCTCGACGTCGTCGAGCTCGCCGTGGAGCGCGGCGTGGATCATCCGCCGCGTCAGAGAGAGCTTCATCCGGTTGCCGGTGCCGTACGGGCCGCCGGTCCAGCCGGTGTTGACGAGCCAGACTCTCGCGCCGTACTCGCGCAGGCGCTCGCCGAGCATCTTCGCGTAGACGCCCGGATGGAGCGGCAAAAAAGGCGCGCCGAAGCAGGCGGAGAAGGTCGCTTTCGGCTCGGTGACGCCGCGCTCGGTGCCCGCGACCTTCGCCGTGTAGCCCGAGAGGAAGTGGTACATCGCCTGCTCTTCCGAGAGGCGCGCGATCGGCGGCAGGACCCCGAACGCGTCGCAGGTCAAGAAGACGACGTTGCGCGGATGGCCGGCCGTGCCGCCCGGATCGACGTTCGAGAGGTGCGTGATCGGATAGCTGCCGCGCGTGTTCTCGGTCTTCGAGTCGTCGTCGAAGTCGAGAGTCCGGCGGCCCGGGTCGAAGGCGACGTTCTCGAGGATCGTGCCGAAGCGCCGGGTCGTCGAGTAGATCTCCGGCTCGCCCTCGGCCGAGAGGCGGATCATCTTCGCGTAGCACCCGCCCTCGACGTTGAAGACGCCGTTGGGGTCCCAGCCGTGCTCGTCGTCGCCGATGAGAGTGCGCGCCGGATCGGCCGAGAGCGTCGTCTTGCCGGTGCCCGAGAGGCCGAAGAAGAGGGCCACGTCGTCCTTGGTGGCGCCGTAGTTGGCGCTGCAGTGCATCGAGAGGACGCCGCTTTTCGGCAGCACGTAGTTCATGACGCTGAAGATGCCCTTCTTGATCTCGCCCGAGTAGGCCGTGCCGCCGATCAGGGCCATGTTGCGGTCGAGGTCGAGGAGGATGAACGTCCCCGTCCGCGTGCCGTCCTCCTGCGGATCGGCCTCGAGGCCGCAGACGTCGACGACCACGAAGTCCGGCTCGAACGCTTCGAGCGCGGCGCCGTCCTCCTCGCGCACGAACATGTTGCGCGCGAACAGGCTGTGCCAGGCCTTCTCCGTGATCACCCGGACCTTCAACCGGTAGCGCGGATCGCAGCCGGCATAGCCGTCGAAGACGAACAGGTCGCGACCGGTCACGTAGCTGCGCGCCTTGCCGAGCAGGCCGTCGAACTTCTCGGGCGCGATCGGCTTGTTGACCTGGCCCCACCAGATGTCGCCCTCGCTCGCGGCGTGCCGGACGACGAACTTGTCCTCCGGCGAGCGGCCGGTGTAGACGCCCGTATCGCACAGCAGCGGACCCTCGGCCGCGAGGAAGGCCTCGCCGCGGCGGATCGCCTGCTCGCAGAGCTCGGCCGGAGAGAGGTTCCAGTAGGCGGTTCTGGCGTTCTCGAGCCCATGGCGGTCGAGTCCGAAACGGCTTACGAAAGGTCCTTCATTCCGCATGCGGTCCCCCGGCTTTTCGATGGAAGAATGCCCTCGGGCTTGGTGATAAGCGCGGGATCTTAACACCCCCGCCGAGGTAGAGTCCGCGGCCATGGCCGACGATCGGAAGGCCCGCCGGATCCCTCCCGCGGTGGTTCTCGTCCGCCCCCGCGAAGAGGGCAACGTCGGCTCGGCCGCCCGCGCGATGGCGAACATGGGCCTCGACCGGCTGCTCCTCGTCGAGCCCGCGGCGCCGCTCGGCAACATGGCGCGGGCGTTCGCTGTCGGCGCCCGTCACGTCCTCGAGCGCGCGGAGCGGTTCGAGACGCTCGAGCTGGCGCTCGCCCCGTTTCGGCGGGTCGTCGGCACGACCTCGACCCGCGATCGGCGGCTCGAGGTGCCGATCCTCTCGGGGCGCGAGCTCCCGGCCCGGATCATGGCCGATCCTCCCGACCTTCCCACGGCTCTCGTCTTCGGCCCCGAGGTCGGCGGCCTGACCAACGAGGATCTCGCCCTCGCCCACTGGGTCGTGCACATCCCCTGCGCCCCCGAGCAGCCGACGCTCAATCTCGCCCAGACGGTGATGATCCTCGCCTACGAGCTGTTCGAGGCGCGCCGCGCTGCAGGCGATGCGCCCGAGGCCGAGCCGGGCGCCCTGCCACCGCCCGAGGCGGCGACCACCGCCGAGATCGAGGGGCTGTTCGGTCACGTCGCCGAGGCTTTGAACGCCGTCGGTTTCGCGCGCGACGACAGCTTCTTCGGGGTGCTTCGCGACCTGCGCGAGCTCGCTTCCCGAACCGGGCTCGCGGAGCGCGAAGTGCGGATCCTGCGCGGCATCTGCCGGCGCACGATCAACGCGCTCCGCCGTGGCGGCGACGACTGAGTGGATCAATTCTCTTCGTCGAACGAATCGGGCTTGCTCGGGCGTTTGGTGAAACCGCGCAGCAGCATCCTCTCGGTGAGCGAGGCCATGCAACGGCGCGCGACCTTGCGAACGCTCGATGGGTGATAACCCATCTGCGCCGCGACCTCACCGGAATCGAAGCCGAGCCCGTAGCGCAGGCGCAGCAGCTTGCGGCAGCGGGGCGGCAGCTCTTCGATCAAGTTGTCGAGATCCCAGCGGACTTCGGCCTTCTCCTGCGGCGCCGCCTCGGGCTCCGACAGCAGCTCGAGGATCGCTGCGTCGACGGCGTTGTACAGGCTGGTGTGACGCTTGCGCCAGTAGACGACGCAGCGATTGCGCAAGGTCACAAGGAGCCAGGCTTCGGGATCCTGGATCTCGCCCCATTTTTGCAGGGTGGACAGCAGGGCCTCTTGAACGAGGTCCTCGGCATCGTGGGCGGGCACGCGATAGCGCGCGAGAATCTGCTTGAGCCGCGGCCGGAGTCTCTCAAGGAGGTCCTCGATGGACTCCTTGCCAACGGGTCGGTCGGACACGGCCATTCGGACGTTCGGAGCTCGCGTGCCGCGGACGGGGCTTTCCGCCGCGGGCTGTCCATAATACCCCGCCGGCTGGTCTTTGCGACGACCTCGCTCGAGGATCCCCCGTCCGGGCAGACGAGGGGATCGCCCCCCTCACCCTACAGGCGCCCCCGAAGGATAGAGGCTGACTAGCCGCCGGGGACTTGCCAAGCAAGGAGATTGCTCATGCCGAGCTGATGGGCGGGCGCGAGATCGAGGCCAGCGGAGCGGTCTCCGAGCCCTTCGGGATCTTCCGCGGCCCGGCCCCAACCGGCCCCGTCGTATTGACCCCAATGCAGTATAATGAGAGGCTCCCCCCTATGAAAGTCGTCATGGATGCGCTCTCTGGGCGGCAGCTCTTCGCCGGAGACGAGGAGCTTGACGCCACACAGCCGTTTATCTTCTACCTAACGCAGCGGCTTGGTTGGGATCCCCGCCAAATTATGAGTCGGCCTCAGTGGCGGGTACCGAAGACGCCATCCAGCTCTCGGACTTCGGGCTATCCCGTCGACCTTGCCGTTTTCGACTCTCCCGAGCGATGTGGCGACCCCGAGCATGTACGCATTTTGGTCGAATGCAAAGCACCTTCCGAGACTGAAGGTATCGATCAACTGAAGACCTACCTGGCATTGGAGCCTGAAGCCCGCTTGGGCATCTGGTTTAACGGCCAATCCCACGTTCTTGTCTATCGTCTAAACAGTGGATTTTATATCAACCGTTTTGCACCCGTTCCTCGCCCTGGCGACCCCCTCGCCCCTGCTGCTGCGCAACGTCCGCTTTGTTATGGTGATTTGATTCCACCGCCCAATCTGGGTGAAATATTTCGACGTCTTCGCGACAGGATCGCAGCTCAGGATAGTCACGTCAACCGAGATGAGTTCATCCTGCACGACCTAGCCAATCTACTTATCAGCAAGATTGTCGATGAACAGCAGGGAGAACTTGATCCGCAGCGCCCTATGGCCTTTCAAGTAGCCGGCAGGTCATCGGCGACTAGCCATGCCATCCACCAATTCTTTCAGGACGTGCGTTCTCGCCTCAGCTCGGTCTTCACCGACGACGCAGACCGCCTCCACATTGACGACGAGAGCCT
>DATMZM010000457.1:0-6915 GCA_035607445.1 Thermoanaerobaculia bacterium | reverse complement strand
CGGCGCGCTCCACAAGCGGCTCCGCGCTTCGTTCCTGAAGCCTCTCCTCTTCGACACTCCGCTCGTTCAGCTGCTCGCCAAGGCCGCTCTCGCCTACAACACGCTGCTGTGGTACCCGTTCGTCGCCCGCCCGCGCGCTCGCGCTCTGATCCGCGAGAGCTGGTACGGCCCTCAGTTTCCCTACCGGGGATAGGTCGCCGGGGGTGAGCGCGCCCGACTCCACCGCGGAAACAATGACCGCGGCCCTGTCCGAAGCTCCGGAGGGCTCGTTTCGCGCTCCGACCGCGGCCTCGCGGCGCAAGCGCTGGATCTCGATCGCGGTCAGCCTCGGGCTCCTCGCCCTCATCTACCGGAAGATCGACCTGCGCGCGATCGGCGGCGTGCTCCGCGCGTCCGATCCGGCGTGGATGGTCGTCGGCCAGCTCGCCCTCGTGCTCATCAAGGCCGTTCAGGCCTGGCGCCTGCGCCGCTTGATGCCGCGGGGGACGCGGCTCGGTACAGGCGAGTCCGTCCGCCTGATCCTGGTCGCGGACGTGATGAACATGGTCCTGCCGTCCAAGATGGGGGACATCGCGAAGGCCTACTTCCTCAAGTCCCGAGGGCATCTGACCGGCTCGTTCGCCCTCTCGCTCACGGTCTTCGAGAAGGCCTACGACGTGCTCGCCCTCTTTCTCTGGTGCGCCATCGGCCTCGTGCTCCTGCCGGGCAAGGGCTGGGCGCTCTGGACGGCGGCGGGGGGCATGGCCTGCGCCTGCGCGGGCGGGTTCCTGGTCATCAACTCCGGCGCCTTCGCCCGTTTGGTATTCGGCCTGGTCCGGAAGGTCGTGCCCCCGGGCCCGCGCGCGAAGGTCGAGCGCCTGGAGGGGGCTTGGCGCGAGACGCGCGCCTACTTCCGCCGCGAGCGCTCCCAGCACGCGCAGGTGATCGCGATCTCGATCGGCCTCTGGCTGCTCCACTTCGTCCAGCTCTGGATCTTCATCCTGGCGCTCCGGGCCTGGTGCCCGTTCCTGGTCCACGTCGGCCTCGCGTCGCTCGCGATCCTCGCCGGGCTCGTGCCGTTCACCTTCGCCGGGCTCGGCACACGGGACGCCGCGTTGATCGCCCTCTACCGGCCCTACCTCGATCCCCAGACCGCCGCGGCCCTGGGCCTTTTGTTCACGTCGCGCTATCTTCTGCCGGCGCTCGCCGGCCTGCCGTTCTTTCGGGGATACCTGGAGGAGCTGCGCGGCAGAGGCCAGGAGATCCCAGGATGACCCACCGCCATTCGTTCGCCCGGATCGCCCTCGCGATCGCCCTCCTCGTCGGCCTCTGGGCCCGGCCCGGGCTCGCGCTTCACATCGAGATCGACGCGCTCCTGGATCTCGACGACGATCCCGCGACCGGCTGCACGATCGCGACGCCCGAGGGTCCGTTTCCCGGCGTCGAGAGGGTGGCCGTCTCGGAGCTGATCGTCGACGTCGTGCCGGTGGTCGAATTCATCACGCTCCGCGACTGCGAGGGCCACGAGACGGAGGTCGAGGTCGAAAAAGGCGGGATCCCGTACGCGGTGGGCGGCGGGGTGGCCGGGTTCGACGCGATCGAGACCTTCGTGCCGCTCGAAGGCTTGCCGGTCGGCTCGCGGGTCCGCGTCGGTTTCGTGGCGCGCAAGCCGGGGACGGAGGTCGCCGATGCGATCCTGACCACGGACGGCTCGAGCGCCGGGGCCGCGATCGTGCTGCCGCTCGGCGATGCGATCGTGGCCGTGCCCGCGCTCGGCGCCTGGGGCGTGGCCGTCCTGGCGCTCGCGCTCGCTACGGTCGCGATCCTGGCTTTACGCCTCCGGCGGCGGCCGGTCACGGTTCTCGTGATCCTGGTCGGGCTCGCGGCGGGGAGCGCTCGCGCGACCCTCGAGCCCGACGGCGACGTCTCGGGCTGGACCGAAGCGTTCCGGATCGCCGTCGATCGCGACGATCCGCAGCTGGGGACCGCTCCCCGCGACGCGGGCGAAGGGGCCGACCTGTTGCGCGCCTACGGCGCGGTCGAGGGCGGCCGGCTCCTCTTCCGCATCGACGCCGACCTCGCCTTCCCGCCGTTCCTCACCTCGAGCGGCCACCACGACTTCCTGGTCGGCGGCCCGCCGGTCGCCGTCGATCCCGCGCTGGTCGCTTTCGATTTCGACGACACGGAGCTTGCGGGCGGCCGGGCGACGATGGTCAACCGCCCGGACGGAGCCGCGGAGAACCTCGCCGTCGACACCTCGGGGACCGCGATCACGGCCTCCTGGGACGGCGCGACGGGAGTCCTGACGCTCGCCGGGACCGACACCCTCGCTCACTACCAGGAGGTCTTCCGCCGCATCACCTACTCGAACGCGAGCGCGAGCCCCGATCCGACCGTGCGCTCGATCGATCTCGTGCTGCGCGACGAGACCGACGATGGAGTCGCGCTGACGAGCTCGATCCGGATCGTGTTCCCGTAAGGGGGACCTGCCCCCCTCGTCGAAGGCGAGAGGGGCTGTGGCCGTCCGTGCGTCAGTTGCCGTCGCCCTTCCCGTCCGCGAAGGCGGGCGATCCGGCGATGTCCCAGACGTTGAAGGTGCTGTTCAGGAAGCCGACGGAGTAGAGGTTCCAGTGCCGCGGCGTGACTTCTCCGGGGCCGGGAGGACGCGTCGAATCGGCCGGCCAGACCGAGAGCGAGATCACCTGGCGGAGCCCCCCGGGATTTCCGGTGCCGTTGATGACCACGCTGTTCCAGGTCAAGAGACCGGTATCGACGTTGCGGTTGAAGACGCCGAGCCGCAGCTCCCCGAACGCGGCGGTGATGATGTACTTGCCGTCCGGGGTCTCGGCGACTCCGGTCGCCTGGAACAGGCCGTCGACCCCCGCCTGGCTGTCCTTGACCACCTGCGTTTGAGTCAGCAGGCC
Organism: Thermoanaerobaculia bacterium; assembly: GCA_035607445.1. Taxonomy (GTDB): domain Bacteria; phylum Acidobacteriota; class Thermoanaerobaculia; order Multivoradales; family UBA5704; genus DASYKS01. The sequence goes on along the minus strand of DATMZM010000457.1, from coordinate 4,012 downwards.
GGTCTCCTTGTCGCGCTTCCAGACCGAGACCGAGCTGTCCCCGATCGCCGTCACGTAGACCTGCCGGCTGTTGCGGCTGACGATCACGTTGCGCGCCTGGCCGAGCCCGTCGATGCCGGCCACTCCGTCGTTGAAGGTCTGCACCTCGGTCAGGTCGCCGGTCCGCGGGTTGCGCGTGAAGACGGTCAGCGCACCGTCGATCAGCCCGGTGACGTAGACGTTCTTGCCGTTCGGAGAGACCGCGACGCAGAAGGCGCCGCCCAGGTTGTTGTGGCCGCCCATGCCGTCCACCAGCAGCTGATGGAGGGTCAGGGTCCCGGTGGTCGGGTTGCGGATCCAATTGATCACCGCCCCGTCGCCCACCGCCGCCGTGTAGACGTTCTTGCCGTCGGGCGAGACCGTCGCCCAGATCACCGAGGCGAGCCCGACGGGGAGATCCACGACCTCTTTGATCACCTGGATCTCGGTCAGCATGCCGGTCGACGGGTCGCGCGAGAAGACCGCCAGGGCCTGGTCGAACGTCCCCGCCAGATAGACGTTCTTGCCGTCCGGCGAGACCGCGATGACCTGCGCGCCCATGAGACCGTCGACTCCGCCTACGCCGTCGAACAGAGACTGGATTTCCGTCACGTTGCCGGTGATCGGATCGCGCGCGAAGACGGCCAGGCCGTTGCCGGTCTCCCCCGAGGCATAGACGTTCTTGCCGTCGGGAGAGGCGACCACCGCGCGGGGACCCTTGATCCCCGTGATGCCGCCGAAACCGTCCTGGAACACGTCGACGGACGTGATGACCTGGGCGGAGGCCGCCGCCGCGATCAGGAACCCCAGGACGCAGCCGTTGAACGCTTGCCGAAGATTGCTTGGGACCATACGTCCTCCTCCTTGGAGAAAGCTCGATGAGTTGAAGAGGGCAAGCCTCCGCCACGAGGAGAGGCCACCCGGCACTCGCACGCCGGGGTCCAGGTCTCGAAGTACCCTTCGCGTCAGCGGTTCACTTGTCTAGTGCCCGAGAGGAACGGGAGCGGGACGGCGAGGAGTGAGCCAAATCGTACGCCGTGGAGCGAGCAGGAAGGCTCGGAGCCTCTAAAGGAGGGGTTGGAATCCCTGTCATTTCTGGTATACCAACGGTCGCGAACGAGGCGGTCTACCCCTGCAATCGCAGAACGAGCTGGAAAACACCCGAGGAGGGACGATGCGCATCTCGAGCTGGGGTCATGCGGTCTTCGCTCTGACCTTGATCGGCCTCGGAATCCTGGGCTTCGTCAAAGGCGATTTCGACCCGACATGGCCGTCCGTGCCCAAGGCCGTGCCGGCGCGCGAGTTGCTGGCCTCTCTCTGCTCCTTCGTCTATCTGGCAACCGGTATCGGCCTCCTGTGGAAGCGCACGGCCGCCGTCGCTTCCCGCGTGCTGCTCGCCTATCTCCTGGTTTGGCTCCTGTTGCTGAGCGTGCCGCAGCTCTTCCTCCTCCACCCGACGCTCCTGGCCTCTTGGAGCTTCGGTCAGTCCGCGGTGATCGTGGCGGCCGCCTGGATTCTGTACGTCTGGCTCGCCGGCGACCAGGACGCGCGGCGCCTCGGTTTCGCCACCGGCAACAACGGTCTGCGCATCGCGAGGGCGCTCTACGGCCTGGCCTTGATCCCCTTCGGCCTGGCCCATTTCGTCTATCTGGAACAGACCACCGTGCTGGTGCCCGGCTGGCTGGGATCGCCTGTGGCTTGGGCGTACTTCACCGGCGCTACCTTCATCGCGGCGGGGCTGGCGGTGCTCCTCGGCGTGTACGCACGGCTGGCGGCCACGCTCTCCACGTTGCAGATGGGCGGGTTCCTGCTGCTCGTGTGGGTGCCCCGCGTGGCGGCAGGATCGGTCAACGCCTTCCAGTGGGGAGAGTTCGTCGTCAACGTGGTGCTGATGGCCGCCGCCTGGGTCGTGGCGGATTCCTACCGCGGCGTGCCGTGGCTTGCCGTGGGCAAGCGTTAGGGCGTCCCGGAATTCGGTTCCAGGTGAACAGAGACCAGCTACCTGTCGGTTGGCCGGCTAGGGCAGACCAGATCCCACCCAAAGGAGATGCCATGAAGAAAGCCACGGCTTTAGGTCTACTCGCAATCAGCTTAGCCGCTAGCTCGGTCGACTCAGCCGCAGCCGCGACGAACATGTACATCAAATTCGAGCAACCGGCGGTGGAGGGCACCAGCACGTCCTCGGGGCACGCGGGCGAGATCGAGATCACGTCCTGGAGCCACGGCTTCGCCCAGCCGACCTCGCCGACGCGCAGCACAGCGGGCAGCGGCAGCGTCGAGCAGGCCAGCCACTCGAACCTCACCTTCACCAAGTACATCGACTCGGCGACCGACGACCTCCTGAAATCCTGCTGGTCGGGCAGGCAGTTCGGGAAGGTGACTATTACAGCCTACCGTCCGGGCGGCGCCGGTAACGAACCGGTTCCGTACCTGCAGATCGAGATGCAGCACGTCGTCGTCTCGAATTTCTCCATCTCGGGCGGCTCGGGCGACATACCGGTCGAGAACGTCTCGCTCGACTACGGCATCGTCAAGTACGCCTACACGCCGCAGAACGCCGACGGCACCGCCGGCCCGGCGCAGTCGATCGAGCACAATCTGGAAACGCGCAAGATCGAGTAGCTCCTGCCGGTCTTGCCGGCCATGTCCGGGTGCCGCTGACCTGCCGATCCTACCAGGCCGCCAACGGCGTCCGGCTGACCGACCACGTGCCGCCCGGCTCCCTGTCGGGCTGGCCCGGCTAGGGCAGGATCTCGACGTACCCGTCCGTTCCCTGCACGCGGATCCGCTGCCCGTCCCGGATCAGCCGGGTGGCCTTCTCCACCCCCACGACGGCCGGCAGGCCGTACTCCCGTGCGATCACCGCGCCATGGGTCATCAGGCCCCCAACCTCCGTCACCAGGCCCTTGATCGCGACGAACAGGGGTGTCCAGCTGGGGTCCGTGTAGGCGGTGACGAGGATGTCGCCCGGTTCGAGATCGGCCTCCGCCAGTCCCAAGATGACGCGGGCCCGCCCCTCGATGGTCCCCGCGGAAACCGGTAAGCCGACCAGCGCGCCCGGCGGAAAATCTTCGCGGCGGTACGACCCGGCCACGGCCTCGCCTTCCGACGTGAGGACCCGGGGCGGCGTGAGCGCTCGATACGACCTGAACGCGTCCTTCCGTTCGGCGATGAGCTGGTGATCCACCTGGTTCGTCCGGACGACCTCCTGGATCTCCTGGAACCTGAGGTAGAAGATGTCTTCCCGCTCACGAAGCACGCCGGCCTGCACGAGGCGATCGGCTTCCTCCATCAAGGCCTGCTTGTAAACGAAGTAGCGGCTGACCATTCCGTACTTCGGATACTCCCGATACCCGGCGAACGTCCGGACCCGGTCGATCATCCGCCGGGTCTCTTCGGCCTTCGCCTCCCCGTCGGGCAAGGCGCGCAGGCGCGTCAGGATCTCCTCTTCCTTCTTTCGGGCCTCCTGCAGTCCCCGCTCGAAGTGTTGCTCGGCGGCGCCCGGACCGAAATTCTGGATGTGGCCGAGGAGGATGGGCACGAGCATCGTGGGGCGTTCGCTCCAACGCGGCCTCGTGATGTCGATCTCGCCGACGCCGCGCATGCCGTACTTGTCCAGCCACGCCCGGATGGCGTCTCGCGCTTCGCGGCCGCCCGCGAGCTTGGGCAGCTCGTCCAGGAATCCGTCGTCCTCGACGTGCCGAAGAAAAGCCACCACCTCCGGATGCGGGCGGATCGCGTCCGCGACGTCCAGCAGCGCGAGGCCCATCTCCGAGGTGACGTTGTGAGGCACCGATTGGGTGAGCGTGTCCGCCACGTTCTTTTCGCCCAGCCACGCTTGCAGCTTGTCGTTGAGCCACCAGGCGGCCTCCATCCCCGCCATGACGACCTGAATGCTCTTCGGATCGGCCTGGATCTGTTTGCGCTCCTGGATGTGTGCCTGGATGAAGTCGAGCAACGCCGGTCCGGACTTCGTCCGGATGTCGCGCTTCAA
>DATMZM010000443.1:0-16939 GCA_035607445.1 Thermoanaerobaculia bacterium | reverse complement strand
GACCGGCCACCTACGAAGGCGTCGCGGCCGGAAACAACATCCGCTTCGAGCGCAACGGCAAGACCGAGACCATCCACGCGGGCAGCGGCCGAGAGACCGGGATGAAATGGCTGTTGGACGAGAAGAACTGCTTGATCATCCAGGAGGGGGAGGGGTTTTGCCGGGCGCCCTCGTGAGGCCGGGCCGCCTATTCTTCTGACGCTCGAGCCGCCAGGCGCAACTTGATGGCGCGCCGAGTTTCGCCGAGATCCGAGGAGCTCACAACCTTCGGGCCAGGCTTTCGGGCAGAGCGGAAGCTCTCGGCCCTCACTCCTGCCGTAGCGCCTCGACCGGATCGATTCCGGCCGCGCGGCTCGCGGGCAGGTAGGCGGCGAGGAGGGCGGCGGCGGCGAGAAGCCCGGCCGCGAGGGCGAACGTCGCGGGATCGGTCGGGCTGACCTCGAAGAGGAGCGACGCCATCGAGCGGGTGAGGGCGTACGAAGCCGCGGCGCCGAGCGCGATGCCGAGGGCCGCGAGACGCGCGCCGCGTCCGACGACGAGCGCGAGGACCGCGCCGCGCCGGGCGCCGAGCGCCATGCGGATGCCGATCTCCCGCCGGCGCTGGACGGCGAAATACGAAGTGGCGCCCGAGATCCCGACCAGGGCGAGGGCGAGCGCCAGGAGAGAGAAGGCGCCGAGGAGGAGGGTGCGGAACCGGGGCTGGGCGACAGCGTCCGCAACGAGATCGTTCATCGGGCGCAGACCGATCGCGGGCAGCGTCGGATCGACCTCCCGGAGCGTCCGGCGGGCGAGGTCGGCGGCGAGCGCCGGGTCGGCCGCGCTGCGCAGGACGATCGAAAGCCCGCGCGCCCAGGCGGAGGTGAAGCCCGGATCGAGCTGCTCGTAGGGCCAGAGCACCTCCGGCCGGACCGCCGCGTCGAGGCCGCGATGGCGGACATCGGCGACCACGCCCACGACCGTGTGCCAGGGCCCCTCCGGCCCGTCCATCGAGATCCGCCGGCCGAGCGGATCGCGGCCCGGCCAATACCTCCGCGCGAAGGTCTGGTTGACGAGCGCCACGGGGAGCGAGCCGCCGCGGTCGCGCTCGTCGAGCCCCCGGCCGCGCACGATCGGGATCGCCATCGCGCGGAGGTAGCCGGGGCTCACGCCGCGCAGGCCGGCGACCGGATCGGGAGCCCCGGCCGGCGGCGTATAGCCCTCGATCGAGAAGCTGTTCTCGAGGTCCTGGCCGGAGAGCGGCAGGTGGGTCGTGGCGCCGACCGCCGTGAACAGCGGCTGGCTGCCGAAGCGCTCGAGGAGCCGCCTCGAGAAGGCGCGCATCGAGGGCGCGTCCGGGAACCGGGTCGAGGGCATCACGAGATCGAAGGTCGCCGCGGAGCCGGGATCGAACCCGAGCTCGACCGCGCGGAGCTTCGCGAAGCTGCGCGCGGCGAGGCCCGCGCCGGTCAGGAGGACGAGGGAGACGCTCACCTGGGCGACGAGGATCGCGGCGCGCAGGCGATGGTGGCGCCGGCCGGGGGTCGTCGCGCGAGCGCCCAGGCCTCCCGCGTCGCCCGCGGCGCGGCCTGCCGTGTCGAACGCCGGGGCGAGACCGAAGAGGAGGGCCGCGGCGAGCGCCGAGAGCGTCGCGCAGGCGAGCACGCGGCCGTCGAGCGTCGCCTGGTCGAGGCGCGGCAGGTCGCGGGGCCCGAAGGCGAGGACGGCGCGCAGGACCGCATGGCCGAAGGCGAGGCCGGCGAGCGCGCCGAGCCCGTAGAGCACCAGGGTCTCGGTCAGCAGCTGGCGCACGAGCCGGAGCCGGCCGCCGCCGAGCGCGGCGCGGACCGCCATCTCGGAACGCCGCGCCCCGGCGCGCGCGAGCTCGAGGCTGGTGACGTTCGCGCACGCGACGAGGAGCACGAAGCCGACCGCTCCCAGGAGGAGCAGGAGGGCGGGGCGCGCCGCGCCGACGTACTCCTCGGTCAGCGAGGCCATGACGACGCTCGAGTGCCCGTCGTCGTCCGGGAAGCGCTCCGCGAGCGAGCGGCCGACGGCCGAGAGATCGGCCCGCGCCTGCTCGGGCGAAACCCCGGGCTTCAAGCGCCCGACGACCTGGAGATAGCGCGAGGAGCGGTTGATCGGCAGGCCGTCGCGGTTCGCGCCGCGGAACGGGAACGGCGCCCACAGCTCGTAATGCTTGTCCGGGTAGGTGAAGCCGGGCGGCAGGACGCCGAGGACCACGAACGGCTTGTCGTTCGCGACGATCGTCCGGCCGACGATGCCGGGATCCGCCCCGAAGCGGCGCCGCCAGAGGGCGTCGCCCAGGAGCACGACCTGGCCGCGGCCGGCCTCGTTCTCCTCCCGGCGGAAGCGGCGGCCGAGGCTCGGCTCGATGCCGAGCGCGTCGAACAGCTCGGTCGAGACGAGCTGGCCGAAGACCCTCTCGGGCTCCCGGCCCGACCCGCCCGCGAGCGTGAAGCCGGTGCCGACGTGGGCCGCGAGGGCCGAGAAGCTCCGGTTCTGGCTCTGCCAGTCGAGGAAGTCGAGCGGCGCCGCGCGCGTGCGCCCGACCTCTTTCGCCTCGTGGCTCTGGTAGAGCGCGTAGAGGCGCTCGGGCTCGGGGTAGGGGAGAGGCCGGAGGATCACCGCGTCGATGACGCTCCAGACCGCCGTGTTGGCGCCGATGCCGAGCGCCAAGGTGAGCATCGCGGCGAGGGCGAAGCCGGGGTTGCGCCCGAGCGCGCGGAAGCCGAGACGGGAGTCCTCGAAGAGCGTCTCCAGGAAGACGAAGGTGTCGGCGTCGCGGGTCCGCTCGCGCCAGGCGAGAGGGTTGCCGAGCGCCCGGCGCGCCCGCCGACGCGCCGCCTCGGGAGCGTGGCCCTGGGCTTCGAGGTCGCGGGCGCGCATCTCGAGGTGGAATTCGAGCTCCTCGTCGATCTCGCGGGCGAGGCGGCCGGAGCGGAACAGGTTGCCGAGCCGATCGAGCCAGGACATTTCGCCTCTCCTTCGCTACGCGTACTCGAGCACGGCGGCGACGCCGCGCGCGAGCCGCCGCCACTTCTCCGCCTCGACCGCGAGCTGCTTCCTGCCCTTCGCGGTCAGGCGGTAGAAGCGCGCCCGGCGCCGGTTCTCGGATTCGCGCCATTCCCCGGCGAGGAGCCCCGCCTGCTCGAGCCGGTGGAGCGCCGGATAGAGCGAGCCCTCCTCGACCCGCAGCAGCTCCCGCGAAGCCTCCTGGATGTGCACCGCGATGCCGAAGCCGTGCAGAGGCCCGCGCTCCAACGTGCGCAGCACGAGCAGGTCGAGGGTTCCCTGGAGCACGTTGTCGCGCTTGCTCATCGTTTCACCTAGACGTCTAGGCTACAGCCTCGCGAGCCTAGATGTCTAGGGGGGACGCGCCCAGGGGCGCCCGGAGCTTTGTCGGCCGGCTCGAGGTCAGTGCAGAGGCAGGCCGATGCGCGCCATCTCGGCGACGTCGTCCGGGCTCGGGAGGCGGTAGGTGCCGCGGACGTAGTCGGCGCCCAGGAGGAGGTTGTAGCAGGAGTCCTCGTAGCGGTGATGGAGGAAGTGGTTGCGCGCCATGACGCGGCCGTAGCGGGTGCGCAGGAGGAAGGCGACCCAGCGCGGCGCGGTTTCGCAGGCCCTCTCGTGCGGCATGTGGAGGTAGGGATGGAGCCAGTTGCTCAGGATCGGCGGCCAGGAGAGGGTGATCATCGAGCCGAGCGCGGCCCAGCCCCCGAAGGCGAGATAGAGGAACGGCCAGGCGGCGATCAGCGGCGCCGTGAAGGTGAAGCCGCCCGCGCCGTAGAGCTTGGTCGCGTACTTCGCCTTCTGGATCTCCTGGCCGTGGACGTCGTGCTTGCCGAGCAGCTCGTCGAGCTTCGCCTTCTCTTCCGCGGAGGAGAACTGGGTGACGTGGTCGGTGCGGAAGGTCCGCACGTGGTGGACGACGTGGTGCGAGAAATAGGTCTCGATCAGGAGCCGGAACAGGCGCGGATGCCGTTTCCAGAAGAGCCGGTAGCGATTGGGCGCGTCGGAGATGTGCTGGTGCGCCACGGACTCGATGAACGAGGCGACGACGTAGCCGGCGACGAGCCCGGCGAGAAAACGCAACGCGATCGACATGGTTCCTTTCCCTTGCGAAGGCTCCGCCGTGCCGCCATGCCGAGGCCGGCGCAACCGCGAAGCTCTCGCCAGATCTTTGCTCCAGCCTAAAATACACCAGGTGAGGCCGGAGCCGCGATCGGACAGGCGAGCGGGATCATCGCTCCGTTACTCCGCTCACAGCTTGCCGTGGAGCGCCGCGAAGATCGCCGCGAGGTCGGGCTTCGCGTCGAGCAGAGGCGCGAGGGGGTCCTCCCCGAGCGTGCGCATCCGCCGGGGCACCGAGCGGAGGGTGAACTTGGCGGGGGTCAGGCCGCCCTTCAGCTCCTCCCAGCGGAGAGGGGTCGAGACCGTGGCGCCCGGACGCGGCCGGGCGGAGAACGGCGCCGCGAGCAGCTTGCCGCGGCCGTTCTGGAGGAAATCGACGTAGACCCGGCCGCGGCGGGCGGCCAGGCTGCGCTCGATGGTCGCGATCTTCGGCAGCTGATGGGCGGCGTGGCGGGCGATCACCTCGGCGAGCTGGCGGGCCTGCTCGAAGGTGCAGAGCCCGCCGAGCGGCAGGAGGACGTGGAGACCCGAGCCGCCGCTGGTTTTGAGGAACGGCGTCCAGCCGATGTCGCGGCAGAAGTCGCCCAGGAAGCGGGCGATCGCGGCGACGTCCGAAAACGGCGCGCCCTTGGGATCGAGGTCGAGGATCGCCCAGTCGGGGCGATCGAGAGCGCTCGCGCGGCTCGCCCAGACGTGGAGCGGGATCGCGCCCAGGTTCGCGATGAACAGGAGGGCGTCCGCGTCCTCGCAGAGGATGTAGTGGATGTTGCGCTCGCCCTGCTCGCCGCCCTCGCTCTTGATCGCGACGGTGCGGATCCAGTCGGGCAGGAAGCTCGGCGCGTCCTTCTGATAGAACGATTTTCCCGCGATGCCTTCGGGATAGCGGTCGAGCACGAGCGGCCGGTCGTGGAGGTAGGGGAGGATCCAGGGCGCGATCGCGCGGTAGTAGGCGAGCAGATCGCCTTTCGTGATCCCCTCCTCGGGCCAGTAGGGCTTGTCGAGGTTGGTCAGCTGGAGCTTCCGCTCGGAGGGCTTCGGGGGAGGCGGCTCTTCGATCACGTCTTCCTCCCGTGCCCGCACGCACTCTTCGGCCGCCTTGTCGTCGCGCAGGCGGAGGAAGACGGGATGGCGCAGGTAGCCGTCCTCGGTCCACTCCTTGAAGCGCACCTCGCAGACGATTCCCGGCTCGACCCAGACGTGGCGGCCGGTCTTCGGCAGGCCCTTGGTGGCGATCGGCTTCGCGCGCCGGAACGGCTCGAGCCGGGCGCGCAGGTCGTTGAGCTGCCTTTCGGTGAATCCGCTGCCGACGCTCCCCGCGTAGAGCCAAGCCTGGCCCTCGCGCACGCCCAGGTGGAGCCCCGAGAAGCCGGGCCGGCCGCGCGACGTGGACTCCTTCCAGCCGATCACCGCGAAGTCGCCCGTCGCGTCGACCCGCAGCTTGAGCCAGTCGCCCGAGCGGCCGGCGCGATAGGGCGAGGCCGTGCGCTTCGCCATCGCCCCCTCGAGCCCGAGCGCCTCGACGGCGCCGTAGAAATCGACGCCGCGTTCCTCGACGTGATCGGTGTAGCGCAGCGGCCCGACCGCGGGCATCACCTCGCGGAGCAGGCGCTTCCTTTCGATCAAGGGCAGCGCGCGCAGGTCGAAGCCGTCGTAGGCGAGGAGATCGAAGGCGAACAGAGTCGACGGGTTTTCGACCGCCGCGCGCTCGGCCTCGACGGCGCCCGCGATCTGCCCTCGGCGCTGCAGGCGCTGGAAGCTCGGCCGGCCGGATTCGTCGAGCGCCACGACCTCGCCGTCGAGCAAGAGAGTGCGGTCGGGTAGAGCCGCGACCGCGCGCGCGATCTCGGGGAACGTGCGCGTCGCCTCGCGCCCGCTGCGGTACCACAGATGCGCTCCTTCTTCCGTTTTCTCGGCGAGCAGCCGGTAGCCGTCGTACTTGAGCTCGAACAGCCAGCCCGGTTTCGTAAAGGGTTTTTCGCGCGACTCGGCGAGCATCGGCGAGACGTCGCGGCCGGCGACCGCGCGCTCGGGCGCCTTCGAGCGATGAAGCTCGCGACGGATCGCCTCGCCGCGGTCGGCGCCGAGCTTCATCTCCTCGACGGTGAGCCCCGAGAGGATCGAGCCCATCGGGAAGCCCGCCTCGCCGCTCGCGTTCGCCCACTCGTCGCGCTCTTTGATCAGAAGCCAGCCCTGCGGCTCCTTCTTGAGCTTGACCAGCGTCCAGCGCCCGCGCAGTTTGTAACCTTTCAATTCGAACAGGAGCTTGCCGCTGATCAGTCCGGCTTCCATGTCTTCGAGCGGCACGTACTGGCCGCGGTCCCAGACGATCATCGCTCCCGCGCCGTAGTTGCCCGGCGGAATGATCCCTTCGAAGTGCGCGTATTCGAGCGGATGGTCTTCGGTCTGAACCGCCATCCGCTTGTCGAGCGGATCGTCCGAAGGCCCCTTCGGCACCGCGAACGATTTGAGAGCGCCGCCGATTTCGATGCGCAGATCGAAATGGAGAGCGCGCGCCCAATGTTGTTGCACGACGAACAGGCGCGGGAGCGCAAGGCCTTCTCCGCCGTCGCCGCCCATGGGCTCTGGAGTGCGCGCCGGATCGCGTTTCGCGCGGTACGGCCCGAGGCCGGCGGAAGGTTGCGATTTCCCTGGTTTCATCGGCAGTTGCAAGGAGATATGATAGCGGTCTTATGAGCGCTCGAGCCTATGCTTCCGGCACCGTCTCTTTCGGCCTGGTCTCGATCCCGGTCAAGCTCTATTCGACCGGCGAAGCCTCGGTGGGCATCCACCTCAACATGTTGCACAAGACCTGCGGTACGCGGTTGAAGCAACAATATGTCTGTCCGACCGACAACGAAGTCGTCGGTAAAGACGAAATAGTGAAAGGTTACGAGTACGTCAAAGGGCAATATGTGCTCTTTACCGAGGAAGAGCTCAAAGCGCTGATGCCCGAGCCGACGAACCTGATCGAGATCTCGGAGTTCCTGCCGCTCGAAGAGGTCGATCCGATCTATTTCGAAAAAACCTACTATCTCGGCCCGGACAAGGGGGGCGACCGGCCCTACCTCCTGCTCGCCCAGGCGATGCGCTCGACCGGCCGCGCCGCGATCGCGCGCTACCGGGCGCGCGGCAAGGACTACCTTGTGCTGCTGCGACCGTTCGAGCAGGGGATGGTCATGCAGCAGCTGCGCTACGCGGACGAGATCCGCGCCTTTTCCGAAGTGCCGATCGGCAGCTCCGACGTCAAGCCGGCCGAGCTCGGGCTCGCCAAGCAGCTGATCGATCAGATCGCCTCCGACCATTTCAAGCCCGAGACCTACGAGGACGAGGTGCGCAAGCAGGTCCGCGAGCTGATCGAGCGCAAGGTCCAGGGCGAGGAGATCACCGCGCCGCCGCAGGAAGCGCCGAAGGCGCAGATCATCGATCTCATGGCCGCGTTGAAGGCGAGCCTCGCGGGAGCCTCGGCCCAGGGCGACGGCAAGACGGCGGATCGCAAGCCACCGAAGCCCTCGCCGCGCAAGCCCGGCAAGGCGGCCGAGAGCGAAGAGCGCTCCGAGGCGAAGGTGATGCCGATCCGCAAGAAGGCCGCGCGCGGGTAGGTCCTCCGCCCCTCCTCGATCCTCCCCCGGGAAACGGGGGAGGACGCCGCCACCCGCGCCGCCTATCCCTCGAGCACCTCTTTGAGCCGCGCGAGGCGCTCCTTCCAGAACGCCTTCTGGCGATCGATCGCGGCGCGGTCGGGCAGCTTGCGCTGATCGATCTGGACGCTGCTCTTCGCCTCGCCCTTCGGGTAGAAGAGGACGTCCAAGGCGCTGCCGTCGCCCCAGGTGATGCGGAGCGACTTCGGTTCCGTCGCCTTGCGCACCGCGAGCTTCTCTTTGCCGAGCCAGCGGGCGCGCAGCTTCGCGTCCGTCCACGCCTCGTAAAGCCGCTCGACCGGCACGCCGACCGTCTTGCTGCCGCCGACCTGGTAGCCGTCCGGCGTCTGGTGCTTCTCGCGCAGGCCGCGCGCCCTCTCGTAGCCGACGGCGAGCATCTGCTGCCACCAGGAGCCGGCGCCGGCCCCGGCGAGGAGCGCGACGATCCCCTTGTGATCCCGGCCCGCGCCTCCGGCGGCGTCCAGGAGCGCGAACCACTCGTCCCAGCCCTTGCCGGTCTTCGCCCGGACGGCGTCGTCCGACATCGGCGGCGAGGAGGCGTCGGCCGCCGCGCCCTTCCCCTTCCGCTTCATCAGGTTCGGATCACCGCCGAGCGCGAAGGCCGCTTCGAGGATGGCGCGGACCTCCGGGCGCTCGAGCTCGGCGCGGGTCTTCAACTTCAGCTGGCCGTAGCTCTTGCCCGCGCCTGCGAGGAGATTCGCGGGGTCGGGGATCTCCTCGCCGCGGGCGAGGGCGATCGAGACCGCCTCTTTGAGCGGCGAGACGCCGCAGACCATGCCGGCCATCGTGCCGTCGGTCCCGAAGCCGATCACCTTCCAGCCGGGCCAGACCTTCTCGACGGCGTGCGGCGCGACCGAGAGCACCAACTCGCGCGCCCGGACCGTCAGGTCGCGGATCGCGGGTGTGGACTTGGCGAGAAACTCGTCGAGAGTGACCTGGGCCGGCATGGCGCGTCCGATCCTACGCCGTCGCGCGCGCCGTGACCTTGGCGATCGCGAGGCCGGCCAAGAACCAGGCGATCGCGAGGTCGAGGAGGCCCAGGAGCGCGTTCTCGCAGGTGAACTGGTACCAGATCGATTCGGGCGCCAGGACGAGCACGCCGCCCGCGAGCGCGCCGAAGGCGACCAGGAGCGCGCGGCCGAGGAGCGAGAGCCCGCGGGTCTGGAGCACCAAAAGGGTGAGCAGGAACGCCGCGAGGAGCTGGACGAGGAGCTGCTGGCCGATGCTCGACCCCATCGAGAACGACTCCGGACCGGGGCGCACGACGCCGTAGAGGTAGGGACCCTCGGCCGTTCCCTTCATGTGATCCTCTTCGCTGGCGCCCTTCGCCACCGAGCCGGGGAGAAAGTACATCCCCTTCTCGGGCGCGTTCGCCTTGATCACCTGGGCGACCGCGGCGGCGTCCGTGAACTCGCGCATGGCACCCTCGTGCCAGGGGAGCACCGTCCAGCTCAGGGACGACCAGACCATCCCGATCAGGCCGCCCAAAAGGGTACCGAGCAGCAACGCCTTGCCGTCGACGCGGAACATGGCAGTCTCCTTCCGAGGGATCAAAGTCCCTCGAGTCGTAAAACGTGAGTCCGGGAAAGCTGCCGCGAGGATAGCGTAAACGGGGCGGTAGTTGTCAAGAGGGAAAGCTCCGCTCTCGCTCCGGCCCGGGCCGCGCGAGCCTCAAGCCCGCCGGTCGAGCAGGTGCTTGTAGGCCGAGAGGTGGCGGATCGCCTCCGCCCGATGGTCGAGCTTGATCGCGATCCCGGCGAGGTTGTAGTGCGCGTCGGCGTAGTCGGGATCGGCCTCGAGGACCGCCCGATACCGCGCGGCGGCCTCGTCGAGCCGGCCCAGGTCTTCGAGCGCGACGCCCAGGTTGAAGCCGGCCGTCGCGTCCGCCGGGCGGGCGGCGAGCGCCGCGCGGTAGTGGGCCTCCGCGGCGGCCGGATCGTCCCCCTCGTGGAGCAGGCGGCCGAGGTTCAGGTGGGCGTCCGGATGCGCCGGCTCGCGCGCGAGCGCCTGGACGTAGGCCTCGCGCGCCTGCTCGGCGTCGGTCTCCTCGAGCTCGCAGCCGAGCCGGTACCAGTCCTCGGCGTCGAGCTCGCGCTCCTCGCGGAGCCGCTCGGCGCTCCGGCGGGCGATCGGCGCCGCCTCCCGCGCGAGCTCGGAGATCGAGAAATCGAACAGCGCCTGCCCCGACTCGGGGATCCAGAGCGACAGCTCGTCGCGCGCCAACAATCGCGCGCCGTCGGCGAGGATACGCACGGCGGACAAAGGGCGTTCCTGCGGCAGCTGCTCGCGCAGGCGCTCGAGCGCGATCCGGATCCGCCGCGCCGGAATCTTCGCCGCGGCGAGCTCTTTCGCCGTGCGCAGGAGGACCAGGTCCTGGAACGCGAGCCGGATCTCCTTGCCCTCGGCCGCGCGAGCCATCAGGAAGCCCGCCTTGACCCACGACCGGATGCGCGCCTCGGTGACGCCGACCAGGCCCGCGGCCTCGCGGACCGAGTAGCCGGCGAGCGGTCCTTCGGAGCCCGGGCGGCGCGGAGCGCCGGGGAGCGGTTGGGAGCGAGGCATCGGCTCCGCAGTCTAACCCCACGCCCGCGGCTCCCGGTCGGTCGGCCGCCGGGCCCGCAACGAATACTTCAACCCGTTGCCGGTTCTCAGGCGTTACCGCGGGCTACCGGCGCGGGACCCTTAAACGCCGCGCCGATTCTCGCCGGGAAAATCCGAACTCCTTCTCGGCGCCGAAAGATCCCGCCCGGGGCGCGGGCGGGACGTGTTGGCGTGGGGGAGAGCCGCCGCTCAGTGGCCGGGCGTGACGATGTCGGCCGGGAAGCGCGGATCGATCTCGTAGTGGGTTTCGAACTGGCTGCTGAAGCCGGTGACCGCGACCAGCTGGTGGAGCGAGAGCGCGAAGGCGTCGATCCCGGTCTGGGTGTTGATGAAGATCTGGACCTCGCCCGAGCCGTCGTCGACCGCGAGCTTGAAGCCGAACGGCAGGTCGCTCGAGGGCGCCTGGCTGACCCGGCCGACGACGCGCACGAGGCGCCCTTCGGTGGCCTCGCCGATCACGCCGGTCGGCACCCAGAGCGGCGGGACCGCCGGACCGTTGCCGCCCAAGTGCACGTCGCTCGTGCTCGTGGGCACGAGGATGCGCAGCCCGGCGCTGTCGGCGAGGGTGCCCGTCACGCGCACCCGCCGGCGGGGGGCGACGCCGAGGTCGTCCTGCAGGCTGATGAAGATGCCCGCGGTCAGGTCCTGGATCGCGAAGCCCTTGTCGAAGAAGCTCGACTCGAAGGCGTCGGCCGGGGTGGTCGCGGTGCCCTCGATCGTGACCACCGTGCCGAGCGGCAAGTGCCGGGCCACTGCGATCGGCACCGCGTGCGGTCCGGCCGCCCGGGCGGCCATCGTGGCGCCCGAGAAGCCTCCGGCGATCAGGGCGACGGCGGCGAGCGCGCGGAGGGTCAGGAACGGCAAGCGAGAGGTTCGGCGCATGGATCCTCCTTCGGAGAGAGCGGTCCCCGCGGCTCCCCCGGAGATGATTTCCCGGAAAGACGCGATTACCAGTGTTCTGAAGAGAGGGTGCCCCTGAAGGCGAAAAGCGCGCTCCGGCACCGCGGTCCTCCCGTCTCCGGGAGCCGCGGCTCCCGAGCGCTCCAGGATCTCTTCCGTCTCGAAGGCGGGGATCGTGACGACCGCCTCGAAGCAGACCAGGGCAAATCGCCCGGGGTCGCGTCGCGTCTCGAGCCGCCCCGATCTGCTATCATGCCCGCGTTTCGTCCTAGCTGAGTTTTCGCGCAGGCCGTCGCACCGCCGTGCCGGGTGAGCTCTCCCCGAGGCGAAGCGGTTCGAGCAATGTCTCCTTAGGGAGTGGCGCCATGATGAACCCCAGTGCTCGCTCGTCGGTAGCTTTCGAATCCGATCGCCGCATCACCGAGACGCTCCCGGGAGATCGCAAGCCGGCGGCTCCGCCGCGGCGCCTGGCCGCTCTCGTAGGCCTCGCGCTGCTGTCCGCGTTGTTCGTGGCCGCGCGCGCCTCGGCCCAGGTCGACGTGACCGCTACCGCCGGCACCGCCGCCGCGAGCTATACGACGCTCAAGGGCGCTTTCGACGCCATCAACCTCGGCACCCACCAGGGGACGATCACGATCGGACTGAGCGGCAACACCACCGAGGCGGCGCCCGCGGTCCTGAACGCCAGCGGCGCGGGGGCGGCCAGCTACGCCTCGATCGCCATCTCGCCCACGGGCGGCGCGGCCCGGACGATCTCCGGCGCGATAGTCGCCGGTTCGCCGCTGATCGACCTGAACGGCGCCGACAACGTCACCATCGACGGCCTGAACACCGGCGGCAACTCGCTCACGATCGCCAATACGACGGCGTCGGCGACCTCGGGCACGGCAACGATCCGGTTCATCGGCGGCGCGACCAGCAACGTGATCACCAATTCGAACATCCAGGGCGCGAGCACGGCGTCGGTCGCGACCAACGGCGGAACGATCTTCTTTTCCACCGACGCCGTGACGGCCAACGGCAACGACAACAACACGATCTCGAACAACAACATCGGCCCGGTCGGCGCGAGCCTGCCCTCCAAAGCGATCCTGGGCAACGGCTCGGTCACCACGCTCGCCATCGGCAATAGTGGGAACATCATCAACAACAACAACATCTTCGACTACTTCGGCGCGGCGGTGACCAGCGCGGGTGTCGCGACCAACGCCGGCTGCAACACCTGGACGATCACCAACAACCGGTTCTACCAGACCGGAACGCGCACCTGGACCACCGGAGCGCTGCACAACGCGATCCTCCTCAGCAACACGACCTCCCCCAGCGGAGCGCAGGGCTTCACCGTCACGGGCAACATCATCGGGTTTGCCTCCAACACCCAGACCGGGACCTATACCTTGACCGGCTCGACCGGTAAATTCGTCGGCATCCAGTTCAACGGCATCACCGGCGGAACGTTGTCGAACATCAGCTCCAACACGGTCGCCGCGGTCAGCATGACCGGTGTGACGTCGAGCGGCACGAGCACGAGCACGCCTTTTACCGGCATCCTCGTCATCAACGGGCTCGCCAACACCAACAGCAACATCATCGGCAGCCAGGCCGCCACGGGATCGTTGAACCTTTCAACCACCACGACGACCTCGACGGAGATCTACGGCATCTTCAACTTCAGCGTCGACGATTGGACCGCCAACACCAACAACGTCGGCGGCATTTCGGTCACCAACCTGGGCGCCAGCGGCACGTTCATCATCTACGGGATGAGAGCGAACACCTCGACCGCGAAGGTGTTCAACGCGACTTCGAACAACGTCGGCGGCACGGTGGCCAACTCGATCCAGTTGACCTCGACGGGAGCGGCGTCGCAGGTCGTCGGCATGAACACGTCGAACGCGATCTCGACCTGGACGTCGAACACCATCCGCAATCTGACCACCAACAACGGCACGGGCACGACGACCACCGCCTCGATGATCGGAATGCTGCTGACCACCACCACGCCGAATCAGACCCTGTCGCAAAACACGATCTTCGGATTGACCAATACCAGCACCACGCTCGCGACCGTCGTCACCGGCATTCAGTTCACCGGCGGCACGGCGAACGTCGTGCAGCGCAACCTGATCTATGGCTTGACCAGCGCGACGACCAGCGCGGCGGCGGAAGTGAACGGCATTCGCGTGGCCGGCGGCACGACCATCTACCGCAACAACATGATCGCGATCGGCGCGGGCATCGCCAATGCGATCGGAGCGGCCGCGACCAATGCCGGCACCACCGGCATCAACGGCATCAATGAAGCCCTCGGCACGAATAGTTTCTTTCACAACAGCGTTTACATCGGCGGCAGTCCAACCGCCGGCACCGGTGCTTCGTACGCCTTCAATGGGACTCAGACGGCGGTCACCCGGAGTTTCCGGGACAACATTTTCTTCAACGCCCGCAGTAACAGCGGCGCGACGGGCAAGAACTACGCGGTCAAGATCAACGGCACAGCTGCGAATCCCGCCGGCCTGACCATCAACAACAACATTTACTTCGCCAATGGCACAGGCGCGGTCTTCGGGTTCTTCAATTCCTTGGACGTGCCCAACTTGTCGTCCTGGAAGACCGCGGTGGGTCAAGACGCGGGCAGCATCGAGTTCAATCCGCAGTACAACGACCCGACCAACGCCACGCCGGACCTGCACATTCATCCCACCAACCCGTCACCGGCCGAAGCGAACGGCGTGGACGTCGGCGTGACGGATGACTTCGACGGCCAGACCCGAAGCGGCCTGACCCCGGTGGACATCGGCGCGGACGCGGGCAACTTCAACGGCATCGATCTCGCTCCGCCGATCATCTCGTACACGCCCCTTACCAACACCACCAGCACCTCCAACCGCTCTCTCTCTTCGACCATCACCGACGCGGGAAGCGGCGTGCCCACCGCCGGAGTCGGGTTGCCCGTGATCTATTTCCGCAAGGGAATCGCCGGCGCCTTCGCCTCCACCCAGGCGACGTCCGGCGGCGGCGGAACCTACAACTTCACCATCGATTACTCGCTGGTTGCGGGCGGCAGCGTCACGACCGGCGATACGATTCAATACTACGTCGTGGCTCAGGACGGCGCGGCGACGCCGAACGTCACCTCGAACCCGGTGTCGGGCGCGGGAGGCTTCACGGCCAACCCGCCAGCGGCGGGGACACCCCCCACCACGCCCAACAGCTACCTGATCTCGGCACCCATCATCGGAATCAAGACGGTCTGCGCCTCGGGCTGCGACTTCACGACGCTGACCGGCGCCACCGGCATCTTCAAAGCGATCAACGACGCCGTCGTCACGGGCAACATCGAGATTCAGATCGCCGGCGACCTGGTGGTGGGTGAAGACGGCACGAACGGCCTGAATGCATTGCTCGAGCAGCCGGCGGGCAGCAACTTCACCGTCAAGATCTATCCGACGGGCGTGGCGCGGGCGATCACCGGTTCGTTCGCCGGCGCCTTGATCCGCATGAACGGCTCGAGCCGGGTCACGATCGACGGCTCGCTCGGCGGCGTCGGCACCGACCGCAGCCTGACGATCACCAATACCAGCGTCACGACCCCGAGCGTCATCCTGTTCGGCTCGGTCGGTGCGACGCCGATCACCAGCGACACGCTCAAGAACTGCGTCGTGATCAACGGCGCCAACACGAGCTCCGCGGTCGTCATCTCGGATGCGACGACCCTGGGCAACGCGGGCCTCTTCTCGAACGTCACGATCCAGAACAACGACGTCCGCAAGGCCTTCGTCGGCGTGTTCGCGACCGGCGGCACGACGCCGCAGGGCGGCTCGAACCTCGTCTACACCCAGAACACGGTCAACACGAGCGGCGCCAACGCCGTCCGCGACGTGGCCCTCTACATGCAGGGCGTCAACGGCGCGACGGTGAGCCAGAACACGGTCGGCAACATCGACAAGGTCAACGACGAGAACGACGTCGGCATCTGGCTCGCGACCGGGACGATCAACGCGACCGTCTCCGGAAATACGGTGTCCGGCATCGGCTACACCGGCGCGAGCGGATTCGCTCCGATCGGCATCAACGTGACGAGCTCCGTCGCCGCCACCAACAACGTCGTGACCGGCAACAACGTGAGCGACATTTCGACCGCCGGCAGCACCCAGGTGCGCGGCATCGTCGTAGCCGGCGCCACGTCCGACCTGACGATCGAGAAGAACAACGTCCAGGGGATCATCAACACGAACACCGGCACCTTTGGTGCTTACGGGATGGACATCAGCGGCGGCAACAACGTCACGGTCAAAAACAACTTCGTCAGCAACGTCAGCTTCAACATGACCAGCGGCGGCGCGTTCTCGACCACCTTCGGGATCTTCGGTATCCGCGTCGGAGCGGGCACCGGGCACAAGATCTACTACAACTCGGTCAACCTCTACGGCGCCCTGCCCGGCACGGCGAACACCAGCCTGCTGTCGGCGGCGTTCGGCCTCGTCAGCACCGCGTCCACCGGCTGCGACGTGCGCGACAACATCTTCGCGAACAACATCACGGGCGGCACGACGTCGATCGCCCACGTCTCCGCGTACCTGCCCTCCGGCGGCACGTCGGCGATGAACCTGACCTGGAACAACAACGCCTACTACTTCGGAACCGACGCCGCGCGGCAGGGCGTCGGCCAGGCGGGTACCACGGCGGGCACCAACTTCTTCACCACGCTCCCCGCCTTGGCCGCCTATTCGAGCACGCTGTCGCCTGCCGGGACGAACGACAACGCTTCGCTCGCCTCGACCGGACCCGTGCCGTTCGTGTCCAACAACGACCTCCACGTGCTGCCGGGCACCCTGCCGGTCGGAGCGGCGGTTCCGATCGCCTCGGTCACCAACGACATCGACATGGAGCCGCGTTCCGCGACGGCGCCGACGATCGGCGCGGACGAGCTGGTGGCCGATCTCTCGATCACCAAGACCGACGGGGTGACGACTGCGACGCCGGGCGGCAGCGTCACCTACACGATCACGGCTTCGAATGCGGGTCCGGCCGGCACCACGGGGACGGTGGCGGACACCTTCCCGGCCGCGCTCACCTGCACCTGGACCTGCGTCGGCGCGGGCGGTGGCACCTGCACCGCGTCGGGCTCCGGCAACATCAGCGACCCGGTGACCCTGCCCAGCGGCGGATCGGTTACCTACACGGCCTCGTGCACGATCTCGGCTTCGGCCACCGGCAGTCTCTCCAACACGGCGACGGTCACCGGCGTGGCCGGCGATCCCAACGCGGCGAACAACAGCGCCACGGATACCGACACCTTGGTGGCGTCGGCCGACCTCGCGGTCACGAAGACCGACGGGGTGACGACCGCGACGCCGGGCGGCAGCGTCACCTACACGATCACGGCGAGCAACGCCGGACCGTCGAACACCACGGGCACGGTGGCCGACACCTTCCCCGCCTCGCTCACCTGCACCTGGACCTGCGCCGGCGCGGGCGGCGGCACCTGCACCGCGTCGGGCTCGGGCAACGTCAGCGACCCGGTGAACCTGCCCGTCGGCGGGTCCGTCACCTACACGGCCTCGTGCTCGATCTCGGCCGCGGCGACCGGCTCGCTCTCCAACACGGCAACGGTTTCCGGTGCGGCCGGCGATCCGAACGGCGGC
>DATMZM010000432.1:0-5515 GCA_035607445.1 Thermoanaerobaculia bacterium | reverse complement strand
TGTTCGAGAAGACCAAGAGCGTCATGACGATCGCGGGCACCGCGCTTCCGGCCATCGGGCTGATCGTGGGCGGGATGGTCATCATGAACATCATGCTCGTCGCGGTCGCCGAGCGGACGCAGGAGATCGGCCTGCGCCGCGCTCTCGGCGCCCGCCAGCGCGACGTGCGGCGGCAGTTCCTGCTCGAAGCGGCGCTCCTCGCCCTCGTCGGGGGCGCGCTCGGGGTCGGCGGCGGCGGCCTGATCTCGCTCGGCGTCGACCGGATCGCCCACTTTCCCGCCGACCTGACGCCGGGGATCATCGTCTCCGGCCTCGCGCTCTCGGTCGTCGTCGGGGTCGTCGCGGGCTACTGGCCGGCGGTCTCCGCGTCGCGGCTCGAAGTCGTCGACGCGCTGCGCTCGGAGTAGCCATGTCGCCGATCCGCCCCTTCCGCCTCTCCTGGACCGAGAACGTCCGCTTTGCGCTCGCCGCCATGCGGGCGCAGAAGCTGCGCACGTTCCTGACGCTCCTCGGCGTCGTCGCGGGGGTCGCGACCGTGATCATGATGGTCTCGTTCGTCGTCGGCTTCGACCGCTCGATCTCGAAGGCGTTCACGAGCTTCGGCACGCATCTCGTGCAGTTCCAGAAGTTCGAGCCGCGCTTCGGCGACGACGGCGACCGGCCCGAGGAGGAGAAGCACCGGCGCAACCTGACGCTCGAGGACGCCCAGGCGCTCAAGCGTCTCGGCACGTTCGCCGCCGCGGTCTCCCCTGAGCGCTACCTGTTCGAGGCGATCGAGGTCACCGCCGGCCGCCGCCAGGGGAACGGGCCGATCATCGTCGGCGCCACTCCGGATTACCTCCAGGCGAACGCTTCGGCGATCGACGACGGCCGCGGTTTCACGGACTCGGACGTGCGCCACGCGGCGCGCGTCGCGATCATCGCGAGCGACGTCCCCGAAGCGCTCTTCCCGCACCAGGACCCGATCGGGCGCTCGATCACGATCGACGGCTGGAGCTACCAGGTGATCGGAACGCTGGTCAAGAAGGGCTCGTTCTTAGGCGGCGGCGCCGACAACCTGATCCTGGTGCCGATCACGACGTTCGACGAGCAATTCCCGCGCGTCCGCGACGGGGACGGCGACACGATCCACATCGCCACGGTGCCGCGCCGGCCGGAGGACTACGACGACCTGATCGAGCAGGAGACGGCGATCCTGCGCGTGCGGCGCCAGCTGCGGCCGAACCAGCCGAACGACTTCGCCACCTTCACGAGCGTCGGACAGCTCAAGAACTTCCGCCAGATCACCGGCGGCATCGCGGCGGTGATGATCCTGATCGCGGCGATCGCGCTCGTCGTCGGAGGGGTCGGCGTGATGAACATCATGCTCGTCAACGTCACCCAAAGGACGCGCGAGATCGGCCTCCGGAAGGCGCTCGGCGGCACCCGCCGCGACATCGCGATCCAGTTCCTCTCGGAGGCCGTGACGCTGACGGGGGTAGGCGGCGCGGTCGGCATCGCGATCGGGCTCGGAGCGGCGCTCCTCGCCCGCGTCGCCTTCGACTTCCAGGCAGCGGCACCGCTGTGGTCCGTCATCCTGGGCTTCGGGGTCTCGACCACCGTCGGCCTCGTCGCCGGCCTCTGGCCCGCGATGAAGGCGGCACGGCAGGATCCGATCGAGGCGCTGCGGTACGAGTAGCAGGGCGGTTGGTATGCTCGGAAGTGCACGAGGAATTCAATGAAACCGCTTGAATCCAGGGCGCAAGGGCCAGAGTCAGTTCGAGACACTTCGGTTCATTGCCTCACTCCAGATCAGCAACGGGCCTTCGCACGCATGGAGAAGGGCCTCGATTTCGGCGGCGCACCCTACCCTCGGCGTGAGGATCTCTACGATCGCAAAGCCCTGCTCAGCACCTGAAGCTCAAGGTTTCGGCGCCTCCATTACCCGGTAGACCGGCAGCAGGCCGATCGCCTGATCGAAGTAGGGCGTTCTCCGGTACCACCAGGCGTAGCGGGCTTGCGGATCGCTCGCGAGCTTCTCGTCCTTCAGGGCCTCCTGCCATTCCGCGGCGACTTTCGAGTCTTCGAGCTGATGGCGGACCCAGGGCTCGAGGACCTTGGGATCGATGTACTCCTTCTGCTCGAAGATCGTCGAGAGGAGGCCCCAGGAGACGAGGGAATCGGGGGCCTCGGGCTCGAGCAGCTCCGCCGCGACGGCGAGGTCGGGCTGGTCGGCGGGCACCCAGAGGGAGCCGGCGGGAATCGTCCGGCTCTCCCGGCTGCGCTCGACGTGGACCTTGGTCACGGCGGTCAGCCCCTGATAGGGCGCGCTCGCGTACTCGGGCTGGGAGAGCCGGGCGATCTCCACTTCTGCCTCGAAGGGCGCCGCGACACGGGTGAAGCGGAGCCCCTGGGCGGTCAAACGCTCCTCGATCTGCGGCCAGCCGGGGAGGACCAGGTAGCCGCGCGGACGGGCGACGGTCGCCGTCGCTTTGGAGCCGTGGATCCAGGGGACCTCGCGGTCGGTGGTCTCGGTGCGGTCGAACAGGAGAACAGGCTTGGCCGTCACGGCCGAGGTCTCGAGCTTCGCCGCGTAGACCGGCCAGCGGAACGGATCCGATCGATCGCTTTCGCTCCAGCCGACCACCATCTCGCTCGGCGGCGCGCCCGGCCGGCCGAGCTCGACCACCCTCGCCTCGGCGGCGGTGACCGCTTCGATCAGTCCCTTGGGGTCTTTGCCCACCTCGGCGAGCAGGCCGAGCAGGAACGCCTGGGTCGCGAGCACGCGATCCCGATAGGGCTTGTAGGAGTGGGTCTCGATCAGGATCGAAGGCCGGTTGCGGAGAGCGAAGTAGCCGGTCGAGTAGCGGGCGCCGCCGACCCAGGAGCTGAAGCCCTTCGTCAGGTCGGTGCGGTCGACCAGATCGACGTAGGGCCCGGTCGGAAAGCCGGCGGCGTCGGTCGCGGCGAGCGCCTTCGGCAGGTGCGCTTTGACCCAAGCGTCGACGGGGGCCGGCAGCTGCGGCGCTTCGACCGCCGACCAGGTGAGCACCCAGGGCATGTCGACGCCGTCGGTCACGTGGACGTCGACGTGGAGCTGCGGGCGCCAGGCGTTGACGAGAGCGACGAGAGCGCGCGCCTCCGGGCTCGCGAGCTTGACGTGGTCGCGGTTCAGATCGAGCCCGTCCGTCGTCGTGCGGAAGCCCATCCCCTCGCGCGGTCCGTCCTGGTTCGGCCGGTTGTAGGGCGAGATCCGCTCGTGGCCGTCGGCGTTGTAGATGGGCAGGAAGAGGATCGTCGCGGCGTCGAGCAGCTCCCGGTGCCGGCCGAGGGCGAGATCACGGAGGATCATCAAGGTCGCGTCCTTGCCGTCGATCTCTCCGGCGTGAATGCCGCTCTGGATCATCACGATCGGCTTGCTCGGCTGACCCGGCCGCTCGCCCGCCGCGGGAGGCGCGAACCGGCGCTCTTTCGACAGGATGACGAGCGGCAGGGCCCGGCCTCCGGCCGAGGTGCCGAACGAGGTCACCTTCATCTCCGGCAGCTTCGTCTCGAGCTTGCGCAGGAAGGCGAGGGTCTCGTCGTAGGTCGGAGTGCGAGCGAAGCCGGAGGCCTCGGCCGGCGTCGTCCATGCGGGATCGAGCGGGCTTTCCGCGCGAGCGGCGATCGGAGCGGACGCGGCGAACGCGGCGAGAGCTGCGAGGGTGAGACGGAGCGGGAACGCGCGGCGCAAAGCGATTCCTCCGAGGCGTTTAGGGGCGGGCTCGCCGCCCGTCCCCCCTGGCCCCGATCGAGACCGTCGACTCAGCGCCGCCCGATCTTCCAGGTGCGCGTGGCGGAGTTGCCGACCAGGTCGACCGCTTCGACCTCGAGCAGCACTTCGCCGTTGCCGCCGGACGGCACCGCCTTGGTGCGGTAGATCAGCTTCGCGATCCCGCTGCCGGCGTCCTCCGCGGTGACGTAGAGCAGCCGGTCGTTCGCGAGCGGGGCGCCGTCGTCGCCGACGATCTTCCAACCCTGGCCGGCGAACAGCACCTGCGGGTGGTCGGCCGTGGCCGCGCTCTCGGACCAGACGCCGTTCTCCGGCGCGGTGGGGGTGTCGCCCCAGGCGAGCGGCAGCCAGCGGCGGCCGTCGGCCGACCAGGCGATCGCGCCGCCCCGCTCGGGGGTCCAGGCCTGCGGCTTGTGCCGCCGGTCGCGATCCGGCTCGCCGCGATCGTCGTAGATCTCGTTGCCCACCGCCTGGGCCTTGATCGACGGCGGATCGACGTCGATGACGAAGGCGAACGGTCCGATCCGCGACGACTGCCCGCACGAGTCGGTCAGCACGACCTCGGCCGCATGGGCGCCGGGGGCGAGCGTGCCCCAGGCTGCGGCGCCGGCCGCGCCGTCCAGCAGATAATCGCGGCGCTCGACGGCGCAGGAGGAGCGCTCGGCCTGGACCGCGAGCCGGGTCGCGCCGTTGCCGAACAGCACGTCGCCCACTCGGACTTGAATGCCGGCGAGGACGATCACGGCCGAGGGTGGCGGGCCGCTTTCGGCCGCCGGGGCCGAGGCAGCGACCAGGCCGAGCGAGGCGGCGAGCATTCCTACGATGACGGAGCGCTGGAGATCCATATCGCGTCCCTCCCTTCGAATGGAGAAGGTTCCAGATCGAAACCAAACCTATCGGCTTCCCGAGGCCTGAGTCTACCGCGCGCCCGGGCGTCTGTGTCGCGCCCCCTGAGGTAGGATCCCGATCGCGCGAGGAGGCGCCTCCAATGAGCACCGCCACCGATCCATCCGCCGCCCCCGCAGCCGGCTCTCCCGCCCGAGCGATCGCCGTCGAGCCGTTCGCCGCGTCCCGCAAGATCTACCTTTCCGGCTCCCGCGACGACGTCCGGGTGCCGATGCGCGAGATCGCCCAGACCCCGACCCGGCTCGCCGAGGGGCGGATGCGGGAGAACCCGCCGATCCGGGTCTACGACACCTCCGGGCCTTGGACCGACCCGGCCCAAGCGCCCGACGTACGGAAGGGGCTTGAGCCGCTGCGCCAGCCCTGGGTGCTCGAGCGGGGGGACGTCCGGGAGCTGCCGGACCTGACCTCCGAAACCGGCCGCCGGCGCGCTGCCGACCCGCGCCTCGACGCGCTCCGTTTCGGCCCGGTCCGCCGGCCGCTCCGCGCCGCGGCGGGCGCCAACGTGACCCAGATGCACTACGCCCGGAGAGGGCTGGTGACGCCTGAGATGGAGTTCGTCGCCCTGCGCGAGAACCTGCTCCGGGCGCAAGCCGCCGAGACGCTCGCGGCCTTCGGCGCGGGGCATCCGGGGGCGCCGCTCGGCGCCGCGATCCCGCGCGAGATCACCCCGGAATTCGTGCGCGACGAGATCGCGCGGGGCCGCGCGATCCTGCCCTCGAACGTCAACCATCCCGAGTGCGAGCCGATGGCGATCGGCCGCAACTTCCTGGTCAAGATCAACGCCAACCTGGGCAACTCGGCGGTCACCTCGTCGATCGACGAGGAGGTCGAAAAGCTCCTCTGGGCGATCCGCTGGGG
>DATMZM010000435.1:0-4191 GCA_035607445.1 Thermoanaerobaculia bacterium | reverse complement strand
ACGTACGCCCGGCTCTCTCTCGCGGTCACCACCGCCTACCAGGACCGCTCCGGCACCCGGCACGAGCGCACCGACTGGATTCCGATCGTCGCGTTCCGCGGGCTGGCCAAGTCGCTCCGGGCGCTTCAGAAGGGCGCTCGGATCGCGGTCTACGGCCGGCTGCAGGTCCAGGGCTACGACAAGGAGGGCGAATGGAAAACGTCCTTCCAGGTGATCGCCTCCGCCATTACGTTCCTCACGCGGGCCGGCAAGGGTGCGGCTCCGGCCGAGCAGGAGAGCGGGGCGCCGGACACGGCGACCGTTGAGCTCCCGGCGGGCGACGACGACGACATTCCGTTCTGATCGACCCGGAGCGAGCGCGGAGCCGAGAAGCGATCGGCTCCGCGCCGTCTCTCTCCCTTCTCGGCATCCCTCCCGTCACGGTCGTTTCCAGATCCCCAGCCCCAAGACGACAAGGGCCGGTGCCCCGGAAAAGGGGCGACCGGCCCTGTCGGCGTCAGCGAATGTCTGGGGAGCGTGAGGCTGGGGTTCAGCGTGGGGATTTCGACGCCGGCTTCTTGCGCGGCGCGCGCGCCGTGCGCTTGCGCGGGACGCTCTCGACCATGTCGCCGGGAAACGGCTCGCGCCTGGACCGCTCTTCCCGGAGCCTTTCTTCGGAAGGGGCCGTCCTCTGGGCCGAGGCCAGGACGTCGGCGAGCTCCTGGCGGACCAGTCGCCGGAGCTCGTCCGACGGGAGCGGCGCCGGCTCGGGTGTCGCGAAGAAGTGCTCGGGCTTCATCGCACCCCCCTCGAGCAGCTTCCGGTACAGCAAGGAGAGCAACGGATTGTCGCCCTCGTTCGGCAGCTCGAACAGGAGCTTGAAGAACAGCGCCGGCTCCATGCCGACCTCGTCGAGGATCAGGAGAATCATCTCGAACCGGAGCGAGGTCCGTCCCGTCAGCACTTGGCCGACCTGGCCGCGCGTCAGACCGAGGCGCTGGTCGACCTCCCGCCGGCTCAGGCCGGCCATCGGGATCAGGTGGCTCAACAGCCAGAGCGCCCGGTCGACCGGCTCCTTCTTGCGCTTGCGGGAAGGTTTGCCGCGTGGGACCTTGGGACGTGGGGGCGCCTCGAGCGGAGCTTTTGTCGTTTTCATAGGCGAGGAGTCTACCTCCGAACGTTTCCGCTGCGAAGGGGGCTTAAATCTACGTCCTCGGCGACGGATCGCCGCTCGTGGAGGACCGCCGGACGAGGACCTTCCCGGTCGCGGCCAGATCTCGCTCGATCCGCGCGGCGAGATCTCCGGAGGCGAGGGAGTAGTCGGCCGCGAGCTGGGAGATCCGGATCTCCTCTCGCGAGAGGCTCGCCGTCTCGCACTCGCGACCGACCGCGGCGAGGAACCCCTCGAGAAACCGAAACTCGCAAGCGGCCAAGAGCGCCTGCTCGAGGACCGGAGGGAGCGGGCCGCGCGGCCATTCGCGGTTGCCTTCGAGCGCGCCGTCATAGAGCAGCTGGCTCACGCGGCGGAGAGCGTCGGCATCGCCGGACTTCGTGAAATGACCCAGGAACGTAAACCGGAAGCCTTCGGCCTGCTCCCACTCGTCCGGGTCGAGAAGGAGGGGCAAGGCTCCCGGCGGAAGGCCGGAGCCCTCGGCACCTGCGGGATGGGCGGACGGCGACGAATCGGTCATGGGATCTCCTTGGAAAAAGGGTCGGTTTCCGGGTCTGGGCGGACGCGGACGCGACGGGCGCACAGGACGAGGGACTGCGCGAGGGTCGCCGCGCGGCGGGCATCGCCCGGGGCCGCACGGCACCAGAGCGCGACGGCAAGCCGTAGCGAGAGGGGCAGGCCGGGGCCGTTCGCGAAACGGGCCAGGCGAGCGGCGCTCACTCCCCGGGCATAACGGGTGGCGCTCCGTTCGGCCAGCTCGAAGCCGAGGGCGACGGCCTCGACGCGCCGGCCGGCGAGCAGGTAGCTCTCCGCGGCCACGGCGAGCGTTCGCCCGCTCTCGGCTCGATCGCCGATCGCGGCGAGAGCCCGGGCGGCGATCTCCGCCAGCGCGGCGCGCGCTTCCAATCCGGGCCGGAGGCGCCACCGCGCGGCCCGCGCGAGAGCGACCGCCGCCGCGCTCTTTCCGAGGAGGAGCAGCCGGAGGACTCCGCGCGCGACGGGGCGAGCCGCAGCCTCCTGGGCGTTCGAGCCGAGCAAGCGCCGCGCGCAGCGCAGGGCGGCATCGACCCGGCCGCAGGCGCCGCTCTCCGCGGCGAGCGCCGCGACCTCGCCCCAGGCACCGGCGGCAAGCAGCGGGAGGCCCTCGCGCCGCAAGAGCCGTGTGGCGAGTCGCGCCGCGAAGCCGGCCTCTCGGAGCTCGCCCTGGTCGCGCAGGCATCGGGAGGCGAGCGCCGCGACCAGACCGAGGTCGATGCCGGACGTGCGTTCGCCGAGCATGCCGAAGGCACGGAGGAATGCCAGATCCGCCTCGCCACTTCGTCCCTGCCGGCGCCAGGCATCGCCGAGCGTCGCTTGGGTCCGGGCGATCAAGCCGCGGGCCGTGGCGAGTTCGACGCCCCGCGCATCGAGCCTGAGGGCGACCTGGCAGCCGAATCCGGCGAGGTGCTCTGCCCGGTCGGCGTCGAGCGACCAGCTCGCTGCGCAGAGCCGCTCGAGAAAGGCGGGGTGAGCGAATCGGTCGCTGACGGCGAGACCGGGCCAGGCGCCGACCGGCGTCCGGACGAGCTCGGCCCCAAGCTCCTCGACCGCGGCCTCCTCGCGGCGAGCGCTCTCGGCCAGCCGACCGGCCGAAGCTCCGCCTGCGGTGACGGCGGATGTCGCGCCTTCCTCGAGATCGCGGAAGCTCACGCCGGTTCGCCTCCGGGTTCGGTGGGGCGCACGGCCCTGCGCCCGTGCGGATCGCGTGGCAGGGGAGGCGCGAGCGTGAACAGGTCCTCGACCCGAACCTCCAGGGCTTCCACGAGCGCCGCGAGGATTTCCGGAGCCGGAAACATCTGGCCGAGCTCGTAGCGCTGGAGGGTGCGGCGATCGACGCCGAGGCGCTCCGCCAGGACGCGCTGCGTGAGGCGTCTGTCACGGCGGAGGCGCCGGAGCTGCTGGCCGAAGCTCGCCATCAACGAGAGCTTCGACCAGGAGTACTGAATGCCGCCCTGAGCAACCATTTGCGCTCGCACGAGCAGAAAACTAGGCGACCTGCTGCGCGTTTGTCAACCCCTGAAGCCGACTTTTCGTCTCGCAGAGCGGTTATTTGTTGCTACTCGTGTCTATGTACATTTATAGGGCGACTTTCTTCTGCGCTCGTCGCGAAGGCGACGCGAGGCGTCTCCTTTTGCGGGATCTCTTGTTTGTTGCCATAAGTTGCCGAAATCGACAACGCAGGCGCCGGGACCCTTCGAAGAAAAGGCGGCGTCGTACGCCGCTTTTCTTTATCCTTCCGGCAGCAACGCCCCGCGGCGTTGCCCCCGCGGGCGCGGGGGCCCTGCCGGCTCTCGGGAATGACCCGCGGCCCCCGAGGAGGGAAACGTCATGTCCGTACGCTCGACCCGTGGACGCCTCACAACTCTCGCCCTCGCCCTCACGCTCGGCCTCGCCACGGCGGCGCCCGCCGCCGCCTCCCCTTGGTCCGACCTGCTCGGCCGGCTCGGCACCTGGTTCTCCGATTCGGCGTTCGCCGCGCTTTGGAGGGCGCAGCACGCCAGACTCGGCCCCGCCGGCAGACCGAACAGCCACCAACTGATCAGCAACGAGGGAGTGGTCGTCGATCCGAACGGTCACCCAGGGGGGATGAGCGACCAAGGATCGATGGTTGACCCGAACGGCAGACCGAGCCGCGATCCATGGATGAGCGACGAGGGGGAGATGGTCGACCCGAACGGCGTGCGGCACAACTGAGAAGCGGGCCAGCCCCCCTTCGAGACCGGAGACGGCCGACCGCGACTTTTTCGCCCAGCAAAGTGGGGTCTTCGCTCGCAGGCGGTCCGCGTGAGAGAATCCGCGCGATCATCGAGACGATCTTTCGCGGAGGGACCGATGGACGAATCTGACGATCCCGTCGATCTGGGCCAGACGGACGTGCGCGCGGGGGACGGCCGAGCCGCCGGTTCGGCCGCTCGCGCGGCGCGAGGGCGTCCTTCGACCTCGTGTCCGCGCCGGGCGACGATCTTCGCGCTCGTCGCGGAGTCGATCTCGGCTCGCCGGTC
>DATMZM010000375.1:0-2452 GCA_035607445.1 Thermoanaerobaculia bacterium | reverse complement strand
TGCCGCTGGACCCAGGCCACGATCGCGAAGGCCAGAACCGCCACGAGCGCGGCAGCGGCCAGCCCGACCCCCATCCGATGCCTGTTGACGAACTTCCCCACTCGGTAGCCCAGGCTGTCGGGGCGGGCGAGGACGGGGAGGCCGTCGAGGTGGCGCTGGACATCGCTCGCGAGCTGCTCGGCGGATTCGTAGCGGCGGGCTGGGTCCTTTTGAAGGGCGCGCAGGACGATGTTGTCGAGGTCGCCGCGCAGGCGCTTGCCGGCGTCTCGATCGGCCTCGGGCCCCTCGGCCGCGGCGAGGCTCGGCCGGATCGGCGTCTGCTCGCAGACCGCCTCGGCGAGGGCAGCTCTCCCCTCGGTGACCGGCCGGTAGGGCGAGCGGCCGACCAGGAGCCGGTAGAGGAGAGCGCCGAGAGAATAGACGTCGGTCGCGGTCGTCACCGGCTCGCCGCGCACCTGCTCGGGGCTCGCGAACTCGGTCGTCATCATCTTGAGCGCCGCGACCGTCGCGAACGGCTCCGCGTCGTCCTCGATCAGCTTCGCGATGCCGAAGTCGAGCAGCTTCGGCGAGCCGTCGGCCGTGACCAGGATGTTGCCGGGCTTCAGATCCCGATGGACCACCAGGTTCTGGTGGGCGAAGTGGACCGCGCGGCAGACCTGCCCGAACAGGCGGAGCCGCTCCGGGAGCGGAAGGTTCCTCTCAGAGCAATAGGCGTCGATCGGCCGGCCGACGACGTAGTCCATCACCAAGTAGGGCCGGCCATCGCCTGTCGTGCCGCCGTCGAGCAGGCGGCCGATGTTCGGGTGGTCGAGCCGGGCGAGGATCTGGCGCTCGCCCCGGAAGCGGCGGATCAGC
Source organism: Thermoanaerobaculia bacterium (assembly GCA_035607445.1). Lineage (GTDB taxonomy): Bacteria > Acidobacteriota > Thermoanaerobaculia > Multivoradales > UBA5704 > DASYKS01. The sequence goes on along the minus strand of DATMZM010000375.1, from coordinate 1,597 downwards.
TCGTCCGTGTCGAGCCCGCGCTTCAACAGCTTGATCGCCACCTTCTTCTCGTACTCGGAGTCGGCGCGCTCGGCGAGATAGACCGCTCCCATGCCGCCGCGGCCGAGCTCCGAGACGATCCGGTAGGGCCCGAGCCGCGAGCCGGGCTCGAGGCCCGAATCCCCCGGGAGGTCGAAGACGGGGGTCTCGATGAAGTCGCCGAGCTCGGTCTCGAGGGCGAGCATCGCCTCGACCTCCGAGCGCAGGGCCTCGTCCTCGCCGCAGGACTCCGCAAGGAAGGCCCCGCGCTCGTCTTCCGAGCGCTCGAAAGCGACCTCGAGAAGATCCTGGACTCGCTGCCAGCGTTCGGGTGTCACGTCGTGCTCGATTTCGTCATCCGAGAGTCCGGCCGGCGACGAACGTGCCGCGGCGGCCCTGGTCGGTTACCCAAATACGCGAATCGCCAACGGCAAACGGCTCGTCCTCAGTCCTCCCGAGGGCTCATCTCCTTCTTGAGGAAGAGGCGCGCGTAATGCCAGTCGCGCTTGACCGTCGTCACCGAAACCTCGAGAACCTCGGCGATGTCCTCGAAGCCGAGCCCCACGACGTACTTGAGCTCGACGACCCGCGCCTGCCGGGGGTTGAGCTTCGCGAGCTTCGAGAGCGCCTCGTCGAGGGCGACGAAGTCGGTGTTCCTCTTCTCGATCACCGCCTGGGCCTCGTCGAGCGGCACCTTGACCGCGCCGCCGCCGCGCTTCTCCGCCCGCTTCCCCTTCGCGTGGTCGACCAGGATCCGCCGCATCAGGGTCGCCGCGATGGCGAAGAACTGCTGGCGGTTCTGCCATTGCACCCGGTTCTGCCCGAGGAGCCGCAGGTAGACCTCGTTGACCAGCGCCGTCGGCTGGAGCGTGTGGTCGCTCGGCTCGCGCGCCAGGTGCCGCCGCGCCATCGCCCGCAGATCCTCGAAGATCAGCGGCACGAGCCGATCCAGGGCCGCGGCATCGCCACGACTCCATTCATGGAGGAGCTCTGTGACTTCGGTCGAGTCGGTCATGAGGGCAGATACGCATCGTACCAAAGAAGGGTGCGGTCACGTATGGAAGATGCGCACCCTCTCGCACCTGTCACCTCGGACGCCGGCCGCGGGCCGCTACGTCACCTTGATCCGCACCGCCGGATCGCCCAGCACGACGAAGTTCCGGGCGTCGTTGGTCGAGCGCCAGAGGTCGGCGAAGACCTCGCGGTCGATGTCGCGGAGAAACTTCCTGTCCTCCCAGAGCCTGTGTAGCGAAGCGGCCTGGTCGGCGAAGTAGCTGTTCATCCGCTCCATCGCCCAACCGACCGGGTAACCGTCCATCAGCAGCTTGAGCACGTTGTCGTAGACCCGGATATGCCCTCCGGCGCTGTTCCAGCTGAAGGAGCTGGTCCAGGCGCGATCGACGTGCCCGATGACGGCGAGCGCCCCCCCGGCGAGCAGGCGTTGCGGAAGCCGGGCGACGAACGGTTTCTTTGCGATCCGGCCGGGACGATCCTCGTCGGCTCCCTCGGGTGGGGTGGAGATGCCGGCCGCTGCGGCACTCTGTTCGAGGGCTTTCCTGAACTCGTCGAACTCCGGTGT
>DATMZM010000390.1:0-7370 GCA_035607445.1 Thermoanaerobaculia bacterium | reverse complement strand
GGCGGGAGCCAAGAGCTTGCCGCGATACGGGCGCCAGCGGGGATCGAGGATCTCCCCACCGCCCAGGGTCGCGGCGGGGGACGGCCGCCGGACGACGAAGCGATCGCCGCGCACCGCGACGACCGGCGCCGCGAGGCGGATCTCGGCGAGCCCGCGCTCGCCCGGCAGCATCTCATTCGGGTCGAGCGGGCGTAGGCGGCCGTGGATCTCGCTCGCGTAAAGGTGGAGCCGAATCGGCACGAACCCCGAAATGGCGGCCGGCGCGTCGGGCAGCAGCTCGAAGCGCGCGAGGAGGCGCGAGCTGGCCGAAAGAGCGCCCGGCTCGGCGAGCGTCAACCCGCGCCCGAGCGCTTCGAGCGGCAGGCCGGTGATCTGGAGCGAGGTCCGCTCGCCGGCCGACGCCACCTCTCGCGGCTCGCCGTGGACCTGGATGCTCCGCACGCGGACCGCCGCGCCGCCGGGCAGGACTTCGAGCGTGTCGCCCGGCCGGACCCTACCGCTCGCGAGAGTTCCCGTGACGACGACGCCCAGCCCCTTCAAGTGGAAGGCCCGGTCGATCGGCAGCCGCGCCGGCCGGTCGAGACCCTCCGAGCCCTCCGCGTTCCCCCCTTCGGGAGCCTGCTCGGCGAGCGCGACGAGCGCCGCGCGCAGCTCCGGGATCCCTTCGCCTGTCGTGCTCGAAACGGGCAGGACGGGCGAGCCCGCGAACGGCGTCCCGGCGAGCAGCTCCTCGACCTCGAGCTGCGCCAGCTCGCGGAGGTCCGCCGAGACGAGATCGATCTTGGTGAGCGCGACCAGGCCGTGCGGGATGCCGAGCAGCGAGCAGACCGCGAGGTGCTCGCGCGTCTGCGGCTTGACCCCCTCGTCCGCCGCCACGACCAGGAGCATGGCCCGGATCCCGCCGAGCCCGGCGAGGGCGTTGTGCAGGAAGCGCTCGTGGCCGGGCACGTCGACGAATCCGATCTGCAGGTCGCCCTCGCGCAGGTGGGCGAAGCCGAGATCGATCGTGATGCCGCGCGCCTTCTCCTCCGCCCAGCGGTCGCAATCGATGCCGGTGAGCGCCCGGACGAGAGAGGTCTTGCCGTGGTCGATGTGCCCGGCGGTCCCCACCACGAAGCGGCGCATCAGCGGGTCGCGAGGACTTCCCGCGCCACGCGCGAAAGGGTCGCCCCGTCCGCGCTAGCGCCGAACCGCTCGCGCAGCTCCTTCATCAGGGGCCCCATGCCGGCTCCCGGAGCGAGCGAGCCCGCCGCCGCGATCTCCTCCGCCGCGGCCCGGATCGCGCCCTCGTCCGCCTGGGCGGGCAGGTAGGTCGAGAGCACCGAACGCTCGCGCTCCTCCTTCTCCGCCAGCTCCGGCCGCTCGCCCTTGCGATACAGCTCGGCCGCCTCTTCGCGCCGCTTGATCGCTTTCCGCACGAGCCCGATGAAGCTTGCGTCGTCCACCGCTCCGCCCTTCAAAAGCTCGTTGTTGATGTCGGTCAGGAGCATGCGGAGCGTCGACAGGCGCTCCTTCTCGCCTGCCTTGAGGGCGGTCTTGACGTCGGCTTCGATCCGTTGCTGCGGGGAATCGCTCATGCCGGGATTATCCCGGATTTCGGGCGGGGGCGTGATGTGCAAAGGCAAGAACGAGAATCTCGTCGCGCCATATCTGAACTACGACGTCATAGGGGAAGCGCTTCAGGATCAATCGCCTTGCGCCCCTTGCACCAGCTGCGCCCAGCATGGGCGTCAGTGGGGCCAACTCTCCTTCGAGGAGGTCGAGCGCTGCCTTGATAGCGCCTTCGAACTCAAGCCCAAGATCGGGTCGCTCGCGTTCGTACCAGGCTCCCGCCTCAATGGCTTCTTCGGCGGCCAGCTCGTGAACGCGCACATCGGGCATCAGAGACCGCTGAGCCGCTCCCGCAGGCGGCGCTCGAACTCCCTTCGCTCGATGAGCGGCGCCGTGCCTGCCTCGACTTCGTCCATCCTTCGCAGGAGCTCCGCGTCCCAGACTTGGGCGGCGTGCGGATCGCTGGGGCCGTCCAAACTGACCACCAGGTCGTGTGCGAGCTCGGCGCGCTCCGGTTCGGACAGCTCCAGAGCTTCACTTCGCAGCCGATCGAGCATCGTGCTACTCATCACTCACCTCCCGGTTCAAGAAACAGAATAGCGCAGTTTTCTGTCGAATCTCGCGCGTGTAGCCGGCAGCCCTCAGGGCGTTTCGGGTCGACTGGAAGTGCGCGCCGCCACCTGCCAGGTCTTGCCCCGGCGGACCCAGACGTCCGTCAGAGGAACTCGGCGCTGCGGTCTTTCATGCCTCCGACTGCTCGGCGAAGAAAGAGACCTCAGGCCTTCTCTACTTGGAAGACGGAGGTCAGGATCTTGATCTCCTCTCCGATCAGCAGCTTGGGATTCCCCAGTTTTTTGTACCGCGAAAGCATCTCGCGATACTTTCCAAGCAGAGGTGCATGGCTGTTGTAGTCGCGCTTCTTGACGACGTGCCGAAAGCGTTCTTGCTGGTCGACCAAGAAATAGAGATACCCCAACTGCTCGCATTCATTGGTGCCATCGAATCCAGCGAACTGAACCATCCGGTCTTCGACCCCTTCAACGGCGCCTATTTTTTCGACCGAATCTTGAATCGCTTCAAACATGCTCAAGATGGCGATGACTTCGAGCGCGGCTTCCTCTGAGAACTCATTCTTGTCCAGGTGCCCGCAGAGATCGTCGTAATGGAGGCGGTATCCGTTCTGCAGAATCGTCTTGAGCTTCCCATAGTGAGCGGCGTCTTCCGGCTTGAGAAGTTCGAGGATCGAGAATTGGTTCCAGAGTAACAGCCGATCTTTGATGGTCAAGTCCATAGACCCCTCGATTCTGGATGGAGGATCGAGCCCTCTTCAATACTCGAGAAACCCGTCGTCCGGATAGCAATACAACCACCGCTCTCCGGGCTCCGCCGAAGCGATCACCGGGTGTCCGCTCTTCCTCGCGTGCTTGCTGGCGTGTTGGTTGGGGGAGCTGTCGCAGCAGAGGGTGGCTCCGCATTCCTGGCAGGTGCGCAAGTGGACCCAGGAATCGCCGATCTTTACGCACTCCGCGCACTCGCGGCGCTTGGGGTGCTTGACGGTCGTGATCGCATCGAGGTGGGTGCAGGCTCCGGTCGGCATGGTTCGACTCCTACTCGTTGAGCACTCGGTGGACGAAGGAGACCGCGATCGAGCCCTCGCCGACGGCCGAGGCCACGCGCTTGACGTTGCCTCCCCGTGCGTCTCCGACCGCGAAGACTCCCGGACGGCTCGTCTCGAGGAGATGCGGCAGCCGGGCGAGCGGCCACTTGGCGGCGGCGAGATCTTCCGGCGAGAGGTCCGGTCCGGTCTTGATGAAACCTTTCGGATCGAGCGCGATGCAGCCGTCGAGCCAGCCCGTGCTGGGGCTCGCTCCGGTCATGACGAAGACGTGGCCGAGGTCGTGGGTTTCGACCTCCCCGGTCTGGTTGTTGCGCCAGGAGACGCGCTCGAGGCGGTCGGTGCCCTCGGCGGCGATCAGCTCGGTGTTGGTTTTCAAGTCGATCTTCGGGCTTTCCTCGATGCGCCGGATGAGATAGCGCGACATGGTCTCGGCCAGCCCGCTCGAGCGGACGAGCACGTGGACGCAAGCGGCGGTCTGCGCCAGGAAGACCGCGGCCTGGCCGGCCGAGTTGCCGCCCCCGATCACCACCACCTCTTCGCCGCCGCACAGCTGCGCTTCGATGAACGTCGCGCCGTGGTAGATGCCGGCGCCTTCGAAGCGGGAAATGTTTTCGACCGCCAGCTTGCGGTACTCGGCTCCCGTCGCGATGACGATCGCCCGCGCCCGGACGGACTCGCCGTCCCCGATGTCGATCGCGAAGGGCTTGCGGTCGCAGGCGAGCTTCTGGGCGCTCTTCGCGATCAGCACCTCGGCGCCGAACTTCTGAGCCTGCGTGTAGGCGCGCGCCGCGAGCTCCTGGCCCGAGATGCCGGTCGGGAAGCCGAGGTAGTTCTCGATCTTCGAGCTCGAGCCGGCCTGGCCTCCCGGCGCTTCCGACTCGAGGATCAGGACGTCGAGCCCCTCCGACGCGCCGTAGACCGCCGCCGCGAGCCCCGCGGGCCCCGCGCCGACGATGATCAGGTCTCGGATCTGCTTCGGGTCGACCGCCTCGTTGAAGCCCAGGCACTCGGCGATCTGCTCGTTGGTCGGGTTGCGCAGCACCGTCTCGGAGCGGCAGATCACGACCGGCACGTCCGCGGCGGCGACGTGGAATTGATCGAGCACGGCCTGGACGTCGGCTTCCCGGTCGAGGTCGACGTAGGTGTACGGATGGCCGTTGCGGGTCAGGAACTCCTGGATGCGCAGCGTCCCCGAGCAATGGTTCGAGCCGATCAGCACGGCGTCGCCGAGACCCCGCGCGACCAGCTCCAGCCGGCGCAGGATGAAGGCGCGCATGATGATGTCGCCCAGCTCGGAATCGGTCTGGACGAGCGCCTGGAGCTGCTCGCGATCGAGCTCGATGACTTCGCCCGGCTCCTTGACGCGCACCTGGACGAGCGCGGGGCGGCCCGAGAGCATGTTGATCTCGCCGCTGAATTGGCCGGGCTGGTGGACGACGACCAGCGTGTCGGTCGACCCGAAGGTCCGGATGATCTCGATCTGGCCTTTCACGACCACGAAGAACGGCAGGTTGACGGCCCCGGCTTCGACCAGCACCTCGCCGCGCTCGATCGGGCGGGCCCGCCCGTGGGCCGCGACGCGCTCGATCTGGGCCGGCGTGAGCGCGGGGAACATCTGCTCGGCCCGCGAAGGGTCGACGCCGGCCGGGACGGGGGGAGCGGGCTCGGTCATGGGAGGTCGAAGATCTCTCCGATCGAGGTTTCGCGCAAGACCCTGCGGAGCGCGGTCTCTCCGAGCGCTTCTTTACCGGGCGAGACCGGCGACCTGCTCGGCGAGGATCCGCAGCGTCGAGTCGATCGTCCGCAGGTGGGTGCGAAACGACAGCGCGACCATGCGGAGGGTGAAGCGGCCGTCGAGCAGCGTCGAGGAGAGGAAGATCCGGCCGTCCTTCCGCATCGCCTCGACGATCGCCTCGTTGATCCGGTTCGCTGCCTCGAGCGGGACGCCCGGCGGCGCCCAGCGGAAGGTCACGATCGAGAGGTCGGGCGAGGGGCCGACCGCGAAGCCGAGAGCCTGGACCTCGCGGTAGAAATAGCGCGCCAGGAGCAGCTTTTCCTCGAGCGCCGCCCGGAAGGGCTCGGTCCCGAGGAGGATCAGCGGCAGCCACATGCGGAGAGCCCGAAACGGCTTCGTCAGCTCGGGCGAGACGTCGGCGGGGGAGATCTCGCCCGGCTCGCGCAGGGCGTCCTGCATGTAGTGGCCGGTGTAGCTGTGGGTCGCGGCGAGCGGCTCGACGTCCCGGACCACCAGGACGCCGGCTCCCCAGGGCAGGAACAGGCTCTTGTGGGGATCGAGGACGACCGAGTCGGAGCGCTCGATCCCGGCAAGGACGCCCCGCCCGTGCTCGGTCAGGAGGAAGAAGCCGCCGTAGGCCGCGTCGACGTGGAACCAGCAGCGCTCGCGCGCGGCGATCGTCGCCAGGGCGTCGAGAGGATCGACCGCCCCCGTGTCCGTGGCGCCCGCCGCCGCCAGGATCAGCCAGGGCCGCAAGCCCTGCCGGCGATCGGCGGCGATCGCTTCTTCCAGGGCCTCGGGGCGCATCCGGAAGCTCTCGTCGATCGGGATCGTGCGGATCCGCGCCTCGCCGAGCCCCGCGATGCGGAGGGCCTTCTCGAGGCAGTAGTGGGCCTGGTTGGTCAGATAGACGACCGCCGAGGCGAACTCCGCCGCCTTGAGGCCGTGGGCGTCGCGCGCCGCGCAGATCGCGGCGAGCGTCGCGAGGCTGCCTCCCGACGCGATGTGGCCGCCCGCCGAAGCGGGATAGCCGACCAGGTCGGCCACCCACCGGACGAGCAGGTTCTCCATCCGCACGGGCCCCGGGCCGGTGAAGAAGATCCCCGCGTACTTGTTGCTGACGGCGCCCAGAAAGTCGCCGAGCGCCGCATGGTAGATCCCGCCGCCGGGGATATAGGCCAGGTGGCCGCCCGAGGCGGGGTTGCCCCCGGGCTTGACGGCCTCGCGTTCCAAAAGCTCGATCGCGGCGTCGAGCGCGAGGCCGTGCTCGCCGATCGGCGCGTCGAGGAGCCCGATCCCCTTGCCCGGCGCGTCGTCGTACGCCTTGACCGTCTCGATCGCGCGCAGGAACCGCTCGGAGGAGGCGACCACCGCGTCGCGCAGCCGCTTGCGGCCGGCGATCCCGGGCTCGAGCGGGCGGCCGGCGCGTTCGAGCGCGCGGATGCGGGCGCGCAGGCCCCCGTCCCCCCGGCCGGCCTTCCGCTCGGCGGTCTTCAGGGCGTCCCCCGGCGCCTGCGGGCGGCGAGGTAGAGCGCCAATCCGAGGAGGTTGGCGAGGACGATCAGCCCCGAGATCTTGATCGCGAAGAGCGCACGGCTCTCGACCTTGATGATCGGGACGATCGAGAGCGCCAGGTAGAGGAGCGTCATCGCGAGGCCGGAGAGGGCGGAGACCTGGACCCAGAGGGGAGGGCGCCGGATGCCCCGGATTCCGAAGAGGGGGAGGGCGAACATCGCGACGTAGGTCAGAGCGTAGAACACGCCCGAGGCGTTCCAGAGCAGCTGGAAGGCCTCCTGCTTGCCGACGCCGATCAGCCCGAGGAGGCCGAGCACGAGGGTCGCCGCGCCGACGAAGAGGATCGAGTTGACGGGGGTGCGGAAGCGGGCGTGGAGGCGGGTGAACCACTCGGGCAGCAGCCGGTCCCAGCCCGCGACCATCGGCAGCCGGGTGTTGCCCGCGAACATCACGCTCGATTGGGCGATCCGGATGGCGAGGAGCGCCAGGACGGCGAGCGGCGCCACCGCGGCGGCGAACGGGAGGGCGCGGGAGCCCTCGGCGAGCACCTGGGGGATCGGCGCGATCAGGTCGATCCGATCCTGCGGGATCAAGGCCAGCACCGAGCTCGTGCCGAGGATGAACATGGCCGCGATGATCGGCGCGGCGAGGAGCACCGAGCGGGTGATCGCGCGCACCGGATCGCGGCACTCGCCGGTGTGGATCGCCACGTACTCGAACCCGCCGAGCGCCCCGAACCCCATCTTGCCGAACAGGTTGAGCGTCATCAGGGAGAGCACGGGCGTCTCGAGCCGCAGCGGATGGTACTCGGCGAGAGAGCCCTGCGCCCGGCGGAGCCAGGGGAGGACGAGGATCGCGCCGAAGGTGAGGAGCATGAGGGCGCCGCCCGCCTTGTGGACCCACTTGCCCGCGCCCAAACCGACGATGGTCAGCCCGACCAGCGCGGCGATC
>DATMZM010000380.1:0-2833 GCA_035607445.1 Thermoanaerobaculia bacterium | reverse complement strand
GGCGGGAGGCCGCGAGCAGGACCGCGTCCACGATGTGCTGGTAGCCGGTGCAGCGGCAGAGGTTGCCCGAGATCGCGGCGCGGATTTCCGGCTCTGTCGGGTTCGGGTTCTCTTCGAGGAAAGGCAGAAGGGTCATCAGGAAACCGGGGGTGCAGAAGCCGCACTGGAGGCCGTGGCAGTCGCGGAAGGCTTCCTGGAGGGGATGGAGCGCCTCCTGGCCGGAGCTGAGGCTTTCGACGGTCGAGACCTCGCGGCCTTCGGCTTGCACCGCGAGCAGCAGGCAGGAGCGGACCGGCTCGCCGTCGAGGAGGATCGTGCAGGCGCCGCAGACGCCGTGCTCGCAACCGACGTGGGTGCCGGTCAGCCCGAGATCGTGGCGCAGGAAATCCGAGAGCAGGAGCCGCGGCTCGACCTCGCGCTCGAAGCTCCGGCCGTTGACGGTGACCGCGACCTTCGCGAGCACGCTCATGCCCGACCTCCCGCTCTGTCGCTCGCGAGGCGGAGCGCCCGCTTGGCCAGGACCCCGGCGAGATGGTGCTTGAACTCGGCGGAGGCGTGGACGTCGGTCGAGGGACGGATCTCGCCCGTCGCGGTTTCCGCCGCCGCGGCGATCGAATCGGCGGTCAATCGCTCGCCGCGGAGCCGTTCGGCCGCGGTCTTGGCCTCGATCGGGCGATCCCCGACGCTCAGGAAGACGAGCCGCGCCTCGCGACAGGTTCCATCCTCGGCGAGAGTGACGACCGCCGCGAGGCCCGCTTGCGCGTAATCGCCGTGGCGGCGAGCGATTTCGAGGAAGGCGCAGCCGGTGCGCAGCGGCAGGGGCGGAATGGCGATCTCGACCAGGATCTCGTCCATCTCGAGCGCTGTCGAAAAGAGGCCGTGGTAGAAGTCGCGCGCTTCGACCCACCGCTCGCCGCCGCTCTTCGCCAACCGGAAGCGCGCACCGAGCGCGACCATGACCGCGGGCAGCTCGGCCGCCGGATCGGCGTGCGCGAGGCTCCCTCCGATCGTGCCGCGGTTGCGGATCTGCGGGTGGGCGATCCAGGGGACCGCCTCGGCGAGGAGGGGCGCGACCTCGGCGACGAGCGGCTCGCGCTCGATCGCACGCTGCCGGGTCATGGCGCCGATCGAGAGGCCGCCGTCCGGGCCGCGCCGGACGCCCGCGAGCCCTTCGATGCGGTTGAGATCGACGAGGAGAGCCGGCTGCGCGAGGCGGAAGTTGAGCACCGGGATCAGGCTCTGCCCGCCGGCGAGCACCTTCGCCTCGGCCCCGTGGCGCGCGAGGAGGTCGAGAGCGGCCGGCAGCGACTCCGGCGCCTGGTATTCGAAGGGGGCGGGCTTCATGGAGAAGGGATCATAGCGCCCCGGGGCGCCATGGGAAGAGGCCGACCGAGGTCGATCGAAGCCGCTGCTCGGGTCCCCGGATGCTCGGGGCCGATGCCGCGCCCTCAGGCGGGCAGCAGGTGCTTTTGCACTTTGCCGAGAGCGTTCCGCGGCAAGGCGTCCAGGCACCGGACCTGCCGCGGCACCTTGAATCCGGCGATCCGTTCTTTGCAAAACGCGATCACCTCGGGGGCGAGGACGTCGCGCTCGGCGACCAGGAACGCCACGGGCACCTCGCCGCGCTCGGGGTCCGGCCGGCCGACGACCGCGGCCTCGCGCACGCCGGGGAGATCGAGCAGCACCTCTTCGATCTCGCGCGGGTAGACGTTGAAGCCGCCGCAGAGGATCAGCTCGCTCCTCCGGCCGAGGAGCGAGATCGCGCCGGTTACGGGATCGCGCCGGGCGAGGTCGCCGGTCTTGAACCAGCGCCTGCCGAGCGCGTCGGCGAGGAAGCTCTCGGCCGTCTTCTCGGGCGCTCGCCAGTAGCCGTCGAACACGTTGCCGCCACGGACGAGAAGCTCGCCCTCCTCGCCGTCCGGAACCTCGCGCGCCTCGCCGTCGACGAGGCGCACGGAGATCCCGGGAAGCGGCGTGCCGACCGTTCCCGGGCGTCTCTCGCCCGCGTAGGGATTCGAGAGGATCATTCCCGCCTCGGTCATGCCGTAGCGCTCGAGGATCGCGTGCCCGGTCAGCTCGCGGAACGCCTCGAACGTCTCGGGCGCGAGCGGGGCGCTGCCCGAGCAGAAGAGGCGCATCCGGCGGAGCGGTGAAAGATCGAGCGCGGGATTCCGCAGCGCTTCGAGCAGCCGGACGTACATCGTGGGCACGCCGAAGAAGAGCGTCGGCCGATCCGGTCGATCTCCATTCGGACCGGCCAGGAGATCGTCCGCCGTCTCCTCCGGCCGGAACTTGCGCCGCAGCTCGACGGTGGCTCCGGCCGCGAGCGCGCAGTGGAGGCCGACGACGAGGCCGTGGGTATGGAACAGGGGAAGGGAGAGAAGAAGAACGTCGCTCCGCTCCCAAGCCCAAGCGACGAGGAGGCCGGTGATCGTCGCGAGCAGGTTGTCGTGGCGCATCTCGGCGCCCTTGCTCCTCCCGGTGGTGCCCGAGGTGTAGAGGAGGAACGCGAGATCCGAGCCGTCGACCGGTGACACCGGGCACGGCGCGACGCGATCCGCCGGCCAGTCCCCGATCTCCTCTGCGAGAATTGTCGCTTCGACGCTCGCCCGCGAGGCGGCATCGAGCTCGTCCATGACCGGCAGAAGCTCGCGCTCGGTGAGCAGGATTCGTGGCTCGGCGTCCGCCAGGATGTGCCCCAGCTCGACCTTCCGATACGCCAGGTTGATCGGAACGACGATCGCGCCGAGCCGGATCGCCGCGAGATAAGCGATCACGAGCTCCGGCCGGTTGCCGAGGAAGAATGCGATCCGGTCGCCCCGCCCGAGCCCGC
>DATMZM010000127.1:0-3405 GCA_035607445.1 Thermoanaerobaculia bacterium | reverse complement strand
TGGAGCTTGCCGGTCCCGGTGCGCGGCAAGGCGTCCAGGAAAACCACGGCGCGCGGATATTTGTAGGGAGCGATCTCCGCTTTCACGTGCTCCTGGAGCGCCTTGACCGTCTCGGGCATCGGCTCGTGTCCCGGGCGGAGGACCACGTACGCCTTGACGATCTGGCCGCGGTCGGGATCGGGCGCTCCGACCACTCCGCACTCGGCGACCGCGGGATGGGTCGAGAGGGCCGCTTCGACCTCCGGGCCGGCGATGTTGTAGCCGGAGGAGACGATCATGTCGTCCGAGCGCGCCTGGTACCAAAAGTAGCCGTCCGCGTCGACCGAGTAGTGATCGCCGGTGAAGTTCCAGCCGCCCTGCACGTAGGTCTTCTGGCGCTCGTCGGCCAGGTAACGGCAGCCGGTCGGGCCGCGCACGGCGAGCCGGCCGATCGCGCCCGGCGGCAGCTCCTCGCCCTCGTCGCCCACCACCTTCGCTTCGTAGCCCGGGACCACGCGGCCGGTCGAGCCCGGGCGGATCTCGCCCTGCGGCGAGCCGATGAAGATGTGCAGCATCTCGGTCGAGCCGATGCCGTCCATCAGCTCGATGCCGGTCGCCTGGTGCCAGGCGTCCCAGATCGCTTTCGGCAGCGTCTCGCCGGCCGAGACCCCGATGCGGAGCGAGCGGACGTCGTGCTCCGGGAGCTTCGGGATCATCGCCCGGTAGGCGGTTGGCGCGGTGAAGCAGACCGTCGCGCGATGCCGCGCGATCGCGGGCAGCAGCTCGTCCGGCGTCGCCTTTTCGAGGAGAACGACCGAGGCGCCGGCCCGCAGCGGAAAAAGCAGCAGGCCGCCGAGCCCGAAGGTGAAGGCGAGCGGCGGCGAGCCGATGAAGACGTCGTCCGCGGTTGCCCGGAGGACGTGTTTGCCATAGCTGTCGCAGGTCGCGAGGAGGTCGCGATGGAGATGGACGGTCCCCTTCGGCTCGCCCGTGGTGCCGGAGGTGAAGCTCACCATGCAGGGATCGTCCGCCGCCGTATCGCAGGCCGGGAACGGATCGGCGGAGACCCCGTCCATCAAGCCTTCGAGCTCGCCCGTGTCGGCGGGGTCCCAGGCGACGATCCGCGCGAGATCGGGCGCCGTTTCGCGGGCCTTTTCGAGGTCGTCGACCAGGCGCGCGTCGCACAGAGCGAGGGCGATCCGCGCCTTGCGCAGGACGAAGGAAAGCTCCTTCGCGCGCAGGAGCGGCATGGTCGCGACGGCGACCCCTCCCGCCTTGAGGACGGCGAGGTAGGCCGCGGCGAGCATCGGGCTGTTGGGTGCGCGGAGCAGCACGCGGCCGCCCGGCATCAGGCCGAGCCTCCCGACGAGCACGCGGGCGATGCGATCGACGCGGGCCGAGAGATCCGCGTAGGTCCAGGTCGCGGCGGGCGAGACGAGGCACGGCCGATCGCCGTGGCCCCGTTCGAGCCAGCGATCGAGCAGCTCGACGGTCGCGTTCAGGCGCTCCGGATAGCGAAGCTCCGGCAGGGTGAAGAGGAAATCCGGCAACAGCTCCGGCGCGGGCAGGTGATCTCGAATGAAGGTGTCGGCGTGTGCGCTCATCCCTCGCCCCTCCTCGTCGCTTGCAGGAGATCCCGCGCGATCACCACTTTCTGCACTTCGGTCGCCCCCTCGTAGATGCGCAGCGCGCGGATCTCGCGGTAGAGCTGCTCGACCTTCGTGCCGCGGCGGACGCCCTGGCCGCCCCAGATCTGGACCGCGCGGTCGATCACCTGCTGCGCCGTCTCGGTCGCGAACATCTTCGCCATCGCGGCCTCGCGGGTGACGCGCGCGGCGCCCTGGTCCTTGGTCCAGGCCGCCCGGTAGACGAGGAGCGCGGAGGCGTCGACCCCCGTCGCCATGTCCGCGAGCGCTCCTTGCGTGAGCTGGAGGTCGGCGAGCGGCGCGCCGAAGAGCCGGCGGCTCCGGGCGCGCTCGAGAGCTTCGTCGAGGGCGCGGCGGGCGAAGCCGAGGGCCGCGGCGCCGACGGTCGAGCGGAAGACGTCGAGCGTCGCCATCGCGACCTTGAATCCCGCGCCCGGCGCGCCGAGCCGGTTGCCGAGCGGGACGCGGCAGCCCGCGAACCGGAGCGTCGCGAGAGGATGGGGAGCGATGACCTCGATCCGCTCCGCGATCTCGAGCCCGGGCGTGCCCGCGTCGACGACGAAGGCGGAAAGCCCCTTGGCACCGGGCGCTTCGCCGGTGCGCGCGAAGACGACGTAGAAGTCGGCGATCCCGCCGTTCGAAATCCAGGTCTTCTCGCCGTCGAGCCGCACGTGATCGGAGCCGTCGGGCACGGCGGTGGTCGCGAGCGCCGCGGCGTCCGATCCGGCCTCCGGCTCCGAGAGGGCGAACGCCGCGATCGCATCGCCCGCGGCGACCCGGGGCAGATAGCGGCGGCGGATTTCGTCCGGCCCGAAGAGCGCGATCGGCCCGCTGCCGAGGCCCTGCATCGCGAAGGCGAAATCGGCCAGCCCGTCCCGCCAGGCGAGGGCCTCGCGCGACAGGCAGAGCGTGCGGACGTCGTACCGGTTCGCCTCGCCGCCGGGCACCGTCGCGGCGAGCCACCCGGCCTCCCCGAGCGCGCGCACCAGGCGGCGGCAAGAGCCGTCCACGTCCTCGTGATCGACGAGGCCCGGCAGCTCGCGGTCCGCCCAGGCGCCCAGCTCCTCGGCCCGGCGCGCGTGCCCGGGACCGAAGAACGGCCAGGCGAGGTGGGAGAGATCGGGCACGCTCAGTTCCCCTCGAACACCGGCCGCTCCTTGGCAGAAAAAGCACGGAAGGCGCGCGCGAAGTCCTCCGTCGTCATGCACAGAGCCTGCGCCACCGCCTCGGCCTCGATCGCATCGTCGATCGACATCGCCCACTCGACCTGGAGCATTCGTTTCGTCATCGCATGCGCGAACGACGGGCCGCTCGCGATCTCTCGGGCGAGCGCCCGCGCCGCGGCGAGAAGCTCCTCGGGGTCGACCAGGCGGTTGAAGAAGCCCCAGCGCTCGCCCTCTTCGCCCGGGAGTGCGCGGCCGGTGTAGAGCAGCTCCGCGGCGCGCCCCTGGCCGACGATCCGCGGCAGCATCGCGCAGGCGCCCATGTCGCAGCCGCCGAGACCCACCTTGTTGAAGAGGAAGGCGACCCGCGCTCGCGCCGTCCCGAGGCGGAGGTCGGAGGCCATGGCGAGGATCGCTCCCGCACCCGCGCAGACGCCGTCGATCGCCGCGACGATCGGCTGCAGGCAGGCGCGCATGGCTTTGACCAGCTCGCCGGTCTTCTTGGTGAATTCGAGGAGCCCGACGGTGTCCATCGCGACGAGCGGCCCGATGATGTCGTGGACGTCCCCGCCCGAGCAGAAGTTGCCCCCCGAGCCGGCGAGCACGAACGCGCGGAC
>DATMZM010000499.1:0-2633 GCA_035607445.1 Thermoanaerobaculia bacterium | reverse complement strand
CGCGGGATCGATGCCCGAGCCGGCGTCCGAATACGTCGCGGTGATCGTCGGGATCGCCGTCGCGAGCCGGCTGCCGGTCGGCGGCGCGGTGATCGCGACGCTCGGCGGCGTCGTGTCGGGAGCCCCTCCGGAGTCGACCGCGAGGACCAGGCGCGGCCGTTGCGCCGCCGCGCCTTCGCGCGCCGTGTCGTCGATGCGTCCGGAGAGCGTCTCGTTCGCCTTCTTGAGCAGCCAGCCCTGGTTCGCCGTGCCGGCGAGGAAGGCGGCGACGTCCGAAGTGACGTCGAAGCTCACCACGCCGCGCGTCTGCTTGGTGTGCGGCACGCTCGCGGTCGGCGCGGCGACGAAGCTGCCGCCGTTCCACTGCGGGTTGCAGTCGGCCTTGTTGTCGCTCGGCTTGCTGTCGATGCCGCAGTTCCAGGTGGCGCCTGCCTCGGTCCAGGAGGCCGTCACCCGGTGCGCGTCGACGTTTTGGGGGGTGTTGCCCCAGCTCTCGCCGGTGCCGTCCACGTTCAGCTCCAGGCGCGCGGAAACCAGTTGGCCCGAGCCGACCGCGGCGGCGATCGCCGCCTGGTCGAAGCGCACGAGCGCGCGGCTGCCTTGCGCCCAGCCGAGCCGGACGAGGTCGTCGTCGCCGCGGTTCTGGTTCGCCTGCTGCTGGCGCAGCGTCGCGTCGGCGACCGCGGGCAGCGAGGTCTGGACCGTCGCCGCCGCGGCCGGCGCGAAGGCGAGCAGGCCGAGACCGGCGCCCGCGAGGGAGAGGACGAGGGCGCGCGACGGCCGCGCGTTGCGACGGTGAAGGGGCATCTCCAAGCTCACGGGCTCCTCCTGGGACCTCGCCCTGGACCACAACGCAACGACCGGCACGCCGTGAATTTGCGCATAAGGCTATATCAAGGGGAGGCTCTCGTGCGAGGGCGCGCGGGCCTCTCGCCGGATCGTTCCGGAACGCGGCGACGACCGCCGGGTGCTTCGTCTCTCCTCCGTCATGCCGGGGCCGAAGGATTCTCCTCCGCGCCGCATCCAACGAAGGCGGGCAGGAAGCCGGACGACCCGGCGGCGGCGTCGCGCCGGAGCGACACCGTCAACGAAGCCAAGGCGAGGAACCCCTGATGAAGACCGATTGGATCCCAAAGCTCGGATTGCTCGCCGCCCTGATCGGCGGCGCGCCCGTCGCGGCCGAAACGATCTGCGCGGCGACCGCGGACTTGGCCGCGGATGGCTGTAAGAACGCCGTCCAGGAAGACTACCTGATCGCCTCCGGGAAGTGCCTCAACGTCTCGGCGACCGCAGCGCGGAATCGATGCCTCGACGCCGCCGTCGGTGCGCGCCGCATGGACCTTCGCCTCTGCCGTAAACAGCAACTCGCGCGCTTCTCGATCTGCAACGCGCTCCGGGAGGATCGCTACGATCCGAACGTCTCTCCCGCGCTGTTCGACGACGACCTCGCGCACCTCACCCGACCGAACCGCTACTTCCCGCTCGCCGCCGGCGACCGCTGGGAATGGGCGGGCGCCGAGTCGGTGGTCGTCGAGGTCCTCGACCGCGCGAAGCTCATCGCCGGAGTCAGGTGCTTCGTGGTCAGGGACACGGTCTCGGCCGACGGCACGGTGGTCGAGGACACCGAGGACTGGTTCGCCCAGGCCAGGAACGGGGACACCTACTATTTCGGCGAGGAGTCCAAGGACTACGAGATCTTCGAGGGCGACGAGCCGCCGACCCCCGAGCTGATCACCCTCGAGGGGTCGTTCAAGGCCGGGCGCGGGGGCGACAAGCCGGGCATCGCCTTCCTCGCCGCGCCCAGGAAAGGCAAGGTGTACCGCCAGGAGTTCTCGCTCGGCAACGCCGAGGACATCGCCGAGGTCGTGTCCACGACCTACGGCTACGGCCGCGACGCCGAGCTCGACCGCCTGGTCCCCCGGCAGCTCGCCGAGCTCCTCTGCGCCGGCGACTGCGTGGTCACCAAGGAGTACCAACCGCTGGCGCCGGGGGTCTTCGAGCGCAAGTTCTACGCCCCGGGAATCGGCGGCTTCCTGGTGATCCACCTCGACTCCGCCGAGGTCGTCCAGCTCGTCGGGTGCAATTTCGACCCGCGTTGCGCCGCGCTGCCGGCGCCTTAGCGCGCTGCCGCTTACCGCTTGCGCGACAAACCGGCCCCAAGCCCGACCACGAACAGCACGGACCAGAAATACCAGGGCGCATGGGAGCTCGCGAGGACGGCGCCCGCGACCATGCAGAAGCCGCCGAAGATGGTGCCGCGCAGGCCGGCGAAGGGGTTCTCCGGCGCGCGGCGCGTCATCTGCTCGATCAAGCGCGCGCCGTCCATGAGCAGGCCGGGCGCCTTGCTGATCGCTTCGAGCATCTCGGGCATGCCGCGCAGGAACTGGCGGCCGAGGGTGAGCGGGTTGAACTGGTCGAGGAAGATCTTGTTGGCGTGGCTCTGCGAGACCGCGGCGACGTCGAGCCCGGGCTTCAAGATCTGGCCGACCCCTTCGAAGGTGACCAGCGCCTTGACCATCAGGACCATCTCGACGGGGAAGAACATCCGGTGCACGGCGCCCAGGTTCACCGAGTAGAGGATCATCTGGGCGAGCGAGAAGTCCTGGAAGTTGGCGCGGCGACCCCAGCGCGCG
>DATMZM010000117.1:0-2370 GCA_035607445.1 Thermoanaerobaculia bacterium | reverse complement strand
CGACGACGTCGTCGGCGGCCCCAAACCAGGGCGAGGCGGGGACCCCGGGGCTTCGCCGGCGGGAGACGAGGAGGTTCGTGCTCGACCGGTTCTCAGGTCACCAGGCACCGCGCTCGCGAAGAGACACAAAGCTGTTGGGCGAACCGAGGATGAGGTGGTCGAGGAGTCGAATGCCAACGATGTCCCCAGCATGGGCGAAGCGTCGGGTCAGGGCGTAATCCTCGGGGCTCGGGTTGGGGCTTCCGCTCGGATGGTTGTGAAAGAGGACGATGCCGGCAGCCCCGCGGACGATCGCCTCCGAGAGGATCTGGCGCGGTTCGACGTAGGTGCGATCGAGGGCCCCGCGAGCCGCCTCGACGTCGGCGATCCAGCGGTTGTTGACGTCGAGCAAGACGGCGCCGAAGACCTCCTGATCGATCCGGGCATAGCGGAGGAAGAGGTAGCGGGCGACGGCGGCCGGAACGGTCAGGACCTCGCGCGCGGGGACGTCGGCGTAGGCGATCCGGCGGGCGAGCTCGCTCGCGAGAAGAAGGGTCCGGGTAGCGCGCGCGCCGAGGCGGAGGGAGCGGAGATGGGAGGGGGAGAGGATCGAGAGGCGGGGGAGGTTGCCGGCATGCTCGAGGGCTCGGGAGGCCAGCTCGCCGCCGCGGGGACCGAGGAGCCGGCCGAGAACCTCGACGTCGGAGAGCGCGGCGAGCGAGTCGAGGGGATCCGCGGGCGCCGGGCAGGTCCCCGGGAAGGATGACGCGGCGGGTGCGTGGTGGTCGGGAGAGGCAAGTGCAGGCATGGTCTCGAGCCTTTCGGGAACGAGCGCTCGCGCCTCTGCGAGCGTCTCGCCCGCGCCCACCATTGCCCTCCGGGCGGGTTACGACCGTCCGGCGAGCACCTCGCCGACGACCCGCCCGAACGAAAATCGCGGCGACGGCCGCGCGATCTCCGCCTCGACGGCCCCGCGGGCATTCCCGGCGTGCCTGAGCCCTCCGGACCTTCCGGAGGCTGGGAAGCTCAACCGGCGCAGCCGACCGCAGAACACGCCGCCGCGGCCCCGCTCGTCCGGGGCCGCGGCGGCGGCGATCTTCAGCTGCGAGCGAGCGCCTCGTAGACGGCCCGTCCGAGCGACATCGCCGCGGCGAGCGCGCCGGCCTGGTCCTCGCCGGCCCCCGCGGCTTCGAGCGCGGCCTGGAGGTCGAGGCCGTCGACCTGGAGCGAGGCCGAGATCTTCTTGGCGACGAGCTCGAACGTGACCTGCTGGGCGGTGCCGGCGTAGTAGGGCGTCAGGACGGTGACCGGCCGGGTCTGGCCGATCCGGTGAAGGCGGCCGTTCGCCTGGCGGAACGTCGTCGCGGAGGTCTCGAGCTCGTACCAGACGGCCGTCGTAAAGGAGACCAGGTTGTTGAGCCCGGTGCGGACGGCGTTCGGGTTGACGAGGAGGACGCGGACGCCGCGGCCGAGCACGTGCTGATCGATCCAGGCCTCGCGCTTGGCCGGGGCGACCTTCTTCGCATCGAGCCAGGCGACGTCGGAGGTCGTCTCGCGAAGGATCGAGAGGAGGCGTTGCGGCAGAGCGGACGTGCCGGTATGGCGGACGAAGACGATCACCTTCTCGCCCGCGCGAAGGCGCTCGCGGACCGCGTCGGCGAGCCAGCGCTCCTTGGGCGTCCGCCACGACGAGGGAAAGGCGCGGCCGGTCGCGATCGGCCCGTCGTCCGGATCGACGACGTCGAAGGGCGGCAGGTCGTCGGTCGCCCGGTCGAGATAGGACGGCAGCTCGACGAGCGCCCCGAGGAGCTTGCCGGACCGGCCGGGCACGAAGCGATCGGCGCGGATGCGGGCGAGCAGCTCGCCTTGCAAGCGCCGGTACTCGGCGAGGAGATCGAGGTCGAGCGCGTCCTCGGCCGCGAGCGCAACGGGCGTCTCGGTCAAGGGCGGCAGCTCGACGTCGAGGTCGGCCTTGTGGACGACGACGGCGGTTTGGAGGAGATGCCGCATCAGAAACTCCGGGAGGACCCCGGGAGCCTCGCCCAGGATGGTCGTCCGGCCGAGCTCGCGGTCGGTGCGGCTGCCACGGCGGCCGTCGCGCGCGGCCTTCCCCGAAGAGGCAGAGCCGGTCTCGAGGAGGAGCCTGCGGTAGCCGTAGCGGCCGACGAACGCGGCGGCGTCGCTGCGTTCGAACTCCAGCCGGAAGGCGGGGGAGAGGGCCCAGAAGTTGGCAAACAGCGAGGACGCGTAGCCCCCCATGAGCGAGCCCGACAGAACGAGCGTCGGCACGCCGGGAAGCCCGGAGAGCCGGTGCGCGGCCTTCGACTGCGCGGAGCCCGCGTGATTCATCTCATGCGCCTCGTCGAGGATCAGGAGGTCAAAGAGCCGGTC
>DATMZM010000360.1:0-8614 GCA_035607445.1 Thermoanaerobaculia bacterium | reverse complement strand
CGCGTTCCCCGAACCGGCGCGAGCAGGATCTCCGGGTACCCGTCGCCGTCGAGGTCGCCGAGCGCGAGCTGCGACTTGGCGAGCGCCGCGTTGCTCTCGATCGGCTCGAACGAGTCCGCCATGGGCGAGAACCGGGCGTGGCCGTCGTTGCGGAAGGCGTAGAGCCGATCGGCGAGGAGCAGGAGGTCGAGGTCTCCGTCGCGATCGAGGTCCGCGAGCGCGCCCTGCGTCATCGCGCTGCTTCCGAACGGAGAATCGAGCCCCGAGCCCGCCGTCGCGCGATGGAGCCGGAATCCGCCGTCGTTGCGCCAGAGCTCGATCTCGCGGCCGAAGGCGGGGAGGACGAGATCGAGGTCGAGATCGCCGTCGAGGTCGCCCCAGAGCGCGAAGCGGTCCATGCCGCTCTCACCGGTCGCTCCGGGCACCGGCCGCAGGCGGCCGGTGCCGTCGCCCGAGTAGAGGAGGTTCGCGAGCGGCGACGGCCCGGCTTGCCCGAGGCGCGTCAGGTAGAGGTCGAGCGCGCCGTCGCCGTCCAGATCCGCGAGCGTCGCCGAATCACCCGCGCCCACGAGCGGGCCGGCCGGCATCTCGACCGGCGCCGCGAACCGGAGCCGCCCTTTCTGGCGCAGGAGCCAGACCGCCGCCGGCCGCTTGCCGATCGCGAGGAGGTCGAGGCGGCCGTCGCCGTCCACGTCCCCCCAGGCCGCCCCTTGGAGGCTCGCGGCTTCGCCTCCCGCGAAAGCCCGCGGCGGGCTCTCGCGCTCGCGGAAATCGCCCTTGCCTTCGTTCTCGTAGAGGCGGATCCCCGCGGAATCGACGGCGAACAGATCGAGGTCCCCGTCGCCGTCCGCGTCGACCGCCGCCAGCTGGTCGGCGCCCCGGTTCGACCAGGGCTGAGCGTCGAGCGCGACGTCGGTGAACACCGGGGCGGGTGTCGTCGTCGCCCGGAGGACGACGGAGCCCCCGGCGATCCAGCCGCGGCCGGCTCCGAGCATCCGGACGTCCGAGAGGATCGAGGTCGTGGGCGAAGGCTGCCGCCGCCAGGCCCGGCCGTCGAAGCGGAGGATCGTCCCGCTCGTGCCGACCGCCCAGCCCTCCGTCGCGGAGACGAGGTCGAGACCGAGCAGCTCGGCGTTGACCGGGGACGGCCAGACCTTCCAGGCTCGCCCCTCTCGCCCCTCTGGCGATCGAGCATCCAGGACCGCGAGCGTCCCCGCGGTGCCCGCCACCCAAACCCGGCCGTCGTCCGTGACGTCGATCGCCTCGAGCTTCTGCACCGCGAGCTCCGGGGGGACCGGCAACCGCCGCCAGCGGCCTCCCTCGTAGCGCGCGACCAGGCCGTGGGTGCCGGCCGCCCAGCCGGACCGGCGGCCGGTCATGCGGAGAGCGAGCACGTTCGCCGCCGCCCGCTCCGCGGCCGGGACGTCGAGCGCTTCGAGCCGCCAGCGCCCCCCTGCCAGGTGATAGAAGAGCCCGCGGTTGCCGGCGATCCACGCCTCGTCCGGGGCGGCCCACGCCATCGCCTGCGGCCAGAGCCCGGGCGTGAGGGTCTCGCGCCGCCAGACGCCGCCTCTCCGGTGGAGCAGGCGAAGGCCGGCGTAGGCGCTCGCCGCGTCCTGCGCATAGGGGGCCACCCAGAGGCGTCCGGCCGGATCGGGAGCGAGCACGAACGTGCGCGCGCCCGGTGGGCCGGGGGTCGCTTCCGGTGTCCATTCCTCGCCGTCCCACGCGTAGATGCGCCCCGCCGCGCGCTCGGTCGCCGGACCCCCGCCGATCCAGACCTCGCCGCGCGGCCCGACCGCGATCCGGCTCCGCCAGGTGCCGAAATCGAGATCGCGCGCGACGACGACCCAGCGCGGAGGAGAGGTGGTGGGAGAGCTCGCCGCCGCGCGCGCCGGATCCTTCCCGCCGAAAGCGAGCAGGGCGAAGCAGAGCGTGATCCCTCTCCGGCCGAATCGAGGCAGGCTCGCGTCCTCCGTCACTCCGTGGAGTGCCCCCGTGCAAGGCGGCCGCTTCATCCTGCCTGCGCTCCCGGGGCGGCGCAAGCGACGATCTGCCCTGCCGAGGGGGGCACGAGGCGCCCTTGGCGGTCGCGCCGTTTCAGGTACGCTAGCGCCCTTGAGGCCCCCGCGACGATCCCTCGGTGCGATCCGCGCCGGTCTGCTCCTCGCGGCGCAGGCCGCCTGCCTCGCCGCCCAGGTCCCGCCGCCTCGGATTCAGCTGCCTCCCAAGAAGGCGCCGGTCTTTCCCGTGATCGCGATGGCTCCGCAGGCCGTCGCGGCGGGCAAGGCTCTCGCGAGGCTCGACGTGCGCGGCGCCCGCGAATACGCGGCGGGGCATGCCACGGGGGCCGTCCGGCTCGATCTCGGCGAGATCGCGCGCGCCTGTCCGGAGCCCGAGCCGGCCTGCCTGCGCGCGGCGCTCGGGAGCGCGGGCGTCTCCGCGGCGGCGCCCGTCGTCCTCTTCGCGGCGGATCTCGAGACGGCGGCGCGGGCGTTCTTCCTGCTCGAAGCCGCGGGCTGCCGGATCGTGCGCATCGCCGGCGGCGGATTTTCCGCCTGGCAGGCCGCGAAGATGCCGGTCGAGCGCCGGGCGCGCAAGGCCTCGCCGCAGCCGTTCGGCGCGCCGGCCGAGCGGATCGCGGTGCTCGAAGCCCCGGCCGTCCTCGTCCGGCTCGGCGATCGCGATTTCGAGGCGCTCGACCTGCGCGACGGCGGCGACTGGACGGCGAACGGCGATCAGGCGCCGGCCCTGTTCGCCGCCGGGCACGTGCCGCGGAGCCTCCCCTGGGATCCCCGCGGCGGCCTCCCCGCGGACGGCAGCCTGCCCGAGCCCCGGGCCGCGCGCGCCGCGTTCGAGCGGCTCGGGCCGCGCGCCGATCAGGTCGTCGATCCGCAGGCGACGTTCGCCCTGGTCGGGGCGGGAGCCTCCGATCCGCGCGCGGCGCTCGCCTACCTGCGGCTCCGCTCGATGGGGCTCGAGGCGCGCGTCGTGCGCGGCGGCTTTGCGGCCTGGCAGGCGGCCGGGCTCCCCGTGGTCCGGATCGTCGCCGCCGCGCAGGTCTTCGCTCTCCTCGACCCGGCGGAGCTCGCCGGCAACCGGCTGCCGGACCGCGTCGCGATCCTCGACCTGCGCGAGCTCGCGGATTACGAGGAGGGGCACGTCCCGGGCGCCGCGGTCCTGCCGCTCCGGCTCCTCGACACCGCCGGACTCGAAGCCGCGGTCTCCGGGCGCTGGCCGCGGTTCGATCGCGCGACGGCGCCGCTCGTCCTCTACTGCGACGGCCACGATTGCATCCGCGGCCGCGACGCGGCGGCGATCGCGGCGCGGGCGGGCTTCGGCAACGTCCTCTGGTTTCGCGAGGGGATGCCGGCCTGGCGGGAAGCCGGCTACCCGGTGGCGCGCTGACGGCGAGCGTCCGCCGCCTTGACGTCCTCGGGGCCGGCGGGCCTGCTAAACTCCGCTGCTCGAATCGCCCGGCTCGACCCATTCCGGATTCTTCCGAGGAGACTTACGCATGACGGATGTTCGCATCGGCGTGATCGGCGGCAGCGGCCTGTACGCCATGGAGGGGCTCGAGGTGCTCGAGGAGCGCCGGATCGAGACCCCCTTCGGCTCCCCCTCCGACCCGTACGTGATCGGCGTGCTCGAGGGCCGCAAGGTGGCCTTCCTGCCGCGCCACGGGCGCGGCCATCGCCTGCTTCCCACCGAGCTCAACTATCGCGCCAACATCTACGGTTTCAAGGTCCTCGGCGTCTCGCAGCTGATCTCGGTCTCGGCCGTCGGCTCGCTCAAGCTCGAGTACGCCCCGAAGGACATCGTGGTCCCCGACCAGTTCTACGACCGCACCCGCCACCGGGTCGACACCTTCTTCGGCGACGGCCTGGTCGCCCACGTCTCGCTCGCGAAGCCGATCTGCCCGATCCTCCTCGACGTCTTCGCCGAGGCCTCGGAGGCCGCGGGCGCCAAGGTCCACAAGGGGGGCTCCTACGTCTGCATGGAGGGGCCGCAATTCTCGACCCGCGCCGAGTCCGAGGTCTACCGGTCGTGGGGGATGGACATCATCGGCATGACCAACCTCCAGGAGGCGCGGCTCGCCCGCGAGGCCGAGATCTGCTACGCGACGCTCGCCATGGTCACCGACTACGACTGCTGGCACGAGACGGAGGAGGCGGTCACGGGCGAGGGGGTGATGGAGGTCATCCGCCAGAACGTCCAGATGTCCCAGGAGGTCGTCCGCCAGGTGCTCAAGCGGCTGCCCGACGGGCCGGTCGACTGCCCGCTGTGCAGCCACGCGCTCGCCCACGCGCTGGTCACCGAGCGCGACCTGATCCCGAAGGCGACGCTCGAAAAGCTCGCGCCGCTGGTGGGCCGATATCTTGGCTAGCTGATGCGCAAGCGCATCCTGGTCACGAACGACGACGGCGTCTTCTCGGAGGGGATCAAGCTGCTCGCGAAGTCCCTCTCCGCCCTGGGGGAGGTCGTCGTCGTCGCGCCCGACCGCGAGCAGAGCGCGACCGGCCATGCGCTGACCCTCGCCCGCCCCTTGCGCATGCAACGGATCGAGGAGAACTGGTACGCGGTCGACGGCACGCCGACCGACTGCGTCAACTTGGCGCTCCTCCACCTGATGAAGGACGACCCGCCGGCGCTCGTCTGCTCGGGCATCAACTTCGGCTTGAACTTGGGCGACGACGTCACCTACTCGGGCACCGTCTCGGCGACGTTCGAGGGGACGCTTTTAGGCGTCCCCTCGCTCGCCTTCAGCCAGGAGGTCGCCGACGGCTTCTCGTTCGCGCAGGCCGCCCGCTTCGCGCGCACTCTCGCGGAGCGGCTGTTCGAGGAGAACCACCTGCCGTCGGACCTGATCCTCAACGTCAACGTCCCCTCGGGGCCGGCCCGGGGGGTCAGCTTCACCCGCCTCGGCCGCCGCACCTACCAGCAGACGGTGGTCGAGAAGCTCGATCCGCGCGGCCGCAAGTACTACTGGATCGCCGGCACGCCGCGGTGGAAGCCGGAGACCGGCACCGACTACGAGGCGATCACCGAGAAGCGGATCTCGATCACGCCGCTGCACCTCGACCTGACCTACTACCCGAGCCTGGAGAGGCTCGCGCCGCTCGGCCAGAAGCTCGCCAACCTGAAGCTCGACGATCCGGCGGGGGAATGAGCGACTCCTTCGCCCTCGCGCGCGAGCGCATGGTGCGCGACCTCGCCGCGAAGCGGGGCATCCGCGATCCGCGCGTGCTCGAAGCCATGCGCCGCGTGCCGCGGCACCTCTTCGTCAAGGAGGGGACGCTGCCCCACCTCGCCTACGCCGACCGCGCGCTGTCGATCGGCGAGCAGCAGACGATCTCCCAGCCCTCGATCGTCGCGCGCATGACCGAGAGGCTCGAGGTCACGCCCGAGAGCTCGGTGCTCGAGATCGGCACCGGCTCGGGCTACCAGACGGCGGTGCTGGCCCTCCTCGCTCGGCGCGTCTTCAGCCTCGAGCGGGTCGCGCCGCTCGCGCGCGGCGCGATCGCGCGCATCCGCGAGCTCGGGCTCGAGAAGAACGTCAAGATCCAGATCTTCGACGGCACCGTGGGTTGGAGCGACGTCGCGCCGTTCGACCGCATCCTGGTCACCGCGGCCGCCCCCAAGGTGCCCGACCCCCTGCTCGACCAGCTGGCGCCCGGAGGCATCCTGGTCGTGCCCGAAGGGACGCGCGAGAGGCAGCGCCTGGCCGTCTACCGCAAGGACGCGCGCGGCGAGATCGAGCGGCAGGTCGGCGAGGAGGTCGCCTTCGTGCCGCTCGTCGGCCGCCACGGCTGGAAGACGGAGCCGGCCGGATGAGCGGGCTCGACCCTCAGGCGCCCGCCGCCCGGTTCCTCGTCTCGGGCCGCGTCCAGGGCGTCGGCTTCCGCTATTTCGTCCGCACTCTCGCCCGCGGGCTCGGCCTCGCCGGCCGCGTGCGCAACCTGCCCGACGGAAGGGTCGAGATCGAGACGGCGGGCGAGGAAGCGGCGCTCGCCGCGTTCGAGCGCCGGCTGCTGGCCGAAGGGCCGGGGCGGCCCGCGGCCGTGATACGAGAACCGCTGTCGCCGGCCGCCGCGCGGATCGCCGCCTGGGCTGGCCGTTTCGAGATCGACCTTTGAGGCCCCGAGCGGCCGCGAGAAACCGAGAGGGAGAGTTCCGCGATGGACGACCTGAAGAAATACATCCGCGAGGTGCCGGACTTCCCGAAGCCGGGCATCCTGTTCTACGACATCACGACGCTGCTCAAGGATCCGCTCGCCCTGCGCAAGACCGTCGACTGCTTCGTCTGGCAGTTCGCCGCGAAGTCGGTCGACAAGGTGATCGGCATGGAGTCGCGCGGCTTCATGTTCGGGCCGATCGTCGCCTACAACCTGAACGCCGGCTTCGTCCCCGTCCGCAAGCCGGGCAAGCTGCCGGCGAAGGCGATCAGCCAGTCCTATGACCTCGAATACGGCCAGGACACGCTCCAGATGCACGAGGACGCCATCGAGCCGGGGGAGCGGGTCCTGATCGTCGACGACCTGATCGCGACCGGCGGCACCGCGAAGGCCGCAGCCCAGCTCGTCGAGCAGCGCGGCGGTCACGTCGTCGGTCTCGGCTTCGTGATCGAGCTGATGTTCCTGGACGGCCGCAAGAGGGTCGCCGGCTACGAGGTGCTCTCGCTGATCCGCTACTAGCGGACCGGGACTCGCCGCGGGTTCCCGACGGGCTGCCGTCCGCCTTTCTCTAGTAGGTGAAGTCGGAAACGGCCCAGTCGCTCCATTGCCCGCCATCGAAGACTTGGACATACCAGTAGTAGTGGTGGCCGGAGGTGTGCGAGTACGAGCTCGGAACCTGCGACGCGGACCACGTCACCGTCAGAGAGGGCATGCCGGAAAGCGAGCAGTTGTCGTAAAGGAACGAGCTGCTCGAATACGAGAAGATCGTCGAGTTGTACCACTTGTCGCTCGTTGCATCGTAGTTCGCCGTGCGACAGCCCGGCGTGTCCCAGCTGGAATCGAAACCGGCTCCCCAAGTGCCGTCCGAAGCGGTGCCGGAGAAATCGGCCGGGGGACTCGAGGTGATGGTGGCGGTGGGTTTGGTGACGTCGAAGATGTGTTTGACCTCGTTGGAAACGCAACTGCCCCAATCGATGAAGTTGAAGGCCGTCTCGTCGCTCGAGTGGTTGTTGACGCTCCAGGGTCCTTTCGTGGCCTGGCCGTAGCCGTCGGTGCAGATCCAGCCGGCCGCTTCCAGCTGGTATCCGCTGCCGTTGCGCCATCCCCACAGGTTGCCGCAGGTATTGGCCGGAGCCCCGGCGATGTAGAAGTAGACGTCGGAACTGCCGGGCCAGTCGATGTCGTGATTGAAGGAGGCGCTGCCGCAGATCGTGGACCACGCCGGGACCGCTCCGAGGCCGAGAACGGCGACGAAGATCAGCGCTGAGAGAGACCGTCTGTCCATGTTCAGACTCCTTTCCGCGAGCTCGCACTCGCATTCCTGGTCGTTCCAGGAGCGAATGAGAAAAGCATACTTCAAGACAGGGGAATAAGGCTCGGATCCCGCCGGGGCTCGAAGAGGGCGAATAGCGTGATCGAGATCGTGAGGCTTGGGAATCTGCGTTTTAGAGACTCGGAAGCGCGGTGGGTATCCTCTCTAGAGAGGAGGACAAAATGGTGCGGCGGGTCCTACACAGCGGAGGATTGGCGAGGCGCAAGCACCGAAGGCGATTTGCAGGCAGACGACGTGGAAGTGGCCCTTGGGCGGAGCTTGGCTCCGCCCGAGGCTTGCGATGACGTTAGCCGAGTTCGGACGGGAGATCGTCCCCTCATAGAGCCCCGTGGCGGTACCTTCGCACAGGTCGATCTCCGAGATGACCGTCCCGCCTCCCGTGGCGTTGGCGAATTTGCCGGTTCCGCCGGTCACGGTGTAAGTCCCCGTGGAAGTGACCACACACGAGCCGCCGCCCGAATCCTCGAAGTGCCCACTGACGGCCAAGAACACACTGTCCGTCCCGTTGGAACTGACGAAGACCGCGGTGGTGGCAAAGTTCCCGTGATGATCCTGGATGCGCGTGATCGGTCCCGAAAAGTTCCCCAGATGCGTCGCGTTGCCCGAACCGCTGCCGCTCAGCTGGGTCAGCCCGCCCGGCTCTAGGGAGGAGCCCAATTTCCCTCCTCTCCCGAGAGGAGGGCGGGCGTTTCGGCCTCC
This sequence comes from Thermoanaerobaculia bacterium, assembly GCA_035607445.1. GTDB lineage: Bacteria > Acidobacteriota > Thermoanaerobaculia > Multivoradales > UBA5704 > DASYKS01. The sequence continues at coordinate 406 of DATMZM010000360.1, read as the reverse complement.
TCTCTAGAGACGATTGTTTGAGAGTACGGAATCTTTTAACGTGACAGCAACTGCTCGAGCCGACAAGAAAAGATTTTGCGCCTGCGCGCTCTCGGACGCCGAGCGGTCTCGATGTGTCACCGAAGGCACGAATCGATCATTTGGTGAAAGGAAAGCAGATGAAAAGGAACTCGACGTACGGCAACTCAGGGTATCCTCTCTTCGCGGCGGCGCTGTTCTCGTTGATCGGCCTTGCGCTCGCGGGCTGCAACGGAACGGTCTCGCAGATCGGCGTCCCGGCGAACTCGCCGTGGAACAGTTTCGCCACTTCCATCCAGAGCCCGCACGACGACCTCACGGTGGTAACCACGGGCAGCGACATCTCGGCTTCGATCGACACCGGGGCGCCGATCGCGAGCTGCACCTC
>DATMZM010000326.1:0-12011 GCA_035607445.1 Thermoanaerobaculia bacterium | reverse complement strand
TTGGCGAAGGCGGCCTCCCGCACCTCCGAAAAGCGGGAGCCGCGGAAGGCGAGATCCTCCGCGGTGAGCTCCTCCACGCCGTAGAACTTCGCCATGGCCGCTCCCCCTACATCGTCTTCAGGAACTCGATCAGCGCCCTCTTGTCGGCATCCGACAGGCCCGGCTCCCCCGGCACCTTGCCGGTGCCGAAGTAGTGGCCGCGGTTGACCTCGAAGTCCGGACACTTGCTGAACTTGAGCAGCGGTTCGACCAGGTTGGCGAAGGCCGCGCTCGCCTGGGCGTCGGTGGCGTCCTTGGGCAGCCCCTTGAGATCGTGCTTGATCTTCAAGAGGAGGCTCACGACCTCCACGGCGCGCTTGGCCCTCGCCGCGTCGCCCTTGACCTCCCCCAAGAGATCGAGATTGGTGAGCAGGTTGACCGGCGTGCCGGCGGGGATCGGCCCGATCTCGATGCCGCCCTCGCCCGCCAGCCAGGGAGCGACGTCCTTGCCGAAGGCGAGCAGCGGGCGGAACTTGTCGGGGATGAAGCCGGCCGGAACCCGCAGATAGCTCGGCACCGTCGTGCGATCGATGGCGCCGAAGACCCTGTCGCCGAACTTCGCGTCCTTGTCGCGCTTGTCCGGCCACAACATCTGCTCGATCGAGGCGTTGAACGAGCGCATGCGCCCCTCGACCGAAGGCTCGGGATCGAAGGGCCCGACCGTGTTGTTGAGGAGGAAGGGGGCCGTCGACCAGAGGCTGATCAACGAAGCGGGCCGGGTGTAGCCCCGCCCGCCGGCCGGCATGTCGTACTGCCATGCCGCGCCGGTGATCGGATGGTGCACCGTGATCTTGCCGACCGACGGCAGGTCCTTGTAGCTCTGCGAGGAGAAGTTGTCCCAGATGTTCCCCCCCAGCGCGTTGGTGGCGAGCGGGCTGCAGGCGTTGGTCTGGAGCAGGGTCACCGGAATGCGCAGCTCGGTCGAGAGAAAGTTGCCGTCGAGAAAATCGGGCGCCTCCACGATTTGGGTCATCGCGGCCTTGAAGGCCGGGGTCTTGGTCCATTGCCAGTAGCGATCGAAGCAGTCGAGATACCCCGGCCCGGCGCAGCCGTCCGGGTCGACCCCCTCGGCCGGCTTGGGCAGCTTGCTCGAATGGCAGCGCGCGCAGGTTTCGGCGAACACCACCTTGCCGCGGTCGAGGACCTTCGGGTCCTGGGTCAGGTAGGCGGAGCCGCCCGGCGCGTCCTTGAGCCTGTGCGGCGCCGTGCTCTTGAGGAAGAAGAGGGCGAGATCGGGGGTCTGCTGTTCGGTGGCCAGCCAATAGGTCGAGTTCTTGCGCGCCACCGCGATCTCGATCGGCGTGATCGGCTTGCCGCCGACCAGGGCGTTGAAGTGGCGCAGCCACTCTTCGCTGAACAGGCCGATGTTGAGGAACACCCGATTGAGGGCGCCGAGGGCTCCGACCGAGTCGGAGCCGTCCTTGAGCACCCGCGGCGTCCAGACCGTGCCGGGCGGCTGGAAGAAGCGGGTGAGCGGACCCTCCTTGACGAAGTCGTTGAACTGGCGGTTGTTGAGCCCGCCGCCGGCGAGGGATTCCTTGCCCCAGCGCAGCCCCTGCTCGAGCCGCGGCCCCAGGGCATAGACGGCGTTCATGGTGCGCGGGTTGTTGATGTTGTCGGTCGAGACCAGCGAGGTGTCGAGAGCGCCCGGCCGCGAGGTGTGGAAGAGCTGAAAGACGAAGCTCGTCGGATCGGGCTCGAAGGAGAAGATGCGATCGATCCACAGGTACTGGGCGCCAACGTTCGAGCTCAGGTCGGCCCACTGCGGTTTCTCCGGGTCGGCCGGGGGATGGACCGGATTCGGCCCGACGTGGCAGAAGGCGCACGACATGCCGACGCGATAGGGCTTCACGAGGTCCTTCGACAGGTAGTAGGTGGAATCCTCGTAGTAGCGCTTCGCGTTCCACTTCTCGGCCGCCGCCTTGTCGAAGTCCGGGTTCGGGAAGAGCCGCAACCCGATGACGCCGGTCGGCCAGCCGTAGTACGAGCCGACCGGCAGGCTCTTGCCGTCCGGAAGGCTCTCGCCGCGCGCCCGGAGCTTCACTCCGGGGTACTTCGCCTCGTTCTCGAACGGATCCGGCGGGCAGTCGGAACGGCGCTGGTCGAGCCAGAGATCGAAGCGGGAGGGGTCGGGCCCCTTGGCCTCCTCGAAGCAGGGCTCGTTGACCAGGCCCAGATAGTGCCAGCGGTTGTGACGCCCGTAGTTCAGGGCCGAGTGGGAGGAGATCGTCTTGAGCAGGTCGAGGTTCCCCAGGCTCTTCTTCGAGATGAGGTCCCAGAAGCGGTCGTTCCCGCCCGTCCAGACGAGCCAGTTGTCGCGCCCCTTCGCCTCGTCGGCGGTGAGCGCGACGCCTCCGTCCATCTCGTGGAAGTAGTCTTCGTCCGCCGCCGGGAACGTCTCCACCGTCCGGCCGACCTGAAGCGCTTCGTCCTGGACCTCGGCCGAGACCGGAGGCTTCTTGGGGCAACCCCAGACCGGCAAGAGAGCCAGCGTGCAGGCGAGGCGGAGGAAAATCGAACGACGATCGATCATGGCTTTGCTCCTCGGCGCGGAGACAAGCCCGGAAACCGACTCACCGCGAGCGGATTCGAGACTCGGCCGCGATCCCTCTGCTTGGCGATTTGTCTTCCAGGATGTTACGCAGAGCTGTCTTCGCGGTCAAGTCCTGTCGAAATCCAGCAAGGAGAGAGCGAAGGGGACGTTCCCCGTTCGTCCCTTCCTCCGACCGCTCGTCCCGGGGGTTTGACGCCCGCCTCCGCCGGGTCTAAACTCGGCGACACGTGGGAATAGGGGAATGGCGATCGTGAGCCGCAACAGCGTCACCGTCCTTTTCGCGACCCTCCTTCTGGCGGCCGTTCCGGGCAGTGCGGACATCGGAACCGGCCCCGGAGCGGTCGCGGGGCGCGTCGTGGGCGGGAGCTCGCCCCTCGGCGCGGCGGCGGTCTACGCCTACCACGTGGTCGATCTGAGCCTCAAGAAGGTCACCACCGACCTCGAGGGCAACTTCCGTTTCGCCGATCTTCCCCCCGGGGTCTACAACTTCATCGCCCACCGCCCGGGGTTCGTGCCCGCGGTCGTCCGCTTGACGCGCACGACGGCGGCGGCCTACCAGTTCCTCGAGATCCAGCTCGCGCGCCAGACGGCCGGCGCCGGCGGTGCCGGCAACGACTTCTGGAAGCTTCGCTCCAAGATCCCCGCGGACGTGCTGCGCGAGATCGAAGCGAACAGCGCCCAGGAGGCCGCGGCCTCCGGCCTGGTCGTCCCACCCGACGTCTCTGGCTTCCAGACCGAGCTCCAAGGCATCTCGGGCATCTCGGAAAACCGCGCGGGAGAGCTCGCCCAGCTCAAAGGCGGGCAGGTCGGGGTCGAAGGCCGGCTCGGCCGCATGCAGGTGGGCCTGACCGGCAAGGTGCTCCAGCTCGCCGGCGAAGACCAGGCGACGGCGCGCTCGTATACCGACGGCGAGGTCCGTTCCCTCTCGCTCGATCTCGAGAACGGCCCGAGCAGCCGGATCTCGGTCAGCTCGCTGTCCAACCGGTTGGAGTCGGTCTCGCACACAGCCGACGACGCCGTCGACTTCGAGCACTACCGGGTGAGCTGGTCGCAGGACCACGGCGACCATGGGCGCTCCGATTTCACGGCGCAATACACGAACGAGAGCAACTACCACCGGCAGGACCTCTTCGATCCGCCCGACATCCCCGAAGCGTCCCGCGCCTGGCTCGTCGAGGGGAGCTACACGGCGGCGATCGGCGACCGCGGCACGCTCCAAGCCGGCCTGCGCTACCGCGAGCGGCAGTCGGAGCTGCCCGGTTTCGGCTTCCTCCGCGACCCGACGCGGCTCGACCAGACGGACCGCTCGAACGTCGACGTCTTCGGGCGCGGCGGCGTGCGGCTGCAGCCCGCCCTGCTCGTCGAGTACGGAATGTTCTCGACCCTGCGCGACGGCTCGGTCGCCTTCACGCCCAAGGGCGGAGTGGTCCTCCAGCTCGGACAGGACTGGCAGGCCGAGTCCTCCTTTAGCCGCCGCGTCTACCAGAACGCGACGGACGACCGCACCGACTTCGTGCCGGCGCTCTTCCGCTCGAGCGACTTCTGCGAACAGGGCGGCGAGTCGTGCTACTCGGTCTCGATCGCGCGCAAGAAGGGGGACGACAACCGGATCTCGGTCGGCGCCATGCAGCGCAAGATCACCGAGACCTCGCGCCTCTACTTCAGCGAGGACCTGCTCGACCGCAGCGAGAGCCTCTACCTGGTGCGCGGCGACAACCTGCCGGAGATCCAGTTCCTGGCGCAGCACCGGATCTCGCCGAACGTGGTCACCAAGCTCGAGTCGAGCCTCGCCTCGGGCGGCGGCGGCATCTTCTTCGCGACCGACCGCCACCATTACGAGAACAAGCTGAGCTATTTCGTCACCTCCCTGGACACGCAGTTCAAGTCGACCGAGACGGGCGTCTTCATCGCCTTCCACAAGCTCTCCCAGGAGCTCGATCCGGTGACCCCGAACCGCGGCGTTCCGGCCGAGATGGAGATGGAGAAGCTGCGCCTCGTGGTCTCGCAGAACCTGAACCTTCTGCTCGATCTCGGCACCGATTGGACGCTGCGCTTCGACGTCGAGGTCAGCCGGGGCGAGGACATCGTCCACCGCGCCGGCGACGACACGCCCAGCGACGACCTGCGCAAGCGTTTCGTCGGCGGCTTTGCCGTCCGTTTCTAGCCCCCGTTCCCTCGCTCCTCTCCGTTTCCTCCCGTTCGGCGCGCGCGGAAAGCTCGCGAGGGGATTTGCCCTTGCCGGACCTCGTCCGGAGCTCTCGTCGCCTTGAATCCATTTTGTTGAACGACGTCCGCGAATTTGGAGAGAATCTCCGAAAACCCCTGGAAACAGGATAGTTTGGGCCCGGTTCAAAATATCGTTCGGATGGCACGAAACCTGCTGCTTCGCCGGTCGGTCGTCGTACCCGCCATGAAACGCCTCGGCTCCGTTCGTCTCGCTCTCGCCCTCGCGCTCGCCGCGGTCGTCGTCGTGCTCGGCGCGGGGAGCTTTCAGCGCAAGGCGGAAACCTTCCAGCCTCTGGGCTTCGTCCCCTCCTTGGTCGAGGGGGCGCCGATCGTCGTCCAGGTGACCGATCCGGCCACCGGCCTCGCGGCCGGCGACCGTCTGGTGCTCGCGAACGGCGAGCAGATCCAATCTCATGAAGCCCTGCGGCGCGCCCTGATCGGCCGGCCGGCGAGCGCTCTCCTGGTCGACCGCGAGGGCCAGGTGGTCGAGGTCTCGTACCGTCGGCCCGCTTTCGATCTCGACGCGCCGTACCTGATCCTCGCGCTCTCGGGCGCCCTCTACCTGCTGATCGGGCTCTACACCCTGATCCGCCAGCGCGAGCGGCAGAGCTACCTGTTCTACCTCTGGTGCCTGACCTCCGCCGCGTTCTACCTGCTGTCGCCCAAGATGCCGGCGGAGGACGGCCTCGACCGCGCGATCTACGCCTTCGACGAGCTCGCCCGGCTGATCCTCGCGCCGCTCACGATCCATCTGTTCCTGATCTTCCCGACGCCGCTCCGGCCCGCCCGCTGGCGCGGCGGCCGGCTGTTGCCTTTCCTCTACCTGCCGGCCGCCGTCCTCGCGGTGCTCCAGGCCGATCTGATGTTCGCGGGCGGCCGGTTCGTCTTCGGCCCGCCGACCGCGGCCTCGATCTGGACGCTCGACCGGCTCGATCTCGCGCATCTGCTCGGCGCGGCGATCCTGGCGATCGCCCTCCTCGCCTGGCGCGTCGCGCGCGGTCGGGGGGTCGAAGCGCAGCGGCAGGTGCGCTGGATCGCCTTCGGGCTCGCCGGCGGCTACCTGCCGTTCGTCGCCCTCTACGCCGTGCCGTTCGTCTTCGGCCTCCACGAGAGCGAGCTGTGGACCGCGCTCGCGGTGCTGCCGCTCGCGCTGGTGCCGCTGACCTTCGCCTGGGCGATCCTCCGCTACAAGCTGTGGGACATCGAGGCGATCGTCCGCGACACGCTGTCGGCGACGCTCACCCTGCTGCTCGGCGCGATCGGCTTCTCGCTGATCGACGTCGCCCTTTCGAGGGGTCTGCCGCCGGCTCTCGGCGCCGCGCGCAACCTGCTCTCCTTCGTCGCCGGCGTCGGCATCGCGGCGCTCCTCGTGCCGACGCGGCGAACCGTCTCGACGCTCCTCGAAAGGGTCCAGCACGGCGGCGCCTTCCGGAAGCGCCAGGCGCTCGCGAGCTTCGGCCGCGAGCTGCTGCACGAGCGCGACCTCGGCCGGCTCTGCTCGGTGCTCCTCTCCGAGCTCCAGCAGAGCCTGGACCTCGGGGCGGTCAACCTCTATCTCGCGCAGGGCGCGGTGCTCGAGCTGTTCGGAACCGAGTGCGAGGCGCCGGTCCGCCTGCCGTTCGACGCGCTCGGCGAGGACTTCTGGCGCCAGGGTCACCGCCGGCTGTCGCCGATCGCCCTCCCCTCCGAGAGCCCGCCGGCCGACCAGTCGCTGTTCGTCGCCGGCTATCGTTACGCCTTCCCGCTCACCGTGCGCGGCAGCCGGGTCGGATTCGTGCTCGCGGGCTACCGGGTGGACGGCGATCCGCTGTCGAACGAGGATCTCGACCTGGTCCGCCATCTTCTCGATCAGGCCTCGCTCGCGATCGAGAACGCGCAGCTGGTCGACCAGCTCCACGACCGCCTCGACGAGGTCGTCCGGCTCGAGCGCTACAACGCCGGCATCTTCGAGTCCTCGCCCGCGGCGATCGCCGTGCTCGACACGGCGGAGCGGATCGTCTCGGCCAACGCCGCCTTCGGCGCTCTCGTCGGCCGCCTGCCGGGCACGCTGCCGGGAGCGGCGATCGCGAGCGTGCTCGAGATCCCGCTGCCGCCGCCGGGCGAGGGGCTGGTCGAGACCGAGTGGACGGACGCGGAGGGTGCGCTCCACCACCTCCATACCTCGCTCGCGGAGTTCCTGGGCGATCCCGCGCGGCGGCTCCTCGTCCTCGTCGTCCACGACGTCAGCGAGAGGGTGGCGATGGAGCGGGCGCTGCGCGAGAAGGACCGGATGGCCGCGCTCGGTCTCCTCGCGGCCGGCGTCGCCCACGAGGTGAACACGCCCATCGCCGGCATCTCGAGCTACGCCCAGATGCTCCTCGACGACACGCCGGAGGGGGATCCGCACCGCGAGATCCTGCAGAAGATGGAGCGCCAGACCTTCCGCGCGGCGCGCATCGTCAACAACCTGCTCGAGTTCGCGCGCAAGCGGCCGAGCGACCGCGGGCCGGTCGACCTGCGCGGGCTGGTCGAGGAAACGCTCGACCTCCTGGCCGAGCGCTTCGCCAAAAAGCGGATCGACGTCGTCTGGACGCCGCCCCGAGAGCCGGTCGTGGTCGAAGGCTGCGACGGCGAGCTCCAGCAGGTGTTCACCAACCTGCTCCTGAACGCCCTCGACGCGATGGCGCCCCGCGGCCGAGGCCGGCTCGCCGTGCGCCTCGAAAGCGATGATCTGCGCGTCGTCGCCGAGGTCGAGGACGACGGCCCCGGGATCGCGCCCGAGCACCTCGGCCGCATCTTCGAGCCGCTCTTCTCGACCAAGCTCGGCAGCGGCGGCACCGGCCTCGGCCTCGCGATCAGCGCCGACATCGCCGCCCGCCACGGCGGCAGGATCGAGGTGACGAGCGAGCCGGGCGCGGGCGCGACCTTCCGGGTCGAGCTGCCGCGCTCGCCCGCTGGCGCGCTTGAGATCGAGCCCGAGACGGCATGAGCATCCTGATCGTCGACGACGAGGAAGTCCTCCAGGACGTCCTGCAAACGTTGCTGCGGCGGGAGGGCTACCCGACCCTCTCGGCCACGACCGGCGAGGAGGCGCTCGAGATCCTCGCGCGCGAGGAGGTCGACCTCGTCCTGCTCGACCTGATGCTCCCCGGCATGAACGGCCGCGAGGCGCTGCGGCTGATCCGCCAGCGCGACCCCGACCAGGTGGTGGTCGTGATCACCGCCTTCTCGTCGATCGAGAGCGCGATCGGCGCGATGCGCGACGGCGCCTTCCACTACATCCCGAAGCCGTTCAAGAACGAAGAGGTCCTGCTCACCATCAAGAAGGGGCTCGAGCAGCGCCGCCTGCGCGCCGAGAACCGGGACCTGCGCCAGCAGCTCCAGAAGCGCTACAGCTTCGACCAGATCCTCGGCAAGAGCCAGCCGATGCAGCAGGTCTACGAGCTGATCCAGCTCGCGGCGCCGGCCAAGTCGAACATCCTCGTCCTGGGCGAGAGCGGCACCGGCAAGGAGCTGGTCGCGAAAGCGATCCACCACCACTCGCGGCGCGCCGACGGCCCGTTCGTGACCGTCAACTCGGGCTCGATGCCGGGCGACCTCCTCGAGAGCAACCTGTTCGGCCACGTCAAGGGCGCGTTCACCGGCGCGATCGCGGCCAAGAAGGGGCTGTTCGAGGTCGCCGACGGCGGCTCGATCTTCTTCGACGAAATCGGCAACATCCCGTTGGACATCCAGGCGAAGCTCCTGCGCGTCATCCAGGAGCGCGAGTTCATGCGCGTCGGGTCGGTCGAGACGGTGCGCGTCGAGGTGCGCATCATCGCGGCGACCAACGCCGATTTGGAGGCGATGGTCCACCAGAGCCAGTTCCGCGAGGACCTCTACTATCGCCTGAACGTGATCACCGTGCAGCTGCCGCCGCTGCGCAAGCGGACCGAGGACATCCCGCTCCTCGCGCACCACTTCCTCGCCCGCTATGCCGACGAGAACGAGAAACCGCTGCGCGAGATCTCGCCGCCGGCCATGGAGATGCTCCTCGACTACCACTGGCCGGGCAACGTCCGCGAGCTCGAGAACGTGATCGAGCGCGCCGTCGTGCTCTCGATCGGCGAGCGGCTGGGCGTCGAGCTCCTGCCGGCCTCCGTCCGCCGGTCGGAGCCGTCGGCGTCGGCGCCGATCGTCCTGCCGTCGAACGGCACGCCGTTCAAGGAAGCCGTCTCGGATTTCGAGCGCCAGTTGATCGTCAAGGCGCTCCAGGCCGCGGGCGGCGTCCAGAAGAAGGCGGCCGAGCTGCTCCAGGTCAAGCCGACGACGCTCCACGAGATGATGAAGCGCCTCAACATCTCGGCCGAAACGCAGTTCTCGCACTAGCTTCTTTTGAAAGGTTCCATGGGCCAACGACGCATCGCGCTCCTCGCGCTCGCCCTCCTGGCGGGCCTCGCCTTCACCCCCTCGCGCGGGGCGGCCGATTCCAAGGCCGAACCGGCCTCGGCCGGCTCCGCGGCGCCCGCGGCGGCGTTCCTCGCTCCGCTCTCGCAGGGAGAGCGCCTCGAGCTGCCGGTGCTCGACGGCAGGGTGCCGCGGCCGGACGAATTCCTCGGCTATCCGCTCGGCAGCCGCTTCACCCACTGGGAGCGGATCCTCGACTACCTGACCGCGCTCGACGCCGCGTCGGACCGCGTCCAGCTCGCGGAGTACGGCCGCACCGTCGAGGGGCGGCGGCTCGCGCTCCTCGCGATCTCGACCCCCGGCAATCTCGGCCGGCTCGACGAGATCCGGCGCGAGCACCAGCGTCTCGCCGACCCCGACCGGCTCGACAAGGGGGAGCGCGAGCGGCTCGCGGAACGCCTGCCGGCCGTCGTCTGGCTCGGCTACGGCGTCCACGGCAACGAGGCGTCCTCGGCCGAGGCCGCGATGGGCGCGGCCTACGTGCTCGCGGCCTCCGAAGGCGACTTCGCGCACCTGCTCGACCGGACGATCTTCCTGATCGACCCGCTGATGAACCCGGACGGGCGCGAGCGCTATGTCGCGGGCTACGAGCAGAGGCGAGGCGGCGCGGCCAATTCCCGCCGCGACGCGGCCGAGCACGCCGAGCCCTGGCCGGGCGGGCGCCAGAACCACTACCTGCTCGACCTGAACCGCGACTGGGCCTGGGCGTCGCAGCCCGAGACCCGCGCCCGGCTCGCCGCCTACCGCGCCTGGGAGCCCCAGGTGTTCGTCGACTTCCACGAGATGGGCACCGAGTCGACCTACTTCTTTCCGCCCACTGCCGAGCCGGTCCACCCGCGCATCCCGCGCCGGACGCTCGCCTGGCTCGAATCGTTCGGGCGCGCGAACGCCTCGTCGTTCGACCGCCTCGGCTGGGTCTACTTCAAGGCCGAGAACTACGACTTCTTCTATCCGGGCTACGGCGACACCTACCCGAGCCTCCGCGGCGCCGTCGGCATGACCTACGAGATGGCCGGCGGCGGCCATGCCGGCGAGGTGATCGTCCGCCCCGACGGCACTCCGCTCACCCTCGCCGACCGCGTCGCCCATCATCTCGCGACGACGCTCGCGACCGCGCGCACGGCGGGTGCCAGCTCCCGCCGCCTGCTCGCCGATTTCGTCGCCAACCGGCTCGACGCGGCAGCCGGCCCCGGCCGCACCTATCTCTGGTCGGCCGACCAACCCGAGGCGCGGAGCCTCGCCGATCTCCTCGCGCTCCACGGCGTGCGCGTCGAGCAGCTCCCGGCCCCGGCCGAGATCAAAGTCCACGCTCCGGCCGGCAGCCCGGCTCCGGCACCCGCGGGCGGCGCCGCGGCCGGTGCGACCGGTGCGGCCGCGGGGGACGACGCGCCGCGGAAGTTCCCGGCCGGCAGCTTCGTCGTCTCCTCCGCCCAGCCCCTCGGGCCGCTCGTCGAGGCGCTGCTCGAACGGAAGACCCAGCTCCCCGACCGCTTCATCGAGCGCCAGAAGGAGCGGCTCGAGCAGAACCTGGACGGCGAGTTCTACGACGTCACCGCCTGGTCGCTGCCGCTCGCCCTCAATCTCGTGGTCTGGAACGCGGCGTCGCCGCCGGCGCCTTTGCGCCCGCTCGCCCCTGCCGTCACGGGCCTCTCCGGCGAGGGCAACCTGGGAGTGCTCGTGCCGCCGCAAGGGATCGCCTCCTACCGCTTCGCGGCGAAGCTGCGAGCGCAAGGGATCGTCCAGCGGGTGGCGCTGCGCGACTTCCGAACCTCCACGGAATCCGGCGCCGCGGCCTTCCCGGCCGGAACGATCTTCGTCCCCCGCTACGGCAACCCGGCCGACCTCGACGCGCGCTTGGGCGCGGTGCTCGACGAGACGGGCCTCCGGGCGGCCCGGATCGCCAGCTCGTACGACCTCGACGGTCTCTCCCTCGGCTCGAGCGACATGCCGTCGGTCCGGCCGGTGCGCATCGGCCTCTTGGGCGGCAGCGGCGTCGACGTCACCTCGTTCGGCGCGCTCTGGTTCCTGCTCGACCGCGACGTCGAGGCGCCGGTCGACCGGCTCGAGATCGAGCGCCTGGGCGACGTCGACCTCGCCGCCTACGACGTCCTGGTCCTGCCGGACGGCCGGTATGGCGAGCGCCTCTCCGACAAGATGAAGGAAAGGATCGACGTCTGGATCAAGGGGGGAGGCGAGCTGGTCGCGATCGCCGGCGCGATCTCCTGGCTCCAGGACAAGGAGATGACCGCGGTCAAGAAATGGGAGGCGCCGGCCGAGGATCCGGAAAGCCCCGACGATCCCGCGAACGCGAAGACCGCAGCCGCCGCGAGCGCCACCGCCGAGGCCGCGGCCAAGCGACCGATCGTCACCCCGGGAGCCGCGTTCGCCACGCACGTCCGCTCCGGCCATCCGCTCGCGATCGGCATCGCGAGCCCGCCGCCCGTCCTGGTCGACGGCGACCTCGTCCTCCAGGCGACCGGCGATCCGCAGCAGGACGTGCTGACCGTCGCCACCGAGAGCCCGCTCCTGGCAGGATTCGCCTTCCCCGAAGCCGAGCAACGCCTGGCCGGCAGCCTGCTCGCGAGCGTGGAGTCCCGCGGCCAAGGCGCCGTCGTCCTCTTCGCTCAGGAGCCGGCCTATCGCCTGTTCTGGCGCGGCACCATGCCTCTGTTCCTGAATGCCGTCCTCTTCGGTCCCAGCCTGGGGATGGGAGGGCGGTAGCAGCACCTCGCTATTTGCCGCCGCACGGCGCACGTCGCCGTGCGGC
>DATMZM010000201.1:0-26061 GCA_035607445.1 Thermoanaerobaculia bacterium | reverse complement strand
CTCCGCTCTCGGCTCGTCGAGCAGGCCGAAGGCGATCGCCAGATCGTGCGCACTGTGGATGTCTTCCGTGCGCTGATGGCGCTGCTCGAAGCGGAGGCCGAGGAGGTTCCCGTACGCTTGAAAAGCGTGGGTGCCGACCAGGACGCCCCCGCGATGGAAGACGCCGAGATCGGCGAGCAGCCGAAGCACGCGCCCGGACGGCGCCTCTTCGCGGCGCGCTCCGCCCTGGATCAGCATCGCGACCAGCCGCTCGCGGAGGGCGGAATCCAGTTGGCCCACCTCGCGCGCGCCGGTGACACCCCCCATCCAGCGAATCAGCTCGGGGGTCTCGCGCCCCAGGTAGCGCTGCGTCTTCTGGGTCCCAAGAGCGACTTGGAGATACCAGTAACGGGCGCCGCGGATCTCTTTCGCGACGAACGTTCCGGCGGGCAAGCCCTCGGCGATCCGCCCCGCCTCGGCCTGGATGGCGAGGTCGAGGAGCTCCGCGTAGAGCGTCTGCACGGAGGCGGGAAGGGGCTCGGCCGGCATGGCCGAATTCTAGCTGTTATACGCAGAGTCCGGCGAGTCTGCGTATAACGGTGCCGGCGGCCTCTGCCAACAGGCGCAGCAGCTGCTCGAGATCCGTCACTTCCCTTCTCGCAGCTTCCTTCCCGCCCGTCGCAGCTCCTCCGCCACCCGCTGGAGCTCCATCAGCTTCCGCAGTCGCTCGTCGGGGGTGCGCTTCAAACTCTCGCGCAAGAGCGTACGGTCGATGCCGGCCTTGTAGGCCTCGATCACCGGATCGGGAGGAAGATTGGACACGAGGGTCAGTCTATCGAAAACCGAAAGCACGAATCCGTTAACTCCGATCTCGCTTGTTTGGTCCCTGAGCCCTCCCTCCGGCTCCACACTCAAGCTACTCTCCCCACCGCGCGAACCTTTGGCCTCCCCGGCCGTAGATTTGCACGCGCCTTCGTGTCCGCCATTTCCGTGCGAACTTTCGCGCGACGACTGAATAGGAGTGCAGCGCCTTGTCCAAGACACCGATCGCCCTCGCCGCCCTTTTGGGGCTCCTCGCCGGAATGGGGCTCGCCCCCGCAGCGTCTGCGCAGGCCCCGAGCCCGCAGCTCGAAGATCCGACGAAGAAGGAAGAGAAGAAGAACGAAGAACTGAAAAAGAAAGTAGAGAAAAAGGAAGCAAAAGAGAAGGCTGCCGAGAAGGCGAAGGAGAAGGCGGGCGAAAAGAGCGCTCAGGAGAAGAAGGCCGGGAAGGGCGCCAAGGGAGCCAAGGCCGAGAAGGCCGAGAAGAAGAAGGACCCCTGGAGCGCCGACACGTTCTCGGGGCTCGAGCTGCGCGGGATCGGGCCGGCGCTCACCTCCGGCCGCGTGCTCGACGTGGCGGTCGATCCGCAGGACAAGAGCATCCTCTACGTCGCGACGGCGGGGGGCGGGGTCTGGAAGACGGTCAACAAGGGGACGACCTGGACGCCGATCTTCGACGACCAGCCGTCGTTCTCGATCGGCTGCGTGACGGTCGATCCCAAGGATTCCTTGACGGTCTGGGTCGGCACGGGCGAGAACAACAGCCAGCGCAGCGTCTCGTGGGGCGACGGCGTCTACAAGTCGGTCGACGGCGGCCAGACCTGGAAGCGCATGGGGCTCGCGAAGTCCGAGCACATCGGCAAGATCGTCATCGATCCGCGCGACTCGGACGTCGTCTACGTCGCGGCGCAGGGTCCGCTCTGGGCGCCGGGCGGCGACCGCGGCCTGTACAAGACGATCGACGGCGGCAAGACCTGGGAACAGGTCCTGAAGATCAGCGAGAACACGGGAGTGACCGACCTGGTGGTCGATCCGCGCAATCCCGAAGTGCTCTACGCCGCGGCCTACCAGAGGCGGCGCCACGTCTGGACTCTCATCGACGGCGGTCCGGAATCCGCGATCTACAAATCGCGCGACGGCGGCGCCTCCTGGGACAAGCTCTCCTCCGGCCTGCCCAAGGAGGACATGGGGCGCATCGGCCTCGCGATCGCGCCCACCGAGCCGGACACCCTCTACGCGACGATCGAATCGACGCGCAAGGCGGGCGGCTTCTTCCGCTCGACGGACGGCGGCGCGAGCTGGAAGCGTCTGTACGACAAGGTGTCTTCGAGCCCGCAGTACTACCAGGAGCTGTTCGTCGATCCGAAGCGGGCCGACCGCGTCTACGCGGTCGACACCCTGATCCAGGTGACCGAGGACGGCGGCGCCACCTGGAAGGGGCTCGGCGAGAAGAACAAGCACGTCGACAACCACCTGATCTGGATCGATCCCGACGACACCGACCACCTCTATGCCGGCTGCGACGGGGGCCTCTACGAGACCTACGACCGCGGCCAGACCTGGGCGCACTTCGGCAACCTGTCGATCACCCAGTTCTACCGCGTCGCGGTCGACAACCAGGCGCCGTTCTACAACGTCTACGGCGGCACGCAGGACAACTTCAGCCTGGGCGGCCCGTCGCGCACGAACAACGTCCACGGCATCCTCTCCGCGGACTGGTTCGTCACCCAGGGGGGAGACGGCTTCTACAGCCAGGTCGATCCCGAGGATCCCTACATCGTCTACGCCGAATCGCAGTACGGCGGCCTCGTGCGCTACGACCGCAAGAGCGGCGAGCAGGTCGACATCCAGCCGCAGCCCGGAAAGGGCGAGCCGGCCCTGCGCTGGAACTGGGATTCGCCGATCCTGGTCAGCTCGCACGCCCACACGCGGGTCTATTTCGCGGCCAACAAGTTGTTCCGGAGCGAGGACCGCGGCGATCACTGGACGGCGGTCTCGCCCGACCTGACGCGCCAGATCGACCGCAACCAGCTGCCCGTGATGGGCAAGATCTGGGGCATCGACGCCGTCGCGAAGAACGCGTCGACCTCGCTCTACGGCAACATCGTGTCGCTCGCCGAGTCGCCCGTCGTCGAGGGGCTCCTCTACGTCGGCACGGACGACGGGCTCGTGCAGGTGACCGAGGACGGCGGGGAGCACTGGCGGAAGATCGAGAGCTTCCCCGGCGTGCCCGACCGCACCTACGTCTCGCGGCTCGAGGCCGACCCCAAGGATTCGAACGTCGTCTACGCCGCGTTCGACAACCACAAGATGGGCGACTTCAAGCCCTATGCGTTCCGGAGCGCGGATCGCGGCCGGACCTGGACCGCGATCGCGGGCGACCTGCCGGCGACCGGCCCGGTCTACGCGCTCAAGGTCGATCCCGACGCCCCCGATCTCCTCTACGCGGGCACCGAGTACGGCCTCTTCTTCACCCGCGACGGCGGTGAGAAGTGGCTGCAGCTCAAGGGGAACCTGCCGACCGTCGCGGTGCGCGACATCGCCGTGCAGCGGCGCGAAGGGGACCTCGTGATCGCGACCTTCGGCCGCGGGTTCTACGTCCTCGACGACCTTTCCGCCCTGCGCGCGATCAAGCCCGAGACGGTGACCCAGGAGGCGGCTCTCCTGCCGCTGCGCCCGGCCAAGATGTATATCGAGGCGGCGCCGGGCGGCGATCCGGGTCCCGGCTTCCGCGGCGGGTCGTTCTTCACCGCGCCGAACCCTCCCTTCGGCGCCGTCTTCACCTACTACTTGAAAGAGGGCCTCGAGACGCGCCAGGACCGGCGCTGGAAGCAGGAGAAGGAGGCGGACGAGGCGGCGAAGAAGGCTTCCGGCAAGGGCAAGGCGGAGAGCGCTTCGAAGGCGAGGGGGATGGGAGGCGAAGACCAGGACGAGCCGCCGTACCCGACCTGGGACCAGCTGCGCGCCGAGGAGCGCGAGCCGAAGCCGGAGATCGTGCTCACGATCACGGACGAGCAGGGCCAGGTGGTGCGCCAGCTCACCGGTCCGACCTCCGCGGGGCTCCATCGCGTGAATTGGAAGCTCGACTATCCGGATCCGAATCCCGTGGACCTCAAGGAGGAAGGGGACGACGAGGGGCACGGCCCGGCCGGTCCGCTCGCGGCGCCGGGCACGTACAAGGTCCAGCTCGCGAAACGGGTGGACGGCGTGCTGACGCCGCTCGGGGAGGCCCGGACGTTCGAGGCCCAGCCGATCGGGGTCACGTCGCTGCCGGCCAAGGACCGCTCGGAGGTCGTGGCATTCCAGACCCGGGTCGCGCGCCTGCAGCGCGCGGCGGCGGGCGCGGGCAAGGCGATCGAGGAAGCGCAGGACCGCATCGACCACCTCGAGAAAGCGGTCGAGGTGACGCCGGGCGCCGATCCGAAGCTGTACGCCGATCTGGTGGCGGTGGCCGGGAGGCTCAAGGACCTGGACGTCGAGCTCTCCGGCGACTCGACGATCTCGACGCGCAACGAGGCGTTCCCGCCGTCGATCAACGATCGCATCGGGCAGATCGTGTTCGGAGCCTGGGGCTCGACCTCGGCGCCGACCGGCACGCACCGGGAGAACTACCGGATCGCGGCGGAGCAGTTCGGGCCGCTCCTCGAGAAGCTGCGGACTCTCGTCGAGGTCGACTTGAAGGGGATCGAGGACCGGCTCGAAGCCGCGGGCGCCCCCTGGACGCCCGGCCGCGTGCCGACCTGGAAGCCCGAGTAGGGGAATCGGCCAGCCGGTCCGGCAGGTCGCCGGGCCGGCCTTCTCGACGTCGGAACGAGGGACTCGGGCTCGGCCGCTCAGCTGCGCCCGAGCGCTCGTTGAAGCTGGGCGCGCGCCTGGGAGAGCGTGTACTGCGCCTGGACCCTCTGCTGCGCCGCCGCCGTGGCCGCGACCTGGGCGTCGCTGAGCTCCAGGATGCCGCCGAACCCGGTCTGGTAGCGGCCCTCCGCCAACCGCAGCTGCTCCCGGGCGCTCTCGATCGCCTCGCCGCTCGCGGCGAGCGCCTCTTTGGCCGCCCGCACCGCGAGCCGCGCCTGATCGACGTCGAGCCGGATCTCGAGCCTCTCCCCGTCGAGCTGCGCCTTGACGGATTCGAGGTTCGCCTCGGCGATCGTGGTCTCCGCCCGGGTCAGGCCGCCGAGGTAGATCGGAACCCCGACGACGAGCGCTCCGTTCCAGTTCCAGGTCAGGTCGTCGATGCGCCGCCCGGCGTCGGTGAATCCCGTCGCCAACTGGAGGTTCGGCGCGTGCGAGGCCCGCGCCGCCTTGACGGTCAGCTCCTGGGCCCGCACCTGGTGGGCGAGGGCCGCGAGCTCGGGGCGCGCGTTCAAGGCTTCCTGGAAGAGCGCCTCCGGAGCGCCGTCCTCGCCGTCGATGGCCGATTCCGGGTCGTCCGCGACGTCGTAGTCGGTCGAGCGCTCGACGCCCATCGCCTGGTTGAGCTCCGCCTTGGCCGTCTCGTAGTCGTTCTGCGCGTTGATCAGCTGGACCTGCGCGTTCGCGACGCCGGTCTTCGCCTGGGCGACCGCGATCGGAGCCTGGGTGCCGACGTCGACGAAGCCCTTCGCCTGGTCCAAATGCTTGCGCTGGTTGGCGAGGGTCTCGTCCGCCACGCCGACGAGCTCCTTCGCGGCGCGCGCCCGGAAGTAGTCGAGGCGCACGGCGAGGAGCGCGTCGTCGAGCGCCGCGCGCTGCGATTCCCGGAGCCCCGCTTCGCTCGCCTGGGCCGAGCGCCACCGGTTCCGGGCCTGGCCGAAGTCGAAGAGGAGGAGGTTCGCGTTCAAGCCCAGGTTCGAGTAGCCGAAGGTCTTGAAGCTCTCGCTGCTCGGGGCGGTCGAGACCTGGCTCGGCAGCGAGCCCGGACGGCTGACGAAGTTGGCGGTCGTGCGCTGGAGGTTGGCGCTGCCGGTCACCTGGGGCCGCAGGGCCGCGCGCGCCTGGGCGCTCGCCCCTTCGGCCGCGGCGGTCGCCGCTGCCGCCTGGCGCACCAGAGGCTGATTCGCGCGCGCCGCGGCGAGCGCCTGATCGAGGGTCAACACCTCCGCCGCCCCGGCGGAAGCCGCCGCAACGAGGAGGAGCACGGAGAGAGAGATGAGCTTGTTCATTCGAGCCTCGAGATGTCGATGAAATCCCAACGCGATGGCTGGCGCGGCCGACCGCCGCCGGCGTGCGTCGGGCAAGGGCCCGTCCGGCGGCGGACGAGTGTTGCACGAAGAACGCCAGCGGCCGGTAAATTCGCTGTAAACAGAGGGGGGCTGCAGGAGATCACGGTGGTCCCTGGCAGGCGTTCGCCTTTTTTCACCATCGAGTGAATTCTGAGTAACGATCTTCGCTCCCCGGTCGCCGGTGGCTACGACGTCCTGGCTCGCCGGATCGTGCCGTAAAGATAGAGACGGGACGCGGGCGAGGGGAGCCCGCTCGGCTTGCTTGAGCGAGGTTCCCTCGTTAGTCTTGACCCATGACCGTCGAAGTCTCAGCACGCGTCGAACGGGACTTGCAGGACCTCGCCGATCGCCAGGGGCGCGAAATCGGCTCGCTCGTCGAAGAGGCGCTTCGGGCGTACCTCGAAGCCTTTGCAATCACCGATCTGACGCCGGCCGAAGTGGCGGCGACTCAGCTTGCGCTGGTCGGGGATCTCCAGGGGATCGAAGAGTGGAAGGATGGCGGTGAGTGAGGCGAGGGGAAGTTTGGTGGGCCGAGCTACCGCTTCCGGCAGGTAGGCGTCCAGTCATCGTTCTGACTCGGGACGCAGTTCTTGCATCCCTCGAATCGGTCGTTGTCACGCTGGTGACGAAAACCATCCGCGGCCTCCCAACAGAGGTGTCGCTCGGCCGCAGGCAAGGGCTGCCTACACCTTGCGTCGCCAACCTCGACAATATTTTGACCGTTTCTCGCGGTTGCCTCCAACGCAGGATGGGGGTGTGCAGTGGCACTAAGCTCGAAGAGCTCGACAACGCGATAAAATGCGCACTCGGTGTGAAGTAGCGCCGGATTGTGCCGTAAGGCAAAGTCGAACGCGAACGAGATTCGGCGGCATCGGTTCGCCTGGAGCCGCTTGGAGCCCCGGAACCTCTCCTTGGGAGCGATCGAACGCCGATTGGCATCCATCGATCGTCCCTTGGGACCCAGCGACGAGAAATAGGGATCCATCGGCCGCCCGTTGGTCGCGATGGAAACTCGATAGGGATCCATCGGCCGCCCATTGGTTGCGATGGAGATCCGATAGGGATCCATCGGCGGGCGATGGATCCCAATGGCCGCTCCAGCTCGACCAATCGAAGTTCCAGCTCGACCAATCGAAGCTCCAAGCTCGACCAAGCGGCGTTCCATCTCGACCAAGCGGCGTTCCAACTCGACCAAGCGGCGTTCGATCTCCGCCAAGCGAAGGCCCAGCTCTCCCAAGCGAAGGCCCGCGCCTGCCAACGGCTGTTCGATCTCCGCCAAGCGAGACCCGGAGCGCGCCAGCGGTCGCTCGATCTCTCCCGAGCGAAGCCCCGAGCGCTCCCTCGGGTTTCCAAAGCCTCCCCAGCGACGGTCGAAGAGCACCTTCGGGCGTTCGAGTCCGCCTCCGCGGCGTCCGGGGTCCTCCGTTGGGCCCCCGCGCCGTGAAAAACCGCCTCAGCCGCCGACCGGGTTGGGGTTCGGCGGCGGGATCACCGCGTCCCGCTCGCGCTGGGCGAGCTTTTTCGCCAGGCGCTCGCGCTCCTTCTTGTAGGCCGGGTTGCCGGCCAAGTTGGTCATCTCGTTCGGATCGGCTTCGAGGTCGTAGAGCTCGAAGTCCTCCGCGTAGGAGCCGTTGGCCTCGAAGTAGCGGGCGTACTTGAAGCGCTGCTCGCGGATGCAGCGCACGCGGTTCGCCGCCCGGACCGCGCTCGCGTTGTTGGGGAATCCGGCGCGGACGTCGTCGAACGTGAAGTAGACGTCGGAGGGCCCGGAGGCCCGGAGGTCGGGGTTTTCGAGGACCGGCGCGAGCGAGGTGCCGCGCGCGCCCGAGGGCGGGGCGACGCCGCAGAGATCGGCGATCGTCGGCAGGAGGTCGATCAGGGAGACCAGGCGATCCGAGGTGCGCGCCTCGGGGAACAGCACCGGGTTCGAGACGACGAGCGGGATGCGGAGCGTCTCCTCGTAGGCGTTGAAGGCCTTCTGGCGCAGGCCGCCGTGGGCCATGCCCATCTCGCCGTGGTCCGCCGAGCGGATGACGATCGTGTTGCGGCCGAGCTCGGTCGGCTCGTCGTTCTGGTCGTAGAGCAGGTCCATGATCGGGTCGAGCTGGCCGTCGATCTGCGCGATCAGGTTGGCGTAGAAGTTGACGTAGTTGAGCTTCTTCTGCTTGCCGGGCAGGAAGCCGAGGCCAAAGGGCGCGGTGAGCTGGAGCTGCACCTGGGCGGCCGGCTTGTCGTTGGTCCGGAGATTCTCGTTCCAGGACGGGGGCAGGCGGACGTCGCCTTTCAAATCGGCGTCGGTATAGCCGTAGGTGTAGCTTTGGGGGTACGAGAGGACGTCGTGCGGGTTGACGAGAGAAAGCGTCAGGCAGAACGGCTGGCCCGGATCGGCCGTGCGCAGGAATTCGACCGCCTGGCCGATGTAGCGCGCGTCGTGGGCGGCGTAGCCGCCCCCGAAGTTGCGCACGTCCGTGTCCTCCCCGGCGTCGGGCGGTGTCCAGCCCTCGAAGCCGTAGATCGCGACGTCCGCGTCGGTCATGCTGTCCTCGCCCGAGCTTCCCTTGGTCAGATGCCACTTGCCGCGGTAGGGGACGCGATAGCCGGCCGGCCGCAGCGTCGTCGCGAGGTTCGGCAGCGTCGGGTCGAGGGTCAGCTCGGTCGGCGAGAACAGGCCGCCCCAGGTCAGCGTGTCGGTCACCTGGTGCTCGGCGACGTAGAGGCTGGTGAAGAGCGTGCTCCGGCTCGGGCTGCACATGCAGGCGTTGCAGAACGCGCGCTCGAACGACAGGCCGTGTTTTTTCAAACGCGTCAAATTGCGCAGGCGGCGTTTCTCCCACAGCGGCGGGAAATGCTGCGTCGCGCGCTCCTGATCGGTCAGGATCAGGATCACGTTCGGGCGATTCAAGGTCTTGCGGTCGCTCTTCATGGCACCTCACTTCTCGGCGATGATTCGCTCGCTCAGTTCGAGCCGGTCACGTCCGCCGCGCTCGGCGCTTCGACGATCGTCAGCTGCTCGGCGCGGAGTGCCGCACGGCCCGTGATCTGACGGATGACGTGATCGGCCGAGAGCACGGCGCCCTCCTGCCAGCCGGGCACGTAGGAGATCTGGTCGCCCGCGACGAAGAAGCGCTGGAAGCGCGGGGCCGGAGAGAGCAGGGTCTCGTAGGCTTCCTTGTGAGTCGGGTTGGTGCGGTTCCAATCGGCCCAGCCGCCTTCGAGGTAGGGCACCTGCTGCCAGGCGATCGAGAGGCCGGTCTCTTCCGGCACCCATTGCCGGAAGGTCGGATGGAGCAGCTCGCCGCCCTGGAGAGCGGTTTCGAGGCGGGCCTTGAGCTCCATCTCGCCGAACTTCTGCGCCGTCTTCTCCTTCGCCGAGTCGTAGTTGTAGGTGCCGGTCAAGATCGCGGGGCCGGGCTGGAAGAAGCCGTCCGACGGATACCATATTTGGGTCACCGGATGGTTGATCCAGCTGATGCCGCCGAAGATGCGATCGCCCTCGAGATCTTCCCAGAAGCGGCTCTTGGCCTGCCAGCCGACCTTGCAGGTGTTGGCGAGCGGCGGCGTGGCCACGGCGTCGACGAATTTGGGCGTGAACGTCGAGGCGTCGAGGAGCGGCCGGAGGAGCCGGCACGGGATCGTGCTGATGCAGTAGTCGCCCTTCAAAACCTCGCCGGAGGCGAGGGTGACCTGAATCGTTTCGCCGTTCGTGATCCGTTTGACCGGCGCGTTGAGCCGGAACTGGCTGGTGCCTCCGAAGACCTTGCTGGCCAGCGCGTCGACGATCCTCCGCATGCCGCCGACCGGCTGGAAGAGCGTCGTCTGCCACTCGTAGTCCTCGGGCTGGTAGAAGCGGTGTTCCCAGAACTTCGATTTGAGCAGGTCTTCGCGCGGGATCGTCTTCTCCAGGACACCCTTGTCGACGACGCCCGGCTCCTCGACGTATCCGATCCGCGGCGACCCTTTGTAGGCGCCGGTCGCGGGGTCGATCTTGCCGAACGAGGGGAGCAGCTCGCGCATCAGCTCCCGCTCGGGCGCCGGAAGCTCGGCGTCGAGCGCGCCCTTGTCGATCGCCTTGGCGAGCAGCTCGGCGACGTAGCCGCGCGTGTCGTTCGCGATCCTGCGGTTCGCGGTCGACTTGCCGCCGAGGCTGAGCGGGGTCTGGAACCGGTTCGCCCGCGTCTCCATGATATAGGTCTCGAGCGTGACCTCGAGCTCGCGGCACAGCGCGAGGAGCGCCGTGTGGTGGTAGGGGATCCTGCCGCACCCGGCCTCGAAGTAGAGGCCCTTGTCGAACTTGCAGATCTGGTCGTCGCGTTTGTTCTGGCGAATCACGTTGCGAGAGTCGCGGGCGTCGCTGCTGACCGTGAAATTGCGGCCTCCGATGCGGTCCGACGCCTCGATGACGGAGACGATATAGCCGGCCTTTTTCAGCCGATAGGCCGCGGTGAGCCCGGCGACGCCCGCGCCGAGCACGAGCACGGTCTTTCCCTGCCCCTCGGTCGCCCCCAGTTGGAGGGGGGCCGCGGCGGCGGGGGGCGTCGCCATCAGGCCCATCGCGACCATCGTCTCGTACACGGCGGACGCGCCGCCGGCGGCTCCGATCATCTCCAGGAAGCTGCGGCGGGTGAGGCTCTCTTTCTTTTCGGGTTTCTCGGCCACGGCGTCGTCCTCCCTGTGCGAAGCGTCATCGATCGCCGGGACGAGCCCGGCGGCGAGGAACGCCCCGATCGCGCGATGCGGCGCGCTCCCTTGGTCAGTGGAATCGCGAAAAGGCTACCACGCGATCCCGCTCGTTGCGACCGTCAACGCGAGTTGACGTTCCAAGGGGCAGGGGGAACGCCTCAGGCGGCCGGAGCACCCTTGGCGCGGGCCTTGCGCTCGTAGCTGGTCTCGCGGTCGAGGACGTCGAGGATCTGGAAGTACAGGGCGTCGGCCTCGGCCGGGCTGTTGGCGATCGCGGTGACGCCGAGCTTGCCGAACTCCGAGACGGCGCCGATCAGGTGGAAGAGCACGCCGGAATCCATGGCATGGCTGTAGTGGAGCCGGTTCTCGGTGAGGATCTCGATCAGGTCCTCCGGCAGCAGGCCGCGGTAGGCCTCCGACTGGAGGTTGTCGGTGGCGCGGTAATACTTCGGCAGGCCCATCGGGGAGAGGAACAGGCCGGTCGACAGGTCGAGGCTGCCGCCGGTCAGGAACTGGAGCGCGAGGAAGGGGTGGGTCGTGCCGCCCATGCGCAGGTTGATCTCGAGCGCCGCGAAATCCCAAGCGTCCGCGGGATCGTCGCGCCAGAGCAGGAAGTCGACGGCGAACCGGGAGACGACGGCGTGGCGCGCGAGCACCTCGCCGATCCGGATCGCCGCCTCCTGGATGCGCAGGCGATAGTCGCCCGCGGCGGGGAAGCTGCAGCCGAGGAAGACCTGGTTGCTCGGCCCGCCGAGGATCTGGTCGTGGGTCGAGATCGGTAGCACCTCGCCCTGCGGGCTGATGCGCAGCTGCGCGCTCGGAGAGACCTTCTCCTTGCCCTCGATGAACTCCTCGACGATGCCGTCCATGCGGCGGAACTTGTCGAAGTAGTGGTCGAAATTCTCGCTCGCCACCGAGAACTCGAGGTTTCGCAGGGCCGCCTCCACGCGCGTCCGGTCGACCGTCTCCGGGTAGCGGAAGATCGCGTTGCCTTCGCCCGAGAAGCTGTCGTTGAGCTTGACCACCGCGCGCCGGATGCCCGGCCGCTCGCGCGCGAGATCGACGAGCGCCTCGGCGACCTCGCGCTCGTCCCGCAGGTCCTCCGTCCCCGCGGGCAGCGCGACGCCCGCCTCGCGGAAGACCTTGCGGCTCCCGGATTTCGTGCCGAGGTGCGCGAGGTCGGGATCGGCGCCGTTCATCGGAATGCCGAGGAGCACCGCGAGCTGGCGCTCGAGCGGCGTCGCGTTGAACACCGTCAAATAGGCGCGCGCCGGATCCTGGATCCCGTCGCGGATCCGCTCGATCAGGCGCGGCCGTTCGAGCACCTTCTGGGTCAGCGAGCGCGGCGAGGCGTCGTGAGCGCAGAGGAGGGTCAAGCGCGAGCGGGCGTGGCTCGCCGGGATCCCCGCCAGGAGATGGAAGTAGTAGTCGAGGATCATCGGGTGGATCGGCTGCGAGGTCACGTAGACCACCCGGGCGCGCGGGTTGCGCAGGCGGATCAGGAGGAAGAGCAGCCGCTCTTCGTAAAAGCTCGCGCCCTCGAGCTTCTGCAGCTCCGACTGGTCGAGCGTCAGCGAGGGCACGACGACGGAGGTGTGCGGCTCCTCGTCGCGCATCGTCAGGGCTTCCCAGACCTCCGCCAGGCGGGGTTGCAGCTCGCGGAACGCCTCGACTTCGAGCTCTGGGGAAAGGTCCGAGAGGAAGGGTGGCTTCGGAATCACCGCGCGCCGCTCGCGATCTCTTAGACGGCCTCGGCGAGGGCGGGCGCGGCGACGTTGACGATCGCGGCGGGTCCGTCGCGCAGAGCCTGGTCTTCGTGGAGGTCGACCGGGCGCCCCAGGCGCTCGGCATGCAGGCGGACCTGGCGGTAGAGGTGGAAGCGCATGGGCGTCAAGAGAGTCCAGGTCGAGGTGCGCTCGAGCAGCAGGTCGCTGTCCTCGTCGGGATAGACGCGGGTGAGGATCTCGCGCCGCTCCGCCGCCCACTGCGCCGAGACCTCGCCGCGATCCACCCGCTGCTCGAGGATCAACATCTGGAGGGCGCGGTTGACGATCTCCGGATGGTGGTTGACGCCGAAGACGCGCGGCATGACGCCCGCGACGTCGCGGTCGAATTCGAACATCGTCAGGGCCTCGCCCGGCGGGCCGCCGACGCCGAGCGTCTCGTAGCCGATCGGCATGCTGCCGGCCGGAAACCGCTCCGGGCAGGGGATCAGGTCGAACAGACGGTTGTCGAGCACGCGCACGCGCCGTCCCGGGCATCCGACGGCGTCGCTGTCGCGGCCGAACCAGGGATGGCCGAGGGCTTCCGGAGTCAGGACGTTCTCGAGGACTCCCGTGCTCTTGCCCCCCTTCTCCTCGCTCCTCAAGACCGGCCGGGCGACGCCCGACCAGTCGCAGAGGACGCCGAAGGTGTGGCAGATCGCGAGGAACGCGGTCGAGCGGTCGGCGAGGATCGCGTCGAACAGCCGGAAGATCGGACCGCGCCAGGACGGATCCTCGCGCAAGCCCTGGCTGAACGGGGCGACGCCGTCGTTCAGCCGCGGGTCGATGTGGCCGGGCCCGCCGGTGCCGAGGTAGAGCGCGAAGCGGCCTCCCGGCAGCTCGGGGACCATGCCGCGCCGCCGCACGTCGAACGAGAGGACGCGCACGTGGAGCCCGGCCGAGCGCAACGCCGGTGCCAGATCGCAGCTCGCGTCGATCAGGGCGTGGATCAGCGAATCGTGGCCCAGGTTGGGCCAGCCGTGGTTCATGTCGAGCACGGCGACGTCGACCGCGAGCGGATCGCGCGCGGGCAGGTCTTCGGGATGGTCGATCCGGACGTAGCGGAAGCTCGCCCCCTCGCCGCGCGCCGGGCAGTCGCCGATGCAGTGATCCTTCCCGTAGTGCTGCTTCAGGTTGCAAAGGATGGGCATAGGCGCCGTTTGGGACTCCTCGCGGGGGGTGCGAACGTTTGCGTCACTCTATCGCCGGGCGCGTCGCGGCGTCCACCGGCGCCTTCCGGGGCCGTGCTATCCTCCGGCGACATTTTCCGCGGGAGTCTTCGATGATTCGCAGGCACGTCCTCCTGTCGCTGCTCGTGGTTTCTTCATCCCTGCTCGCCGCCGCCCCGGCGAAGGCCGCGCCGAATCCGCGGTTTCCTTCCCTCGACGCGCAGTTGAGGACGTCGCCGGTCGCGATCAGGCCCGAGAGCGCGCTCGCCAAGCTGATCGCCGAGAACCAGGACTTCGGCCTGCTCCGGCCGGAGGAAGCGAAGGACCTGCGCGGCCTGCCGCCCTGGCTGCGCGTCTGGTGGCACAAGGAGCATCCGGAGTCGGTCTATCCGCCGCTCTCGGAGGATCCGACCGGCGGCTACCCGCTGGTGCTCAAGGAGATCTGGGAGTGGATGCTCCACCACCAGGACCTCCTGCCGGCCGAGGCCGAGCCGGACCAGGCGGGCGAGGAGACCGAAGGCGACGCCGAGGGGGCTGCGATCGTGAGCGGCGAGGTCCGGACCTCGGGCGCGCAGGCGACGCCGCGCAGCGAATCCGACATCCGGGTCAACTACTGGGACGCGACGAAGATCATCTCGGCGTCCAACAGCATCACCGGCGGCGGCCATCAGGCGATCGCCTTCTCGACCGACAGCGGCGCGACCTGGGGCCAGACGACGCTGCCGTTCACCGGCACGGACGCCTCGCACTCCGATCCGACGGTCGACTGGACCTCGGACGGCACCGCCTGGTCGACGACGCTCGGCATCGTCGGCGGCACGCTGCGCATGCGCACCTACAACTCGGCCAACAACGGCGCGACCTGGGCGTTCGAGGCGACCCCTTCGGCGGCGCAGACGAACGTCGACAAGCAGATGCAGTGGGTCGACCACAGCGCGACCTCGCCGTGCAAGGACTTCCAGTACGGGATCTGGCACAACGGCCAGCCCGCCTTCATGAGCACGCGCAACGCGACGACCAACACCTGGGGCGCGCCGATCCAGGTCAGCGGCGCCGAGTCGACCGGCACCGCGATCGGGGGCGACGCCAAGTCGAACGCCTTCGGCGACGCGTTCGGCTTCTGGCCGACGACCGGCAACGCCCGCGTCCTCGTCACCAAATCGACGACCTGCGGCGCCTCGTGGGGCACGCCGGTCCAGGTGGCGACGACCTTCGACACCTTCGACATCGGTTGCCCTTCCTTCAACTCCCGCCGCGCGCTGATCTACATCTCGGGCGGGGCCTACCGGACGGCGACCAAGAACCTGGTCTACGCGGCCTGGAACGACCTCTCGGGCGAGGCCGGCTGCACCGCTCCGGCGAACGAGCCGGGGGCGAACGCCGCCTCGACCTGCAAGATCCGCATCTGGTTCACCCGCTCGACCGACGGCGGCGCGACCTGGGAGCCGAAGCGGATGATCAACAACCAGGCGAGCTTGAACGACCAGTTCAACCAGTGGCTGGTGGTCGACGAGACGACCGGCGGGGTCGGCATCATGTACTACGACACGGTGGCCGACGCCGCGCGCAAGAAGGTC
Organism: Thermoanaerobaculia bacterium; assembly: GCA_035607445.1. Classification (GTDB taxonomy): domain Bacteria; phylum Acidobacteriota; class Thermoanaerobaculia; order Multivoradales; family UBA5704; genus DASYKS01. Next base: position 10,871 of record DATMZM010000201.1, on the reverse strand, counting down.
CACGTCTACTACCAGTCCTCCTTCAACGACGGCGTCACCTTCTCGGCCCCGGTGCAGGTCACCACGGCGCAGACCGACGAGACGACCGGCGGGCAGGACAACGGCAACCAGTTCGGCGACTACAACAGCCTGTCCGGGATCGCCGGGACCTTCTGGCCCGCCTGGACCGACCGCCGCAGCGGCGCGCGCGAGGAGATCTGGACCGCCAAGGTCTTCGATCCGGCCTGCACGGCTCCGGGCACGCCGACGATCGGCGCCGCGAGCACCCCGGCCGCCAACCAGATCCAGGTCAGCTGGACGAACGGCGCGCCGCCTTCGACGCTGTTCAACGTCTACCGGGCGGTCGGCACCTGCGCCGCGCCGGGTCCCTTCAGCCGGATCGCGACCGGCGTCGCGGCGAGCCCGTACCTGGACACCACCGTCTCGGGCGCCATCACCTACGCCTACAGGGTCGCCGGCACGGAAGCCACGGGCGCTTGCGAATCGGCCCAGAGCGGCTGCGTCCAGGCGACGGCGACCGGCGTCTGCACGCTGCCGCCCAACTTCGCCGGCCTCGCCTCGGCGAGCAACGCGGCGGTCGCCGGCTGCACCAACAACCTGGCCTGGAACGCGGCGACTCCCCAGTGCGCCGGACCGGTCAGCTACAACGTCTATCGCTCGACCACGCCGGGCTTCGTGCCGGCGATCGGCAACCGGATCGCCTCCGGCATCTCCGGCACGGGCTACAGCGACACCGGGCCGCTCCTCAACGCCACGACCTACTACTACAAGGTCCGCGCCGTCGACGGCTCGAACTCGTCCGAAGAGACCAACACGGTCGAGAAGAGCGCGGCGCCGACCGGCCCGATCTCGGTCGGCTCGTTCACCGAGACGTTCGAGACCCCGCCCGGCTTCGACAACGCGGGCTGGACCCACCAGCCGATCTCCGGGGCCAACGACTGGACCTGGTCGACGGCGCAGAGCCAGACGCCGACCCACTCGTGGAATTCGGTCAGCCTGCCGACGGTCTCGGATCGGGTCCTCGCGACCCCCTCGCTGGTCGCCCAGGCCGGCACGACGCTCTCGTTCTTCCACACCTTCGCTTTCGAGGGCTCGGTCGCGAACTGCTTCGACGCCGGAACGCTCGAGATCTCGACCGACGGCGGCACCGTCTGGACCGTCGTGCCCGACGCGAATTTCACGGCGGGCGGTTTCAACGGCACCGTCAACGGCGGCTTCTCGAACCCTCTCGCCGGCAAGCGCGCCTGGTGCAGCGGCACGATCGGCGCGCTGACCCAGGTGACCGCGAGCCTCGCCTCCTTCTCCGGCCAGAGCTTCAAGCTGCGCTGGCACGAGGGAGACGACGTGAGCATCAACGCGACCGGCTGGTTCGTCGACTCGGTGTCCTTGGGCAACGTCGGCTCGGCGGGCCCGTGCACGCCGCTGCCGGTCACGCTGATCGACTTCGCGATCGAGTAGCCTCCCGTACGGTCTCGTCGCGAGACGGCGGCCCCCGGCGGACGTGCTCGCCGGGGGCCGTTTTTTCGTCCTTCGAGCTCCCCTTCCTCCCCGCCCCGCGGGCGCTCGCCCCGGGCGGTGCGGAATTCGTCCCTCGCTGATCAAAACCGGCTTCGGAAGACGCCTTCCAAGCAGGATTCGACTGCGAGGGATGCGCCGTGCCAAACCCTTCCCGTACCTTGAACGAAGCCCCGAATTGCCAATCCCCCAACGCCCTCGACGGTCCGGAGCCCAGGGTGCCGGGGATCGACCTCGACTGGTTATTCGCCTCGGGCAACCTGCGCGTCTCGCGCTGGACCTGCCGGGCCCACGGCCCGGAGCTCTCGGAGGAGCGCTGTCAGCCCTGGCACGTCCTCAGTTTCACCCATGCCGGGGCGTTCGAGCTCCGGTCCGAGGGCCGCTCCGTCGTCTTCGACGCGAACACCGTCCTGATGATGAGCCCCGGGCTCGCCTACCGTACGGCGCACCCGTTCGGGCCGGGCGACCGGGGCAGCTCGCTCGTCCTGCGCCCGCGCCTGCTGTGCGAGATCGTCGCCCGCTTCGACCCGCGCCGGGTCGAGCGCGGAGCCGCGAGCTTCCGCTTCCCCGAGATCCGGGCCACCGGCTCGCCGAAGGGGTACCTGCTCCAGCGCTTGCTGTTCGATCTCCTGTCGCGGCCGAGCGATGCCGACCTGATGCGGATCGAGGAGATCGGCCTGTCGCTCGCCGAGGCCGCGATCGCCCAGTGCTTCCGGCCTGCCGGAAGCGGCGAGACCCCCGTTCGGCCGGAGACCGCGCGCGCCCATCGCGAGTGCGTCGAGGCGGCCAAGGGCCTCCTGGCCCGGCGATTCCGCGAGCCGCTGCGCCTCGAGGACCTCGCCCGCGAGCTGTTCGTCTCGCCCTATCACCTGGCGCGCGTCTTCAAGCGCGAGACCGGCCTGCCGGTCCATCGCTACCTGAACCGGCTGCGCCTGCGCGTGGCGCTCGAAGAGCTGTCCGATCGCGGCCGGGATCTGACCACGATCGCCTTCGATCTCGGCTTTTCGAGCCACAGCCACTTCACGGCCAGCTTCGGCCAGGAGTTCGGCCTGACGCCGACGCAGGTCCAACAGATCCACGTCTCGGGTCTCCTCCCGGACTCGACCGGGCGCTTCGATCCGGGGATCTCGGCGCTCCTCCGCTCCGCCGAGAGAGTCCGCCGGGCCTCGCCCGGGCGCCGGTCGTGGGTCGGGCGCGGCGGGAAAGCCGCGGTCCGCGGCGGCCGAATCCAGTAGCGGCGAAGGACGCCGGGGCCGAAAGCGGCGTTCCCCGCGGATGCGCGGGCCTCGTCGCGCCGGCGGCTTCGTTGTCTCGTCTTCGCCGGACATCAACACCATCTCTTTCAGAAGAGCGTTCCCCAGGCTGGGCCCCGGCCGGGTGCCAGGCGCTCCGGTTCCCGAGAGTTGGGAGCGCGGCCTCAGAAGGAGAGTGTCCATGAGGGCCCTGCGCGTCTCCTCTCCCTGCCTTGCTCTGCAGCTGCTCGGCTTCGTCGCGGCGGCCGCCTCCTTCGCCCAGACGGCGCCCGAGCCGCCGGCCTCGATCGCCGCTTTCGTCCGGAGCGACCCGAGGCTCGATCCGCGCGAGGCGATCCAGCCGCTCGGCGAGACCGGCGCTCCTTTGAGTGCGGGATTCGCCGCCGCCTGGAATGCCTTTCTGCTCGACCACGGCGAGTGGAGCGCCTTCGTCGACGCGCGCAACGGTCGCGTCGAGTCGGCCGAAGGCGCCGGGATCCCGTGGATTCCCGGCGCCGGGAACCGGTTGACGAAAGACGACCTCGAAGTCCCGCTCGGCGCCAAGGCCGAGCCCGACCTCGCGCTCTTGGAAGCGATCGCGCGCAAGTTCGTCGCCGGCAACGCGGAGCTCTTCGGCGTCGAAGGCAAGGAGCTGCGGCTCGCGCCCGGCCGCTCGGGCCACGTTTCCGACGCGCTCTGGCTGGTCGATTTCGACGTCGTGCGCGGTGGGTTGGCCATCGAGGGAGCGCGCCTGGTCTTCCGCGTCGGCCACGGCAACCTGATCCAGCTCGGCAGCGAGCGGCTCCCGCCGCCGGACGCGGCGGCGCCGCCGGTCAAGGTGACGAGGGAGGGCGCCCACGCCGCGCTCGCCGCGTTCCTCGGGGGCTTCGATCCGCTCGCCGACCGCTTCATCGACAGCGGCTCGATCCACCTGCTGCCGGTCGCCGTCGCCGACGACCGGTTCGCCGACGGCTTCGCCTTCGGCAAGGGCTACGGCCTGCTCGCGGTGTGGGAGATCTCCTTCCGCCGCGACGGCGTCATCGGCACCTGGCGCGGCCGGGTGGACGCGACGACCGGCGAGGTGATCGAGCTGGTCGACACCAACAGCTACGCGCAGGCGAGCGGCGGCGTCGCGAGCGACACCGCGGCGGGCACCGAAGTCGTCCGGCCGATGCCCTTCGCCGACCTCGGCGGCGGAACGTTCGCGAACACGGCCGGCATCTATACCTTCAACGGCACGCCGCTGACCTCGACGCTCAACGGCAAGCTCGCCCGCGCCGCCGACACCTGCGGGGCGATCTCGCTCACCACCAACGCCAACGGCAACCTCCCCTTCGGCACCGCCGCGGGCAACAACTGCACGACGCCCGGCGTGGGCGGCGCCGGCAACACCCGCTCTTCGCGCACCAGCTTCTACTCCGTCAATCGGGGCAAGGAGATCGCCCTCGGCTGGCTTCCCGGCAACGCCTGGCTCAACGGCCAGCTGACCGCGAACGTCAACAACACCGGCACCTGCAACGGTTTCTGGAACGGCAGCACGCTCCAGCTCTATCGCGCCATCCCGGGCTCCTGCGGAGCGAGCGGCGAAGAGCCGGGGTTCATCCTGCACGAGTTCGGCCATGGCGTGGACGCCAACGACGGCAACGGACTCAACGGCTCGAGCAGCGAGGCTTATGCCGACGCGACAGCGGCGATCACCCTGCACGACTCGTGCGTCGGCCCCGGTTTCGCCACCAGCAACGCCTGCTGGGGGGGTGCCTACGGCGACGCCTGCACCTCGTGCAGCGGTCTGCGCGACATCGATTGGGCCAAGCACGTCTCGAACACTCCGGCCACCGTGGCGAATTTCACCCAGGTCCACTGCGGGTTCGGCTCCGGCCCCTGCGGCCGCGAAGTGCATTGCGAGTCCTACGTCCCCACCGAAGCGATCTGGGATTTCGCCAACCGCGACCTGCCCTCGCCCGGAAGCGGCGCGGCCTGGAACGTGCTCGAGCGCCTCTGGTACCTCTCGCGCTCGAGCGCGACCGCCGCGTTCTCGTGCACGCCCGGGGGCACTTTCACCTCGAACGGCTGCAACGTCGGCTCGTGGTGGAAGACGATGCGCGCCGTCGACGACGACGACGGCAACCTCAACAACGGCACTCCCCATTCGTGCAACCTCTATGCGGCGTTCAATCGCCACGGGATCGCCTGCACGACCGACGCGGGCGCGAACACCTGCCTGCGCGGGTGCGTGCAGCCCGCCGTCCCGGCGGTGACGCTCACCGCCGGCAACAATGCCACCACCGTGTCCTGGACGAGCTCCGGTGCCGGCGTGGTCTACGACGTCTACCGCAGCGAGATGGGTTGCAACTCCGGCTTCACCAAGGTGGCGAACGACGTCGCCGGGACCTCCTTCGTCGACACCGGAGTCGCCGGCGGCGGGACCTATTCCTACCAGGTGGTCGCCCAGCCGAGCGGCAACGAGGCCTGCCACGCCTCGCCCTCGACCTGCCAGGCGGTGACGCTGCCGGTCTACTACTCGTGCAACGTGACGCCGCTCTTCGGTTTCCACACCTGCAACGAGAACATCGTCACGGTGACGAGCTCCTCCGGGGTGCAGTTCGCCGTGCGGGTCGACCTCGCCGCTGGCTTCAAGCGCCTCGACGTCTTCGGCAGCCTGTGCAACGCGACGGGCTTCACCATGCACCTCGCCGACTCGCCGACCTGCAACGGTTTCGGCGGCGACGCCGGCACGACCACCCACGACGCCGAAACCTATTTGAACGGCACGAACTTCGAGACCTACGCCGCGGGCGATCCGCAGATCGTCGAGCGCAACGCGATCGCCGCTTCCGGCTGCTTCAAGGTTCAATGGACGATCCTCGAGAACCGGATCCTCTTCGACGACGACGGCGATCCCACGGACAGCCCGAAGATCACCCTCGACTCGATCAACGGCTTCGAGGTGGCGCCCTACGACGAGCCGGATTCCGAGGATCCGAGCGGGGCCGACGCGAACCGCTGGTACGTCGGCTTGAACCGCATGGTCCAGGCCACGGCCGGACGCACCGGCACCGGCGTCGACAACGCCTGCTTCGTCCTGAGCTCGACGACCACTCCCGACCCGGCGGTTCTCCAGAGCCTCTGCCCGTGAGGATCGATGCGATGAGCGACGACCGAAAGGAGACAGCCATGGCCACCGATCGCATCTTCCCGCGCGGCGCGACCGCCCTCGCCGCGGCGCTCGCGAGCCTGCTCGGGGCCGCGCCGGCCCGCCCCGCCGTACAGACTTCGGCCACTTATCAATGCACGCTCGACATCTCCGCTTCGACCAACGACTGCACGGCCGGCATCATCACCGTCACCAGCTCCGCCGGCAGCCAGCGGGTCGCGACGATCAACCTGGCGCCGAGCTGGGTTCGGTTGGACGCTTTCGTCAACGTCTGCAACCCCACCGGCTGGTGGATCCATTTCGCGGATTCGCCGACCTGCGACGGCTTCGGCGGCGACGTCGGAACGGCGGAGCACGACGCCGAGGCCTACAACCTGGCGACCGCCTTCCAGTTCTTCGGCATGGACAACCTGGCGCGCGCGATCTCCGATCCCTCGTACGTCGCCGCGTCGGTCGTGCCGGCCTCCGGCTGCTTTCGAGTCCAGTACACGATCTATGAGGACCAGGTCTCGTTCGACGACGACGGCGACCCCGCCGATCCGCCGCTCGTGAGCGTCCACTCCGTCCGCGGGTTCGAGAGCGCCCCGTACGCCGAGGCCGACAGCGAGGACACGACGAGCGCGGACGCCAACAAGTGGTACGTCGGGGTCAACCGGACCGTCGGGAGCACGGGGCGCACCGGCACCGGCGCGAACAAGGTCTGTTTCGTTTTGAGCACCACGACGAGCCCGACGGCCGCCGCGCTCGCCGCGCTCTGCCCGTAGATCCCGCGGCGAAGGAGACCGGCCGACCGCCTTACGCCTCGACGGGGGCCGCGGCCTCTCCTGCCGGCGCCGGCCCGAGCTGGCCGGCGAGCGCTCTGTACTTGCCGTCCAGGGTGTCCCAGACGTCCGCGATCTGGGCGAGGCGGGCGTCGAGCTCGACCGTCCAGTGCTCGCCCTTGACCGGCTCGAGCTTCAGGCTCGCGAGCCGGTAGGAGAGGGCGTCGAAGCGCATCTGGATCGTGCCCATGAGGAGCTTCGCCGCGAGCATCTCGGCGCCCTCGGCGACCAGGCGGTGCAGCTCGTTCAAGACGCCGCCGGCCAAGGTGACGCGGGCTTCCCGGGTGGCGAGCCGGACGCTCCCGGTCTCGGGCTCGATCAGGACGTCCGGATCTTCGAGGAGCGCCTTGAGAAACCGGCAGCCGAGCACCGACTGGCCGGGCTCCTTCGGGATCACGATGTCGCTCGCCTCGTCGGCCTCGGGCGCCTCGTCGAGCCAGGGCGCCTTCCATTCCGCCGCGACGCCCGCCTGGCGGACGAGGGCGAGGACGATGCCGAGGTGGGTCTTGGCGGTGCTCCCGACGTAGAGGAGGTTGCCGTCGAACGCGCACTCGAGGATGCGGGTGCGCGGCGCCTGGTGGAGCAGCAGCTCGGCTTCGGCGAGGGCGCGCAGCTCCTTCCGGCGCTTGGTGCCGACGAACGGCTGGTTCGTCGTCTCGAGCTCCGTGTGGACCAGCTCGCGCACCCTCTCGCGGACGGCGGTGGCGTCGGGCACGCGCCGGTCGATGCGGACGCGGAAGGCCCAGCGCCGGCTGCCCACCTCGTACGGGGCGCCCGGCTCGAAGGGGACGAAGCCGATCCGCTCGCGGACCTCGGAGGCGAGCTCAATCTCGCGAAACGGCGCGGCGTCGAAGTCCGGGCCGTCGGGCGGGACGGCCGCGTTGAAACGGGTGCAGGCAACGGCTCCGTGGAGGAGTCCCATCGGCGTTCGTTCTCTCCGGGAGATTGCGGCTGAGGAGGCGCCGCGGGGTCGAGGCTGGATCCTATCGCAGCGCGGGCGATCGACGGAGCGCCGGAAAGGGCGCCGGAAAGCGATAGCCTCGCCGTCCGAGGCCGAGCCCACTTGGGGAAGAGCGGAGCGGACCGGGGCCGGCCTCGTTCGAGGGGGGAGAGATGGTCGATCAGGTCACGGTACGGCCGGCCCTGGCGACGGAAGCGCCGTGGATCCTGGCGTCTCAGCTCGCCATGGCGCGCGAGACCGAGGGGCTCGATCTCGATCCGGAGCGCGTCGGGCGCGGCGTCGCCGCCGTGTTCGACGATCCGCGGCGCGGGCAATACTGGGTCGCCGAGGTCGAGGGCCGCGTCGCCGGCTGCCTCCTGACGACCCCCGAGTGGAGCGATTGGCGGGCGGGCTGGGTGCTCTGGATCCAATCCGTCTACGTGACGCCGGAGGCGCGCGGCCGGGGGATCTTCCGGCGCCTCTACGCGACGTTGAAAGCGCGCGTCGAGGCCGATCCCGATCTCTGCGGCCTGCGGCTCTACGTCGATCGTCGCAACGCCTCCGCGCAAGGGGTCTACCAGGGTGTCGGCATGAGCCGCGAGCACTACGACCTGTTCGAGTGGCTGAAGTGATGCGCGGGCGGTGTCGACCGGCGGGGGGATTCACCCTGGTCGAGGTGGTCGTCGGGCTCGCTCTCCTCTGCGTCGCCTCGCTCCTGGGTCTCGCGGCGGTCCAGCAGGCGACGCTCGCGATCGAGCGTCTCGAAGCCCAGCACCGCGCGCTGGTCGAGATCGAGGCGGCCCTCGAGGCGGTCCGGGCGGGGGCGCTGCCGCTCGCGAGCGGCGCCGTCGGCCCCTCGCTCGAAGGCGTTTCCGGGCCGGCGCGCGGCCTGGTCGTCCGGCTCGACGTCGATCCCGGCGACCGCCCCCACCTCTTCCACGTCGTCGCCTCCGCCCGCTATGCCGTGCGCGGGCATCCTCAGGAGAGCGCGATCGAGACTTTGGTCTACCAGCCGTGAGACGGCTCCGCCGCGGAGAGCGCGGCTTCTCGCTCGTCGAGCTTCTGGTCGCGCTCGTGATCCTCCTGATCGGGCTCGAGATCGCCGCCGATCTCGGCGTTCGCGCCCGCGCGATCCTCGCCCGCTCGGTCCGCGACCAGCGCCGGCCGCCGATCTCCGCCACGCTCGGCCGGCTGCGGTTCGACGTGCAAGGCGCCGAGGGCTTCGAACCCCCGGCGGGCGCCGCGCCGGACGGCTGGACAGACGAGCCGCTGACCTTGCGAGAGCACGCCGGATTCGTGCGTTTCGAGCTCGCGCAGGCCCGGCTCGAGCGCGCCGCGTTCGACTCGGCCGGCCACGAGATCGGCCGCCTGCCGCTCGCCGCCGATCTCCGGTCCTGGCGCTGGCGCGCGGCGGGATCGGACCTGCTGGAGATCTCGTTCACCTACCTGGCGGAGCCGGGCGCTCCGGGCTCAGCCGGCGCCGCGACGCGGACCGAAGGGCTGCGGCTCGCTCTGCGCGGCGCGCCCGGGAGAGCCGGATGGTGAGGAGGGTGGGCCGAAGCGCGAGACGAAACCGTCTCCGCCGCGAGGGGGGCTCGGCCGTCGCGCTCGCCTTGATGCTCCTCCTCGTCCTCTCGCTCGGCCTGGCCGTCCTCTCCGAGAGCCTGGTCGCCCGCATGCGCGAGGCCCAGCGCGAGATCGCCTCGCTCCGGCTCGGTGCGGCCTGCGATGCCGCGTTGGCCGACGCGTTGGCCGGCCTCGCCGAGTCGTCCGGCTTTCCGGGCGTCGCGCCGCACCTCTTCGCCGGTGCCGTGATCCAGAGCGAGGTGGAATGGATCGCGCTCGATCAGCGCACGATCCGCGTCCGCGCCCGCTATGCCGGCCGCGAGCGGCATGCCGAAGCGAACGTCGTCCTCGACCTCACCGCCGGGCCTCGGGTCGTCCGCTGGCGGCGGACGGGCTGAGGCGCGAGATCTCTCGAGCGAGATCGAGTTGCCAGGAGGACGGAGTATCATTTCCCCGTGCCTTCGATCCCCCTTCCTCGACCGATGACCGATCCCTTGGAGTCGTCGGAGGATCCCTCCGCTTCCGAATCCGCCGACGGCGTCGATCTGACCCTGATCCGGTGGATGCTCGACCTGACTCCGATCGAGCGCCTCGAGCATCTCCAGGACTGGGTGGACGGGCTGACCGAGCTTCGGCGTGGACGCATCGCCGAGCCCTAAGTTTCTCGGGCTGCTCCGGGTTCTGACCCGCCACGGGGTCGATTTCATCGTCGTGGGCGGCGTGGCAGCTCTGCTCGAGGGAGCGCCGATCCTGACCTTGGATCTGGACGTCCTGATCGACCAGAGCCCCGAGAACCTCGGCCGCGTCCTCGCAATGCTCAGCGAGCTCCACGCTCGGTATCGCGACCCGGCGGGGCGCTTCATCGAGCCGGATGCCGGCAAGCTCGCGACGATGCGGATTCATCTTTTGGAGACCGATCTCGGCGCTCTCGATCTTCTCGCCTCGATCGGCAATGGCCTGACCTACCGGGACCTCCAGGAGCGGACGATCTGGTACGAGCTCGGAGAAGAACGGATTGGCGTTCTTGCGCTGGACGCCGTCATTGAAACCAAGGAATACGCGGGGCGCGACAAGGACCATGCGACACTTCCGGTCCTCCGCCAGACCTTGGCGGCAAAGAAGAAGTCGGGTCGGTCCGAAGAGTCCTGATTCGCGGTGGCGCGCCGCTCAGTGGCCGGGAGGATCGGCCGGAGCCGGGCTCGCGGAGCAGGCGTCGTCCGAGCCGTTGTCGCAGTGCCCGGGGAATGGCGGGACCGGCTTCTTGGCCTTCGTCGGGGCGCTCGCCGACGTGGTGGATGATGTCGCCCCGGTGGCGGCGGTGTGGTCTTTCGCCTCGGGCGTGCCGACCGCCGGCTTTCCGGCCTCGCTCTTCTCCGCGCTCTTCTCGGCGGGCTCGCTCGCTTGGGCCTTCTCCGCCTCGGCGAGGCACGACTCGTCGCCTTCGGCGCAGTCGATCTCGCTCGCCTCCGTGCTCTCGGAGTCGGATTCCTCATCCATCGCAGGGTCTCGGTCGCTCGCGGCGGTGCTTTCTGCTTCCTCGGCCGATCCGGTCTCGCCCGTTTCAGCGGCCTCGGCCGCCGCGGCGAGCGCTTCCGGGGTTCCCGCGAGATCCGGCGGCAGCTCGGTCGGCTGCTCGAGGAAAT
>DATMZM010000247.1:0-21720 GCA_035607445.1 Thermoanaerobaculia bacterium | reverse complement strand
GGCGCCGGGTGTCGGCTTGCCGGGAGTGCGGCGGTAGCTGTACCCGCCGAATTTCAGGAGAAAGAATTCGAATTCCGCCTCCCGGAACCGAATTTCAGGCCGACGCCACCGAATTCCGACTGCCGGAGATCGAATTTCAGGCCACGGAATTCGGTCTTTTTGTCCGCGACGACGACTCCGGCCCGCGGAATTCGAATTCCCGCTCCGCACCTTCGAATTTCAGCCGCGCGAGATCGAATTCCCGCCCCTGAACAGCGCCGTCCCAGGCCGGAAAACGAAGTTCTGGCCCTCGAGACCGATTTCACGGACCCGGAATTCGAATTCGAGGGCCCGAAAATCGCACTCACGGGGGTGAGGCGGGGTCCTCGTCCCTTCGCCCGCGTCCCCAAGTGTCAAGAAAGCACCCCCCGTTTTCCGTCTTTACCTGTTGACGGGTTCTTTTCGGCCCGTGGAGGGAGGAGAGACGGATGGCGGGCGGGCACGATCAGCTCTGGAAGGACTTGATCCGGACCTTTCCGGCGGACTTTCTCCACTTGGCCGCCGGGGAGTTGGCCGAGCGCTTGGAGATGGCGAGCCTCGTCCTCGAGCCGGCCGAGGTGTTTCTCGACCAGCCGCGAGGGGCCGAGCGGCGGATGGACCTGGTCGGGAGTGCGACGACCCATTCGGGAGAGGAACTGCTCCTGCACGTCGAGATCGAGCTAAGGTATCGGTGGGAGATCCCGCCGCGGCTTTGGCTCTACAACCGGCTCCTGAGGCTTCGGCGCGGGCTGCCGGTGCACACGTTCGTTCTCTATCTGCAGGGCGCTCCGGCGGGACCGAGGGTCGCGATCCATCGTGAGGTCTCCGCCGATCGCGAGGTCTGCCGCTTTGCATACCTGAGCTTCGGTCTGTCGCGGGCGCCCGCCGGGGCGTACCTCGGAAGGTCCGAGCCGCTCGCCTGGGCTTTCGCGGCGAGAATGCGCCCGGAGGACGGCGACCGCCATCGCCTCCGCCGGGCCTGCTTCGAGCGGATTGCCGAAGCGCGGCACTTGAACGACTTCGAGAGATTCCTGCTGTTCAACTGCGTGGCAACGTATTTAGAATTGGACGGCGGTGCCGCCGAGGAATTCGCGGCGTTGCTCGCCGCCCGGAGCGGCCCGGAGGTTGCGATGAGACCGATCACCTGGGAAGAGAAGGTCGAGGCTCGAGGCCTGGCGAAGGGTCTGGAGCGCGGGCTCGAGAAGGGCTTGGAGCGGGGACAGGAACAGGGGATGCGGGAGGTGTTGCTGCGCCAACTCCGCAAGCGCTTCCCGGCGCTCCCGAGCCGCGCGATCGAGAGGGTGGAAGCGATCTCGTCGCCCGACGAGCTCGGCTCGCTCGCCGAGCGGTTGCTGACCGCGAGCAGCCTCGCGGATCTCGGTCTCGCGTAGGCCGGCGGGTCGCTCTACAGCCGGATGACGCCCCGGCGCCGGGAATGCGTCGGTTCCTTGACGCCGTTTATGCTCATGACTAGGATAAGGCCGGCTGGCGCGCGCCGGCTTTTCTCGGGACGTTGATATGCTCACGGCGAGCATAACAGGAGAACCGATGAACCTTTCGGCAGCCGCGCAGTCCCCCTCATCGTCGCCACCCCTTGCGTACACCCCGGAGATCGCCGCCGCAATGGCGCCGCGGCTCGCCCGGGTGCGCTCGGTGGTGCCCGAGCTCGAGTGGCCGGTGCATGCGCCGTACATCGCGGCGATCGAGGGGTGGAAGCGGCGGCGCAACGCGGTGATCCTGGCGCACAACTACCAGAGCCCCGAGATCTTCCATGGCGTCGCGGACTTCGGCGGCGATTCGCTCGCCCTCGCCCAGGAAGGCGCCAAGACGAAGGCCGAGGTCATCGTGCTCGCGGGCGTTCATTTCATGGCCGAGACGGCGAAGATCCTCTCGCCCGAAAAGACCGTCCTGATCCCGGATCCCTTGGCCGGCTGCTCGCTCGCCGCTTCGATCACCGGGGAGGACGTCCGCCTCCTGCGCGAGCGCTATCCGGGCGTTCCGGTCGTCACCTACGTCAACACCTCGGCGGCGGTCAAAGCCGAGTCCGACATCTGCTGCACGTCAGCGAACGCGGTGGCGGTCGTCGAGTCGCTCGGCGTCGACCGGGTCATTTTCCTGCCCGACGAGTTCCTCGGCCGCTACGTGGCGAGCCAGACGAAGGTCGAGATCATCCTCTGGCAGGGCCACTGCGAGGTGCACGAGCGCTTCACCGGCGAGCAGATCCGCTCCTACCGGGAGGGCTTCGGCAAGGGCGTTCAGGTGCTGGCCCATCCGGAGTGCCCTCCCGACGTGCTCGCGGAGGCCGATTTCGTCGGCTCGACGGCGGCGATGATCCGCTTCGTCGGGAGCGAGAAGCCGCGCCGCGTCATCCTCGTCACCGAATGCTCGATGAGCGACAACGTGGCGGTCGAGCACCCGGAGGTCGAGTTCATCCGCCCGTGCAACCTCTGCCCGCACATGAAGCGGATCACCCTGCCGAAGATCCTCCGCTCGCTCGAGACGATGGAGACGAAGGTCGAAGTCGAGGCCGACGTCTCCGAGCGCGCCCGGCGCGCGGTCGAGCGGATGCTCGCGGTCGGCCGGCGGGAGGCGCGATGAGCGATCCCGCTCAGGCCGCCGAGCCCGGGCAGACCGCTCGGATCGCTGAAATCCGGGAGTCCGACGTCGTGGTCGTGGGGACAGGGGTCGCCGGGCTGACCGCCGCGCTGGGCGCCGCGCCGCGCCGGGTCGACCTCCTGACCAAGAGCCGGTTCGGCTCGGGCGGCTCGAGCGCCTGGGCGCAGGGCGGCGTGGCGGTGGCGGTCGGCCGCGACGATGCGCCGGCCCTCCACGCGGCGGACACGATGGCGGCCGGCGCGGGCTTGAACGATCCGGCGGTGGTCGCGATCCTCACCTCGGAAGGGCCGAAGCGGGTCGAGGCGCTGCTCGCCCTCGGCGCGCGTTTCGACCGCGATCCGCAGGGCCAGCTGGCGCTCGGGCGCGAGGCCGCGCATAGCCGGCGGCGGATCCTCCATGCCCACGGCGACGCGACGGGCGCCGAGATGCTGCTGACGCTCTCGCTCGCCGTCGAGCAGGCGCCGGAGGTCGCGGTCTGCGAGAGCACGTTCGCCCTCGATCTCGCGGTCGTCGAGGGCGAGGTGGCCGGCGTCCTCGCGCGGCATCCCGACGGCCGGCTGGTGCTGCACGCGGCGCCCGCCGTGGTCGTCGCGACGGGAGGGCTCGGGCGGCTCTTCGCGCATACGACGAACCCGATCGAGGCGACGGCCGACGGCCTCGCGATGGCCGCGCGCGCCGGAGCGCGGCTCCTCGATCTCGAGTTCGTGCAGTTCCACCCGACGGCGCTCGCGAGCGGGGCGGATCCGATGCCGCTCCTGACCGAGGCGCTCCGCGGCGAGGGGGCGATCCTGATCGACGAGACCGGGTACCGGTTCATGCTCGACGAGCACCCCGACCGCGAGCTCGCGCCGCGGGACGTCGTCGCGCGCGCCATCTGGAAACGGATCGAGCGAGGGTCCAAGGTCTTTCTGGATGCGCGCGCGGCGGTGGGCGAGGGCTTCCCGGAGCGCTTCCCGACCGTCTTCGCGCTCTGCCGGCGCGAAGGTCTCGATCCGCGGCGCGAGCCGATCCCGGTCGCGCCGGCCGCCCACTACCACATGGGGGGCATCGCCGTGGACGCCCAGGGGCGTAGCTCGCTGCCGGGGCTCTGGGCGTGCGGAGAGGTCTCGGCGACGGGCGCTCACGGCGCCAATCGCCTGGCGAGCAACTCGCTGCTCGAAGCCCTCGTCTTCGGCGCGCGCGTGGCGGACGACCTGCGCCGGCCGCGGGTCGCCCGGCCGCGGCGGCATCCGAAGCTCGCGGAGGCCGGAAGCCTGCCAGCCGCCCCGCCGGGCCTCGGCGCGGAGGTCGAGTCGGAGACGATCACCGCGATCCGCCGCATCATGTGGCAGCAGGTCGGCCTGGTCCGCGACGAGCGCGGTCTGACCGGGGCGCTCGCCGCGCTCGATCAGATCGCAAGCGAGCGGTCGGGGTTGAGCGGGGAGGCGCGGAACCTCCTCTGCGCCGGGCGCCTGGTCGCGGCGACCGCGCTCGCGCGGCGCGAGAGCCGGGGCGGCCACTACCGCTCGGACTACCCCGAGCCGGATCCGGCCTGGCAGCGCCACCTGATCGCGACGCTCGACGAGGCGGGGGAGATCGACATCGAGCTCGGTCCGCTGCCGCAGGCCGCGCCGATCGCCGCCGCGGGGAGCGGGCGGTGACTCAGCCACCCGACCCCTCCGAACCGCTCGAGCCGCCGCATCCGGCTCCGATCCTCGCACCGCTGCTCCCGATCCTCTACGAAGTCCAGATCGCGAACGCCCTCGCCGAGGACCTCGGCCGGGCCGGGGACCTGACGAGCGATGCCGTGCTGCCCGCCGGCCTCTTCGCCGAGGCGCTGGTCGTCGCCCGGAAGCCGGGCCGGATCGCCGGGCTCGACGTCGCTCTCGCCGCGTTCCGGCGGCTCGATCCGGGCGTCGAGATCGAGGTGCTCTCGAGCGACGGGCGCGACGCGGCGGCGGGCGACGTCCTCGCGCGGGTCCGGGGCGGCGCGCGCGCCGTGCTCGCCGCCGAGCGGACCGCTCTCAACTTCTTGGGCCATCTGTCCGGTATCGCCACGGTCACGCGCGACGTCGTCGCGCTCGTGGCGCCGTTCGGGGCCCGGGTCGCCTGTACGCGCAAGACCACTCCGGGCTTGCGCGCCCTCGAAAAATACGCGGTGCGCGCGGGCGGCGGCAGCAATCACCGCTTCGGGCTCGACGACGCCGTGTTGATCAAGGACAACCATCGCGCGCTCGCGGGCGGCGTGGGAGAGGCGGTCGAGCGGGCACGGCGGGCGATCGGACATCTGGTGAAGATCGAGGTCGAGGTCGAGACGATCGAGCAGCTCGAAGAGGCGCTCGGGGCGCGCGTCGACGCGGTGCTCCTCGACAACATGCCGCTCGATCTCCTGCGCCGGGCGGCGGCGCTCGCCAAGGGCAGAGCGATCACCGAGGCCTCGGGGGGCATCACGCCCGAGACCGCGGCGGCGGTCGCGGCGACCGGCGTCGACCTGCTCTCGATCGGTTGGCTCACCCACAGCGCGCCGAGCCTCGACGTCGCGCTCGACGTCCGGATCTGATCGGATCCGGAATCTACGGACCGAAGGTGCAGAGGTCGTCGGCGCGCACCGCCCGGCGCGAGACCCAATTCCTGCCTCCCGCGTTCGACCGGACGACGACCCAGGCCTGGGCGTGGGTCAGGCTGTCGTGCCAGAGATCGAGCAGCGTCCAACCGAACGGCGTCGCCATCGGAAGCGCGCCGCCGCCGACCGGGACGCGCTGAACGGCGAAGGGGAATGCGTTCGCGGTCCCGATGCTCGTCGGGTTCTCCTGTTCGTCGAAGAACGCGATCTGCGCCTCGCCGAGCGGCGCCCAGCGGGGCTCTTCGCCGCACGGGTGGACGGTCGGCTCGGGCTCCCGCGTGTCCCGCCAGACGACGAGCTCCGAGTTGCCTCCGAAGCCGCCGCCCGAGACCAGGCGCGCCTGATAGAGGCTCGACAGCGGGGCGCGATCGTCGCGCGCATCGAAGCCGACGAACCGGCCATAGAAAGTGTAGTCGCCGGGCGCAAAGAAGCTCGCGTCCGCCACGACGTGGACCGCGGTGTCGCTCGCCGCGAAGCCGCGGTCCGGATCGACCTCGATCGAGTCGCCCCAGAGCACGTTCGCGTCGCTCGCGAGACCGCGCCCTCCGGCCGAAAAGTAGAGGGGGTCGGCGGGGGTGTTCCGCGGCGTCGCGAGCGCCGGAGGCGTGCAGCGATTGACCGCGTCGACCGTGACGTAGCCGACCGCCACGTCCGCCCGGTCGCTCGGCGAAGAGGCGCAGGCGGGGGGATCGGTGAGCGGGATCGGCCGGCCGCTGTGGGCGGCGCGCAGGGTCTCGGTTTCGAGCGGACCGAGCCCCTGGGGGGCCGGGTCGCCGCAGCCCGGAGGCGTCGGCTTCGGGAGCGAGAAAGGGCCGACCGGGCTGACGTCGGCTCCGGTGCGCGGGAGCTGGCCGCGAAAGAGGTCGCGGAGGTTGATCGTCTGGAGGTCGTATCCGGTCAGGTAGAGATCGAAGGCGAGCGTCGGGACGCCCCAGCTGGTCCAGAGGACGACGCGCGCCTGGGTCGAGCTCGAGAAGGCGTTGCCGACCGAGAGGATGGTCGTCGCCCCGGCGGGGTTGCCGAGATCGACCCGGAAGTAGGGGAAGAGGAGCGTCGCGGCGGGCTGGTCGTTGGTCCGGCAGTTCTCGAACAGGGCACCCGCCCGCGCCGCGCTCGGCGCGGCGAAGGCAGCCACGGCGAGGGCCGCGGAGAGGAGGGCGGTCTCAATCGAGCGCATGCGATGTCGGCGGCGGGATGTGAGACGGCGGCCTCCAGGCGGTCTCCGCTAGACTACGGAGCCATGAGCGAGACTTTAGTGCAAATCGGCGGCGGCCGGAGTTCCGAGGTCGCGGCGCCCGCGCGCCGGGAAGGGCGGCCGGAGTGGTTGCGCATCCGCCTGGCGACGCCGACTCAGTACCACAAGGTCCGCGAGCTGGTCTCGCGCCTGAACCTCCATACCGTCTGCCAGGAAGCGCGGTGCCCGAACATCTACGAGTGCTGGGGCGAGCACGGCACGGCGACGATGATGATCCTCGGCGACGTCTGCACGCGCCGCTGCGGATTCTGCGCCGTGACCTCCGGCCGGCCGGCCCCCGGCGTCGATCCCCTCGAGCCCGAGCACGTCGCCGAGGCGGTCGCCGTCATGGGGCTCCGCCACGCGGTCGTCACCTCGGTCGATCGCGACGATCTGCCGGACGGCGGAGCCCGGCACTTCGCCGACGTCATCGAGGCGATCCATCGCCGCACTCCGGGCACGGCGGTCGAGGTGCTGACACCCGACTTCCGCGGCGTGCCGGAAGCTCTCGACGTCGTCCTCGCGGCGCGGCCCGAGGTCTTTTCCCACAACATGGAGACGGTGCCTCGCCTCTACCGGCAGGCGCGCCCCGGCAGCCGCTACGACCGGAGCCTCGAGCTGCTCCGCGAGGCGGCGCGGCGGAAGGCCGCGGGGGACTACCGGGGCACGGTCAAGACCGGTCTCATGATCGGGCTCGGAGAGACGCGCGCCGAGATCGAGTCGACCCTCTCGGACATCCGCGGCGCCGGGGTCGAGATCCTGACCGTCGGCCAGTACCTGCAGCCGACGGCCAAGCACCTGCCGG
Source organism: Thermoanaerobaculia bacterium (assembly GCA_035607445.1). Classification (GTDB taxonomy): domain Bacteria; phylum Acidobacteriota; class Thermoanaerobaculia; order Multivoradales; family UBA5704; genus DASYKS01. Next base: position 14,445 of record DATMZM010000247.1, on the reverse strand, counting down.
TCGATCGCTGGGTCACGCCGGAGGAATTCTCGCAGCACCGCGAGCTGGCGCTGAGCCTGGGTTTCCGCCATTGCGAGGCGGGGCCGCTCGTGCGCAGCAGCTATCACGCCCACGAGCACGTCGCGGCAGGCTGAATCCGGCTCGTCGAAGCTGTCACGTTCCCCGGGCCTCCCGCACCAGGCTTTAGTGAAGACCTCGTATGGCGAGTGCTCCGTCTCTCCGGAAACGCTCTTTGTTTTCCGCGAGATAGCGGAGGACGCCCAAGGTGCCGAGCCATGGTCCACGGAAGTCCCCTGCGGTCGACCGTTCTCGGCCGCAACGTCCTCGACAGCGCGCCGCGATTCTCGATTCCCTTCGAGCTCTCGGGCGGGAGCCTGGCGATTCGCCGGTTCGTCGTTCAGTTGGAGACCGCGAGCCGAAGTCTCGATCCTCTCCTCATCTCCGGCGAGACCGGGGTGGGCAAGAGCCTGGCCGTCGAGGCGCTGCACGGCTTGTGCGACGAGCGCGCCACCTGGCGCTCGATCGGCGCGGACGGGTTCGACGAGCGGCTCTGTTCCCGGCTCGCCGGCGATCGGCGGGCGCCCGGTTTCGCCGTGCTGGTGATCGACGAGACGGGGGACTTGAGCGGGGCCGCCCAGCGCCGCCTCCTGCGCCTGCTCGTCGCGCGGGACGGACCGAGGATCATCGGCACGACGAGCCGGGACCTCTCGGCTTGCGTCTTGCGCGGCACCTTCCTGCGCGGCCTCTTGGACCGTCTGGGGGGGCACGAGGTGAGGGTTCCGCCGTTGCGCGAGCGGCGCGAGGATCTGCCGGTCCTGGTCGAGCGGATCCTCGGCGAGCTCGTCTCGCGCTATCGCCGGCCGGTCCGCGGCGTGGCCCCCGAGGCGCTCGAACGGCTCGTCGCGCACGCTTGGGAGGGCAATCTGCGCGAGCTCCGGCACGAGCTGGCGAGGGCGCTTCTCCTGACCGCGCCGGGCGACGAGATCCGCGCCGCCGCGCTGTCGCCGGAGCTGCGGCGGTCCGCGACCCACGGGCGCTTCACGTCGAGCCTCCGCCAGCGCGCCCGCGACATCGAGCGCAGCATGCTGGCTCGCGTCCTCGAGCGTCACGGCTGGAACGTCTCGGCGGCGGCGCGCGAGCTCAAGATCAGCCGCGTCGGCTTGAGCAAGAAGCTCCGGGTGCTCGACATGAAGCGCCCGGCGGTCGCGGCGCTCGCCGCCGCGGCCCCGTGCTGAAGCGCGCGGGACCGCCGCGCACGCGGGCTTTCGCGCTCCTTCTTAAGGAGCGCACGGTCTTCGCTCGCGACTGCCGAAATCCTAGACAGCGGGAGGAGGGGGTGCTACCCTTCGCCTCGAATTCGGTGAGGGGCAGCGGCGGCATGACGACGCTTCACAACCCAGAGCTCCGGGACAATCTCAATCAGCTGCTGCTCGCATCCCGGCCTCGGCTGGAGCGGGTCCTGCGGCACTTCGAGATTCCGCCCGAGGATGCCGAAGACATTCTCCAGGACGCTCAGCTCACCCTCCTCTACAAGTGGGACAAGATCCGCACTCCCGAGAGCTGGCTGATCGGCACTCTGAAAAAGAAGTGCATCATGTACTGGCGCAAGCGGCGCTCGAGCCTCTGCGACGCCGTCGACACCGCGATCCTCGACCTGGTCTCGACTCCCGTCGCTCCCAACCAGGAGCGGACCGAGCTGGCGTTCGACTTGAACCGGGTCTTGACCAAGCTCTCGATCCGTTGCCGATCGCTGCTCAAGCTTCGTTACGGTCTCGGCTACGGGCCGACGGAAGTCGCCGAGCAGATGGGCTACCGGCTCTCGAGCATCCGCAAAGTCACCAACCGGTGCTTGGCCGCGCTGACCCGCCAGCTGGTCGCCGTCGGTTTCCACAGAGAGCTCCCCGATGACTGAACGACATCCGGATCCGAGAAAGTTGGCGCGGTTGGGTCGTTCGAGCCTCTCCCGGGCGGCGAGCCGGGACATCGTCCGGCACCTGCTCTCCGGTTGCGAGAGCTGCCAGCGGATCGCGGCCGGAATCGTGCCGTTCGGCCGCAGTGCTTTCTCGCGGCAGGAATCGTTCGACTACACCGAGGCGTTCGCCTCCGCCTATCGCGTCCTGGCGGAGAAAGAGGCGGCGCTCCACGCCGAGCGCGTCGAGGCGTCGCACCTGGTGCGCGAACTGGGGCTCCACCCCTTCGACCGCCAGCAGTTGCTGGTGGCGAACAGCCGCCGCTTCTGGACCTGGGCGTTCTGCGACCTCCTGCTCGACCGCTCCCACGATTTCGGCTTCCAGGATCCGAGCCGCGCGCTCGAGCTGGCCCAGCTCGGCGTCAAGACGGCCGACCTCCTGAGCGCCGAGTTCTACGGCGAGGGCAGGGTCTACGACCTGCGCGCTCGCGCCTGGGCGATCGCCGGCAACGCGCAGCGCATCGGCGCCGACTTCCGCGCCGCCGAGGGGAGCTTCACCCGAGCCGAGCGGCTGCTCAAGAAGGGAACCTCCGACCCCCTCGAAAAGGCCCGCGTGCTGCTGCTCAAAGCGTCCCTCCTGGGTGACCTGGGGCGCTTCGCCGAGGCGGCGAAAGTTCTCTCGAGGGTGCTCTCGATCGCCCAGCGCAACAGCGATGCGCAGCTGCTCGGCAAGGCTCTCGTCAAGCGCGGCATCTACCTCGGCAACGAGGGTCGCACCGAAGCGGCGATCGACAGCCTGGCGGAAGGCATCCGCCACGTCGATCCGAAGTCGGATCCTCGCCTCCTGGTCGCGGCGCGGCACAACCTCATCATCTATCTGACCGAGGCCGGCCGCCTGCGGGAGGCCGTCACCCTCCTCGACGCGACGCGCCCCCTGTACCGGGAGCTGGGCGATCGGATGAACCTGATCCGCCTCCGGTGGCTCGAGGGCAAGATCGCGCAGACGGAGGGCCGGCTGTCCCAGGCGGAGACGCTCTATCGGGAGGTCGGCGAATCCCTCGCCGAATGCGGATTGGGGTACGACTCGGCCCTCCTCGGCTTGGATCTGGCCGGCGTCTATGCGCGCCAGGGCCGAATGGCCGAGATGCGGACCCTGGCCGCCGAGTTGCTGCCGACCTTCCAGTCGCGCGAGGTCCATCGCGAGGCTCTGGCCGCGCTGATCGTGTTCCAGAAAGCCGCCGAGATGGAGCGCGTGACGCTCGGCCTGGTCCAGGAGCTGAGCGACTATCTGCGCCAGTGCCGGCGGACTCCGGGAGTCCGCTTCCGCGACACGTTCTGAGCCCGCCCGCTTTCCCCTCAAGCCGGTCGGCCGGCCGTTTCGACCCTCGACAAAGTCATGGCAGGCTGGTAGTGTAACTTTGGGTTACACACTGCCAGAACCGCCGCCATGTCCCTCTCGGGCTTGAATCCAAGATCGGAGGAGCCTCTCGAGGAGCTTCTCGAGCGGGTCCAGCCGCGCTTGCGGAGGATCCTCTCCCGCTACCGCATTCCGGCGCAGGATGCCGAGGATCTGCTCCAGGAAACCTTCCTGATCCTGGTGGCCAAATGGGGGACCCTCCACAATCCGGAGGCCTGGATCCTCGCCACCTTGGCGAATCGCTGTATCATCTATTGGCGCAAGTGCCGGAGCCGTCTGTGGGATCTGGTCGACGGCGCCGTGCTGGAGCTCCTGGCCGCCAGCGAAGCGCCGGCTCAAGAGAGCATCGACCTTCGAACCGACCTCGAGGCGCTCCTCGCCAATCTGCCGGACCGCTGCCGCTCGCTCCTCAAGCTTCGTTACGGGCTCGGGTGCAGCACGGCGGAAACGGCGGAGAAGACCGGTTACTGCCGTTCGAGCATAAGGAAGGTCACCCGGCGGTGCATCACCTCGCTCGCTCTGCAACTGTTCGGGAAGACCCTTCCCGAAAGCTCCTCTTCCGAAGGTTGAGCACGCCGCGGCTTTCTGAGCCGCGCCCGTGCCGCCGTCGAACCGCGGGCAGCGCCCGGCGGGGGACGGGGTTGTCCTCCGGCGCCGCTGCGCGGAAACCTACCTCTTAGAAGCCAACGCGGAGAGCGTGACCAGACGGCGGGCTCGTCCGCAATACCGGAGGAACATCGCAATGGTCCGACAGATTTGCATTTGCGCACGGTCGTTGTTTTTTCTGCTCGCTCTCACTCTGATCGCTCTTCCGGCGTCCGCTGCGACCGGTTCCGGGGCGAGCGCCGAGGGTTCCTGGATCGGCAACCTGCTCGATCAGCTGGTCGACGTCGTCGAGAGGACCCTAGGCGAGGCGATCCATAGCGACATCGGGAGCCAGATCGACAACAACGGAATGAGGTAGGGACCGGGCCTCGACGAAGGAGTCGTCGGGGACAGGTCACCGCGGGCGGGCTCGCTTCCGGGCCCATGCGCCGAGCAGGCTCGCCTGGACTTTGGCTCGGGAAAGGTGTACCTTTTCATCGAACCAGAGAGCTGCGGTGATCGCTGTCGATGAGCGTCCTCGACAATCCTTTGTTGGAATCGTCCCTCGAGGCGTTCCTGGAGTGTCTGCGCCCGCGCCTCAAGGTTCTCTTCATCCGCTATCGAATCCCTCCCATCGACACCGAGGACATCGTCCAGCAGGCGCTGCTCGCCCTCCTCTATCGCTGGCGTAGCGTCCGGGATCCCGAGGCCTGGTTGGTCGGGACCGTGCGCAACAAATGCCTCCTCTACTGGCGGGATCAGCGCCGCAAGCTCTATGACGCCGTGGATACGACCGTCCTCGAGTGGGTCGCCGTCCCGCTGTCTCCCGCGCAGGAAGCCGCGGACGTGCGCCGCGACCTGATGTCCGTGATCGAGCGCCTGCCGCCGAAGTGCCGGTCGCTCCTGAGCCTGCGCTACGGCCTCGGCTTCGAGCCTCCGGAGGTGGCCAAGAGGCTCGGCTATCGGACTTCGAGCATCAGCAAGGTGACGACCCGTTGCCTGGCCGCCCTGACCCGCCAGCTGTTCGCGGCGGGGATCCGCAAGAAGAAAGGGTGGGAATGAGCGGCGACCGCGGCGACCACCCGAGCCGGGAGGTTTTGGAACGCTTCCTGCTCGCGCAGCTGCCGGCTTCCGAAGGGAGCCGGGTGTTGAGGCATCTGCTCGCGGGTTGTCCGGGATGCCAGGAGACGGCGGGCGAGATGTGGCAGCACGCTCCCGGCGCGCAACGGCAGCCCGCGGTGCTCGATGCCGAGCTCGAGCTCCGCTACGACGAGGTCCTCGACCGGGTCTTCAAGCGCGTCGAAATCGCCGAGCGGAGCATCGCCCGGGAACGCGCGACGGCGCGAGAGCTTCTCGCGACGCTCGAGAAGCATCCGATCGAGCGCCAGCGGATGCTGCTGCGCAACAGCCAGCGATTCCGCAGCCCGGCCCTGTGCGAGCAGCTGATCGAGGCGAGCCACCACGCCGGGTTCGCGGACCCGGGCCGGGCGCGGGAGCTCGCGGAGATCGCCCTCGAGCTCGTTTCCAGCCTCGACTCGGAGGATGCCCTGGGCCTTTCGGCTATCCAGAATCTCGAGAGCCGCGCCTGGGCGCAGCTCGCGAACGCCCGCCGCGTCTCGGGTGACCTGGCCGGAGCCGAAGAGGCGTTCGAGCGGGCGGACCGGTCGCTCTGCCGCGATGGCGCCGGTCTTTTCGAGGAGGCTCGCCTCTGCGATCTGAAAGCCTCGCTGCGCAAGGAGCAGCGCCGTTTTCCCGAGGCGCTCTGCCTCCACGACCGCGTCATCGCGATCTACCAGAGCCTCGGCCAGCGTCACCTCCTCGGGCGCGCCTATACCCAGAAAGCGATGGTGATCAACGAGATCGGAGACTACGACTCGGCCATCGCTCTGCTCCGGAGCGCTCTCGAGCTGCTCGATCCGAAGGAAGAGCCGAGGGTGTTCCTGGTGGCTCGCCACAACCTGATCTGGTCGCTGTGCGAGAGCGAGCGCTATCGCGAAGCCTTCGCCCTGCTGTTCCACACCCGCCCCTATTACCTCCAGGGCGGCGATCGGATGAACCTGCTGCGCATGCGCTGGCTCGAAGGCAACGTCTCCGCCGGCTTGGGCCGCGCGGAGCAGGCGGAGGTCGCCTACCGCGAGGTCGGGCAGGCTTTCGGCGAGCTGGGCCTCGACTACGACGGCGCCCTGGTCGCGCTCGACCTCGCCATCCTCTACGCCCGGCAGGGGAGGGCTCCGGAGGTTCGCCGCATCGCCCGGGAGATCCTCGACGTCTTCAACGCCCGGGGCATCCACCGCGAGGCGATCGCGGCCATCGCTCTGCTCTACCAGGCGGCGGAACGGGAACAGGCGCGGGTGACGCTGGTGCGCCGTGTCTCGTCGTTCTTGAAGCGCGCGCGGTCCGACCACGAGATCCGCTTCCAGCTCGAAGACGACGCATCCTGAAATCGTCCTGAGAACCCGAAGCCCGCGGGCGGCTCAGCAAGTGCTGTGCGCGCGGGCCGCTCTGTGGTAATTTCATTTCGCGACAGCTTGATCTCGTGAAGGGCAACTCGAGGTTGCCGTTCCGAGAGCCATTCTCTGGGACAGGTCCGTGGAACCGCTCTTCTTGGTCTTGAAGCACGTCTGGGATGGGGCTGCGGAAAGCCCCGGCATCCGGCAGCGCGGGCTGCGGCGGGTCCGGTCTCGCGACCTCGGCCCCCGGGCGGCTGGCGAGGAGCCGGAGCCGCAGGAGCCGGGTGACCCCGCGAGAGACGATCGACTCCCTCTCCGCTTCGACGACGTCACCGATCGTTGCGCCGTGATCGCTCGCGAGCGCCGGGAAGCCGCGGGTCTCCTGGCCGAGCTGCGCGCCCTTCCCGAGGAGCCGCGGCGGCGAGCGATCCGGCGCGAGCGGCGGTATTCGAGCTGGCACCTGTCCGCGCTCGCGATCGACGGCGCGCGCTTCGAAGCTCTCGAGGCGCCGGAGCAGGCCGAGGAGCTCCTGGAGATCGGGTTCGACGTTCTGGGCCGCCTGTCGTCGCGGCAGGCCAGCCCCTCCTTGCTCGCCGACCTGGCGGTGCGATCCTGGGCGGAAGCCGGTCACCTGTGCCGGTTGCGGGGCGATCTCGCCGCCGCCGAGGTGGCGCTCGACGCCGCCCGGACCTCCGCGCGGCAGGGTTCGGGCGATCTGCTGGAGGCGGCGCGCGTCTTCGAGGTCGAAGCCGCTTTACGGCGCGACTTGGGCCGGTTCCGCGAGGCCGCGGCGGCGGCCGACAAGGCGATCGCGATCTATCGGTCCTGCGACGAGCCGGAGGGTCTCGGGCGGGCCTGCGTCGAGCGCGGCCGAACGCAGGCTCTCTCCGGCGACCTCGAAGGCGCCGCTCGCTCCCTGCGCTCCGGCCTGGCCAATCTCTGGGACCCGCGCGACCGGAGCGCGACCCTTGCGGCTCACTTGAGCCTGATCGGCGTCCTGCTCGAATCCGAGCGCCACCGGCCCGAAGCCCGATTCCTGCTCGAGACCCTGCGCCCCGAGCTCCTCGCCCGGGACGGGGATCTCCTCTCCGCCCAGTATTGCTGGCTCGACGGCTGCCTGTTCGCCGCGCTCGGGAATCGTGCCGAGGCCGAAGCGCGCCTTCTCGAGGCGCGCGCGGGTTTCGCCCGCGCCCACCGCAGCGTCGAGCTCGCGCTCGCCACCCTCGACCTGGCCGTCGTTCTGGGCGAAGGGGGGCGCATCGCCGAGCTGCGCGTCGCGGTCGCCGAGATCCCGCCCCTTCTCGCCGCCTCGGCGCTCCCGGAAAAAGCGCTCGCGGCGATCGAGAAGAGCCTGCGTCGCGAGCGGCTCGACTTGAAAACCCTCCGCGCCTCCGAGCGGCTCTTGCGGCGGACCCGGCGCGAGAGGTTCTTCGAGGTCTTTCCGCAGCGGTCCTCCGCTCGTTCGTAACCGGCTCGCCCACCACCCGCCCGCCGTCACGTTGACACCGTCCCCTCCCCGCCATACCATCCCGCGCGGTTCCGGGAGGCCCCCCACGTGTCCGATCAGCTGACGGCGAAAGCGACCATCCTCGATGGCGACGAGATGGCGCGCATCGTGCGGCGGATGGCGGGGGAGATCGCCGAGCGCAACCGCGGCGTCTCGGACCTCCTCCTGATCGGGATCCGTACCCGCGGCGTGCCGCTCGCCGAGGCGCTCGCCGCCGAGATCTCCCGGATGGAAGGGCACGCGGTTCCGATCGGCGTCCTCGACATCACCCTCTATCGCGACGACCTCTCGACGATCGCGCAGCAGCCCGTGGTCAAAGAGACCCTGCTGCCGCCGATCGACGGCGCGGTCGTCGTCCTGTGCGACGACGTGCTCTATACCGGGCGCACCGTCCGCGCCGCGCTCGATCATCTGGTCGACTACGGCCGGCCGCGCTCGGTGCAGCTCGCGGTGCTGATCGACCGCGGCCACCGGGAGCTGCCGATCCAGGCCGACTTCGTCGGCCGCGCCGTACCGACCTCGGCCGACGAGGACGTCGAGGTCCGGTTCTCGGCGACCGACGGCGCCGATCAGGTGCGCATCCTGAAGCGGGCCGCGCAACCCTCCCGCGAGCCCGGAGCCCGATGAGCGAGCCCACGGTGCGCTGGAGCCGCAAGGACCTGCTCGGGATCGCCGACCTTTCGGCCGCCGAGATCCAGCTGATCCTGGACACCGCCTCGTCGCTCCAGGAGATCGAGCGGCGGCCGATCAAGAAGGTCCCGACGATGCGCGGCAAGACCGTGGTCAACCTGTTCTTCGAAGCCTCGACGCGCACCCGCTCGAGCTTCGAGATCGCCGAGAAGCGCCTGTCGGCCGACACGCTCAACTTCTCGGCCTCGGGCTCGGCCCTCGAGAAGGGGGAGAGCCTGATCGACACCGCGCTCAACCTCCAGGCGATGGCCCCCGACCTGATCGTCATCCGCCACAAGCACCCGGGCGCGCCGCACCTGCTCGCGCGGCGCCTCCGGGCCGGAGTGATCAACGCCGGGGACGGCGCGCACGAGCACCCGACGCAGGCGCTCCTCGACGCGTTCACGATCCGCCAGAGGAAGGGGCGCTTGGCGGGGCTCAAGGTGGCGATCATCGGCGACATCGAGCACAGCCGGGTCGTCCGCTCGAACATCCATCTGCTCCAGAAGATGGGGGCGCGCGTCGTCGTCGCGGGCCCGCGGACGCTGATGCCGGTCGGCATCGAGAAGCTCGGCGTCGAGGTCGCGCACACGCTCGACGAAGCGATCGCGGACGCGGACGTCGTCATGATGCTGCGGATCCAGCTCGAGCGGCAGGGCCGGATGGCCTTCCCGTCGATCCGCGAGTACTTCCAGATGTTCGGCCTGACGGCCCAGCGCCTGCTGCGCGCGAAGCCCGACGCGATCATCATGCACCCCGGCCCGATGAACCGCGGCGTCGAGATCGCGAGCGATGTCGCGGACGGTCCCTGGTCGGTGATCCTCGAGCAGGTCGCGAACGGCGTCGCGGTGCGGATGGCCGTCCTCTACCTGCTCTCGGGCGTCCACGAGGAGGCGCGCTGAGATGGCCGCGACGCCCAAACCGATCCTGATCCACGGCGGCCGCCTGGTCGATCCGAGCCAGCGCCTCGATGGCCGCTACGACCTGCTGCTCGAAGAGGGAGTCGTTTCGAAGCTCGACGAGCGGATCGAATCGCGAGAGGGTATCGAGACGATCGACGCCGCGGGTCTCGTCGTCTCGCCGGGGCTGATCGACATCCACGTCCACCTGCGCGAGCCGGGCTTCGAGTACAAGGAGACCGTCGCGACCGGCACGCGCGCGGCGGCGGCGGGCGGCTTCACCTCGGTCGCCTGCATGGCAAACACCGATCCGGTGCACGACAACCGCTCGGTGACCGGCCACATCCTGGCCGAGGCGGAGCGCTGGGGCTACGCCCGGGTCTTCCCGATCGGGGCGATCAGCAAGGGTCTCCTCGGCGAAGAGCTGGCCGAGATCGGCGAGATGGTGGGCGCCGGGGCGGTCGCGGTGTCGGACGACGGCAAGCCGGTGATGAACTCGGAGCTGATGCGCCGCGCGCTCCTCTACGCGCAGCACTTCGGCATCCCGGTGATCCAGCACGCCGAGGACCTCTACCTCTCCGCCCAGGGCGTCATGCACGAAGGCGAGATCTCGACCCGGCTCGGCCTCGCGGGCATCCCCGGCTCGGCCGAGGACGTGATGGTCGCGCGCGATCTGATCCTGCTCGAGGATTCGGGCGGCCGCTACCACGTCGCGCACCTGTCGACCGCGCGCAGCCTCGACCTCGTCCGTCAGGCGAAGAGGAAGGGGAGCCCGGTCACCTGCGAGGCGACGCCGCACCACTTGGTCCTCACCGATCGCGAAGTCGCCGCGACCTCGTTCTCGACCCAGACCAAGATGAAGCCTCCCCTGCGCAGCGAATCCGACCGGCTGGCCCTGATCGAGGGGCTCGCCGACGGCACGATCGACGCGATCGCGTCCGACCACGCGCCCCACCACGCGGACGAGAAGGACGTCGAGTTCAACTGCGCGCCCTTCGGCATCTTGGGTCTCGAGACGACCCTGCCGCTCTGCCTCGATCGCCTGGTCCACCCCGGCCTGATCACCCTCTCCCGCCTGATCGAGCTGCTGACGATCGGCCCGGCGCGCTGCCTCAACTTGCCGGTCGGCACGCTCGCGCCCGGCAAGCCCGCGGACGTCACGCTCTTCGATCCCGATCGCGAAGTGACGATCGACCCCGAAGCCTTCCGCAGCAAGGGCCGCAACACCCCGTTCTCCGGCTGGAAGCTCCGCGGCGCCGCGGTCGAGACGATCGTCGGCGGGCGGCGGGTGGTGGTCTGACGGAAGAGAAGGCCGGGGCACCGTCCCGCTTCTTCGTCGACGCGGCACCTCAGTAGTAGAACCTCAGGATCTGCTCAGTCGCTTTCGGCTGTGTCAGCGTAGTCCTGGAATGTCGATATGCAGGTGGCCGAAAGGCATGACTCTGGACTTGCTGGAATTCTTGTGTTAGCTTCGCTGTCGGTGCATCAAACGGCAAGATTTTGCGTCCTTGGCATCCTCTCTGCTCCCGGACGGTGCGTATCAAGCGACCGGCTTGGCAGGGAAGGTGTCTTGTCATTTGAAAGGAGGGAGGATGGCTGTACTTCTGTTATGGCTGACGTTCGGGTTTCGACACCTACCGCAATCCGTTTTTCACGTCATGGCTCCGCCAAGCTCGCGTCAACCCGCTGCTCTCGATCAAACCGGGCCGCCGATACTCAACGACGGCGGGACGGCGATCGACCCCGGCGGCAGCACCTAACTTCAACCTCGACCAAGGAGACCGTTCTCATGGGAGGCACGGGAATCGACCCTGGGCGTTAGGTGCCGGCCGTACCGGCTCCGGTCAACCGCTCCAACTTGCCTGCGAGAGAGGTCACGTAAAACGTGGCCTCTTTTCGTTGAAGCTCGGTCAAATCCTCATCAAGTAGATCTCTGGCGATCGTCAGAGCACCTTGGATGGCGTCCGCCGTCTTCTCGAACTGCAGAATCACGCGGCAGTAGGTGAGCAGGTAGGGTGCTGCGTACTCGGGTTGTTTCTGAGCGACTTCTCGGAGCGACTTGGCCTGCTCCAGCAGGTGCCGCGGCACCAGACCGCGGCCCAGCAGGCAGGAGTAGTACACGAGGTTGTTCAGGGCCATGTACTGTCCCCTCCCCGGCAGATCGCGGAGGAGCTCGTGGCCCTGCTTACTGTAGTAGACGGCCTCGGCGAGGTACTCCTTGTCCGTCTCGTCCTGCTCCAGCCGCTCAGGTTTGGAATGGAGCGTCCCGATCAGGAGACCGATGACCGCGTAAGCTCGGCCTTGGAGAGCGGTCTCGAGCTGGGCGATCCGTTGGCTCACCGAGGCCTCGATGCTTTTCTTCATCGCCTCCCAGCCAAAAAAGGCGGCTGCGGCGAGCAAAATGGAAAGCCCCACGAGGAGGAGGGAAGACGAGCCGAAAAGTAGGGTTGCGAGGGCGCCGAGATCGGGCGTCTGGCCTCCCCAAACAGAGCCCATCCTCGAGATGGCGGCGACCATGACATAGGTAGAGATAGACCAGGCCAATGCAATACCGGTCAGGATCAAAGCGACCTTGAGCCGCCTCGGCATCGGCTTCAAGGCCAACTCGCCCCTATCTTCTTTCATGCTTGCAAGTTCTATCATGCCGTGGGCTCGCTGGTCCGATGGGTTCGAACGGACCTGTCGGCGTAGTAGCCTGGCGAACCCGCTAGAATGCAGTGGTGCCGAAGCACCTCGCAGTCGCCGTCCTCCCGCTTCTCCTCCTCGCCGCCGCTCCCTGCCTCACTCAATCAGCGGCTCCCCCGGCCCGCCTCTCGGTTCCGATCGAAGTCACCGACGCCAAGGGGCGTCCGGTCGACGAGGTTTCCGCTCGCGACCTCGAGCTCCTCGCCGGTGGTGTGCCGCGGCCGATCGCAGCGGTGAGCCCGATCGTGCGCGCGGGCGAGCCAGGGCCTTGGCGGATCGCGATCTATTTCGACCGGGTGACGACCGGCACGCCGAGCTTGCGGGCCGCCGCGGCGGCGATCGAGGAGCAGCTTCCCGCGCTCACCGCTCTCGGCGAGGTCGAGCTCTACGTCGCCGAGCCCGAGCCGCGGGCGCTCCTGCCCGCGACGCGCGCTGTCGAGCCTCTCGACGAGGTGCTGTCGCAGCTCTTCCTGGAGGGTGAGGGACGGGACGACCTGCGCCAACTGCGCGCCCGCTTCGCCACCCGGAAGAGTGGCGGCCAGCCTGGCTCGGCCAGTCCAGCCGACCCGGCGGACCCGGCGGACACTGTGCGCGACCCAGCCGACGCGAGCCCGGTGCCGGGCGCGGACGAGATCGAGCAGGCCTTCGCGGCCGAGGTCCGGACGGCGATCCGCCAGCAGGACCGGTTGCTCGAGCTGCTCGCCGCCTCGCCCCCAGGAGGGCCGCGCGCTCTCTTCCTGATCAGCGACGGCTACGATCGCAACCCCGCGGCGTTCTATGGCGCCGGCCGGCCGAGCGCCCTCGAGCGGGCGTCGGTCGAGACCGCCCGGGCGGCGGCCGCTCTCGGCTGGACCGTGTTCACGCTCCGGCTGGGCGACGAGAAGCTGCCCGACCTGCGCCGCTTCCAGCTCGGCTCCGGCCAGGGGAACATCGGCGCGCGCGTGACCTTGCCGAACCGGCCGAAGGGCGCGCCCAAGCCCGAGCCGGAGGTTCGTCTGCCGCCGCTCGGGGAGCCCGAGGTGCCGCTCCGCCGCCTGGCCGAGGCGACCGGCGGTGCCTTCGCCGCGCGGCAGGCCGAGGTCGCGGCGGCGGTTGAGGGGCTCGCGCGGCGCCGCCTGCTCTCATGGGAGGAACCCGATCTGCCCGCGGGGACGAGCGTTCCGATCGAAGTGCGCGCCCTCGGCGGCAGGTCGACGATTCGCGCCCCGGCGTTCGCCGGCTCCGGGGTCCCCGGCGAGCTGGCGGCGGCCCGCGCTCGCGCACTGCTTTCGGGCGACGAGGTGGACGGCGCGTTTCCGATCGGAGTCGAGGTGCGGCGGCCGGAGGGCGCGAGCCCCGAGACGGCGCCCCGGCTCGAGGTGCGGCTCGAGGAGACCGAGCGCTCCGCGGGGGCCGGCTCGTTGCGGGGGACTCTCCTCGACGAGCTGACGGGCGCGCCCGTGGCCCTGCCGAGCGCGGGCTGGAACCCTGCCTCCGGCGAGCCTCTCGTCGGCGCGGCTCCGACCGAGGCCGGGCCGGTGGCCATCGTCCTCGACGATCCGGCGACCGGCCGCTTCGGCGCGGCGCTCGTCGATCGCGAGGATCGAGAGGCGAGCGAGGTCCAGGTCTCGACCTCCGGGCCGGCCGGCGCGGAGCGACCCGCGGCGGGGGAGGCCGCCCGCAGCCGGCGCGGGTTCACCGTGCGGATCGTCAAGCCGGGGCCGGGCCCTGCCGAGGGCCCTGTCGAGGTCGAGGCCGAGGTCCGGGCGCCCAAGGACGCGCGGATCGAGCGGGTGGAGTTCTCCTGGAACGACGAGCTGGCCGCGACCGCCTACGCGCCGCCCTGGATCCGCCGGGTCGCCGTGCCGCGCGGCGGGCCGGTCGGGTTCGTCCGCGTCGCCGCGTTCCTGGCCGACGGCTCGACGACGGACGACGCCGTGCTGGTCAACGCGGGGGTTCCGGGCGCCCGTGTCGACGTGCGCTTGGTCGAGGTGCCGGTCGTCGTCACCGACCGCGACGGGCACCCGGTGCGTGGGCTCGCCCAGAAGGACTTCCGCCTGCTGCGCGCGGGCAAGCCGCAGGAGATCGCGAGCTTCGGCGACGTCGGGGACCTGCCGCTGACGCTCGGGCTCGCGGTCGACTCGTCGGCGAGCATGTTCCTGAAGCTCCCGCGCGTCGAACGGGCGGCGCGGACTCTCCTCGCGCGCGAGCTCTCGTCGCGCGACAGGGCTCTCCTCGTCGATTTCGACAGCGCGCCGCATCTGCTCGCGCGCCCGACCCGGGACCTGGGCGCCATCGCCTCGGCGCTCGAGGGTCTCCACGCGGACGGCGGTACGGCCCTGTGG
>DATMZM010000296.1:0-6841 GCA_035607445.1 Thermoanaerobaculia bacterium | reverse complement strand
GCCGCCGTTCTCGCCGCCGCCGCCGGGTGAGTTCCTGATTCCGTTCCCTGCGGAGTCGCAGCGGACGAAGATCGACGGGCCGGACTTCCCGGTGTCGTTCGACTTCGGCTGGATCTTCGCGAACCTGAACACGACGGTGGTCCCTGCGGGTGCGAACCCGCCGGAGGATCCGGCGGCGGCTCAGGCGTGGGTGTCGATCGAGATGGATGCTTCGGGCCGGTTCAGCGTCGGCTTCGATGCGGTCCAGCTCGACAGCGCCTGCACCGCGAGCCACGCCCGTATCGGCAACTAGTCGTCTCGAGGGTGGGTCCGGTCTCCGGGCCCACCCTTTTTCGCCCCTCCGGGTCGGGACCGACCTCTTGGAAGTCCGGCCCCGTGCCGGTCGCGGCGCGGAGCAAGACTTCGCGGCGGAGGTGTCTTGGTGGCAGACGCGTTGAAGTCGCTCGTCGTGGTCGCCGGCTTCGCTGCGGTTTTCGAGGCCACGCCGGGGCTCGCTCAGAACTGCGCCTCCGACGGATCGTGCGGATACATGGTGTGCAAGACGCCGGTCCATATCTCCCCCGTCTCGCTCTGGGGAGCGCTGCAGCCGGTCGACGGAATCCCGTTCCCGCCCGAGCGAGACAACACGAATTTCGTCGAATTCGCGACGCCCGAGGTCCCGGCGAGCCGCTACGGCAGCGCCGAGCCGTTCTGGATGTCCCTGGAGATCTCCGGCAGCACCCTGTACGCCGGCATTGCGCACGGGATCCAGATTTGGGATCTGCAGGCGAACCCGAGCCGGCCGGCTTTCGTGAAGACGGTCGATGGCCCGTCGGTCTATCGCCAGTGGCCTTCCGGCGAGCGCAAGCAGGTGCTGTCCGATATCGCGGTTCAAGGGGATCTCGTCGCGACGATCGGCCAGCCGACCGTCGGCGTCGCGATCTTCGACATGATCGACAAGTTCCATCCGCGCCTGGCGTACCAGGACGGAGACAAACAGGGCAACCAGGTTTACGCCGCGACGATCGGCGGGCGCGCGTACGTTTTCGCGGATACCCACTCGACGGTCACCGGCGAGACGGTCGGGTTGCTCGCCTACGACATGACGCGGGCGCGGGACTACGGCAACTGCCTCGACAACGGGGGCGCCTGCCCCGGCGTGATGGTCAAGCAGATCAGTCCGGACAACTCGATCCAGTACGTCGACGGCGCGAACAACTACATCGTGGCGAGCCGGAGCACGGCGCGCGGCGTCTGGATCTGGGACGTGTCGAACGTCGCTTCGCCGGTGCAGAAGCTCGTCGCCTTGACCGGGGAATCGGTCTACGGCGTGGCCCTCTGGCAGGATACCGGGAGCGGCAAGTATTACCTCGCGACCCGCCACGACGCCGAGGCCCGCATCTACGACGCCAGCTGCATCACGACGGCGAACGGGTGCACGGGGCTGGGCGCGCCGATCTGGTCGAAGGCGATGTTCAGCGGCACGACCCAGTACTTCATCACCTTTTCGCGTTCCTCGACCGCGGCGTACCTCTATTTCGGATCCGATCAGGTCTGCGGCGGCGGCGGCTCGCGCGAGTTCATGTTCGACGTCACGAACCCCGCCGGCATCATCGACTTGACGCCTCCGCAGACGGTGCCGTTCAGCGGCGTCGCCACCAACTATTGGACCTGGTTCTATCGCGACACGCCGACGGGCTTCAACAAGACCGCCGGCCGGATGGGCAAGTGGAACGGCGATTATTTCTACCGCGCCGCGTTCTCGATCTTCGACATTCACAAACGGACGACCCTGGCGCCGCCCCTGACCGATTTCGCCGCGCCCGCTCCGATCTACGCCGGTGTTCCGGCGACGTTCACGGATACCTCCGGCGGCACGGTCACGTCCCGCCTCTGGACGTTTCAAGGCGGAGTCGCCACGCTCGGCCAAGGCGCGGAAGGAGCCCGGGAGCCTGCCGGCGCTCCGCTCCTGCCCGACTCGAACGCGATGGAGGAGCGCGGCAGCCGCGTTCTCCTCGGAGCTTTCGGATCGAGAGCCATCGCGCTGACGAATCCGAGCGCGAAACCCCTCGCCGTCGAGGTCCGATTCCTGCCGGCGGGCCCCTCCGTCGTGCCTCCGGTCGCGGAACGGTTCGAGCTCGGGCCGAACGAACGGCGCGAGCTTCCGGGCTCCCGCTGGGGCGCGGGCCTCGGTGCGGTGATCATCGAGAGCGGCCAGGCGGATCGCCGATTGCCGCGCATCGAGGCTGCGGGAATCCCGCTGCTCGGGCAGCGCGAGGCGGCTCGCGCGGGCGAGACCTGGCGCTTGACCGGCCTCGCCGCAAATGCCGCGGGGCGGACGGTCCTCCTCCTGTACAACCCCGGGGATCGACCGGCGCGCGCGGATCTGCTCTATCGCTCCTCGGAGGGCGGGAACGGCGGGGATGGCGCGGTGCTCGGAAGGATCGAAGGGCTCGTCGTGGCGCCCGGGCAGCTGCTCGCCGTGCGCCCGAAAGCGCATCCGATCGGCTCCGCCGCAGGCTTCGGAGTCGAGGTCGAAGTGCGGGCTGGGCGGCTGCTCGCCGCCGCCAACATCGCGGCCCCCGAGCACCGGTAGCTCGCCCGGCTCCGTGCTGCCCGCCGAGCTCGTCGCGCTCGCCGTCTCCGCCGGTTTTCCGGCCCGCGAAAGAGAGGCGTTCCCTGAGGCGGAGCCCGGTCCGGCCACCGAGCTGGCCTCCTGGCTCGTTGGAGCCGCCCGGACCGAACCGGCAGCGCGCCGCTATCTCTTCTTTCTCAAGTCGCTGTACGAGACGTTTCACGCGATCGAGGAGTGCTTTCCTCGCTCCTCCGGCGGGCCGGGCGGCGTCGGCACCTCGCCTGAGGAGATGCTCCACGTCGCGAACCATCTCTACCTGCTCGCGAGCGGGGGCGTGCCCGGCCTGCTCCTCGAATGCGGCTGCTACAAGGGTTTTTCCTCGGCCTGCTTGAGCCATGCCTGCGCGTTTCTCGGGCGCGACCTCGTCGTCGCGGATTCGTTCGCCGGGCTGCCCCCGGGCGGTCCCGGTGAGGAGGGCTACCGGCCGGGCGATTTCCGCGGCCGGCGCGACGAGGTCGAAGCCAACGTCCGCCTGTTCGGCCGGATCGATCGGGTGCGCTTCGTCGAGGGGTGGTTTCGCGAGTCTCTCGCCGGCTTCACAGAACCCCTGGCACTCCTCTGGCTGGACGTCGACCTCTACGAGTCGGCGCGCGACGTCCTGGACGGGGCGTTGCCGGCGCTCGACCCGCGCGGCGCTCTCTTCAGCCACGAATTTCTACCCGAGCGGATCGGTTTGGACGGCCGGATCGTCCATCCGCTCGAGCCGCCGGGAGCGATTCGCGACGGCCTGGCCGCCCGCCGAGTCGACCACCGGGCTGTCCATTGCGCCGGGTGGCTCGCGCGCATCGATCGCCCCGGCAGCCTCGGCCGGGGCGCGGAGCGCCTCGTCACGGCTCTCCTTCCCCTCCTTCGCGATCTCGACCATCGCGCCCGCGCCGCCCGGCAGGCGATCGGGCTCAAGCCGGCTCTCGTCGATTTCTATCGCCGTCGCCTGCGGCGCCGAAAGTAGGCCGATTCCGGGGCTCCGAGCCCGGGCCGCGGGCGCTTGGGCCCCAGCGGTTAGAATGAGATCGGATGTCCGAGCTCGCCGTTCAGGTCGCCGATCTCCAGAAGGTCTACCGGGTCTACTCGCGGCCCTGGCACCGCCTCGTCGAGGCGCTGGGCGGACGGCCGCGGCATCGGCCGTTCCGGGCTCTCGATCGCGTCAGCTTCACGCTCCCGCGCGGCGAGGGCCTCGCGATCGTCGGCGAGAACGGCGCCGGCAAGAGCACTCTGCTCAAGGTCCTCGCCGGCATCACCGCGCCGACCGCTGGGAGCGTCCAAGTCCAGGGCAAGATCGCCTCGATCCTCGAGCTCGGCTCGGGGTTCCATCCGGAGTTCACCGGCCGGCAGAACATCGTGCTCAACGCCGCGATGCTCGGCCTCTCGGAAGAGGAGGTCCGCGAGAAGACCCCTTCGATCCTCGAGTTCGGCGAGCTCGGCGACTTCATCGACCAGCCGGTCAAGGTCTACTCGACCGGCATGGCGATGCGCCTGGGCTTCGCGATCGCGACGCAGGTCGAGCCCGACGTCCTGATCATCGACGAGGCGCTCTCGGTGGGCGACGGCTATTTCCAGAAGAAGTGCATGGACCGGCTCGAACGGTTCGTCGCGTCGGGCGGGACGCTGCTGTTCTGCTCGCACGCCATGTACTACGTCTCCGCCTTCTGCCAGCGGGCGCTCTGGCTTAAGAACGGCCGGCAGGAGGCGCTCGGACCGGTGCGGAGCGTCGTCCGCGACTACGAGAACTTCCTGGTCGCGAAAGCGGGAGGCGGCGTGGCGGAGCTGGGACCGGCAGCGGTCGGGCCCGCGCGGCTCGGCGCGATCCGTCTCGGTCCTTGCCCGCCGGGATCGGCCGGGCACGACGTCGCGGACGGACCCCCGCGCTACGCCTCGGGGGCGCGCTTCCGGGTCGAGATCGAATGGCAGACGGACGATCCGGATCTCGAGTTCCATCTCGGGGTCGGCGTCAACAGGAAGGACGGCGTCGAGGTCTGCTCGTTTTCGACCGCCGAGGACGGCGTTCCCGCGGCGCGCGGCGCGCGGAGCTACCGGGCGGTCCTCGAGGTCCCGACGCTCCCGATCGTCAAGGGCGAGTTTTTCCTCTACGTCTTTCTTCTCGACGAAAGGGCGCTCCACGTCTACGACCAGCGGCTTCTGCGCCCCGGGTTCGAGGTCGAGAGCGCCGCCTATCGCATCGGCCTGTTCAACGTCGAGCACCGGTGGGACGTAGAATGGAGCAGCCGGCAGCCATCCGCCGCCTTCGCCACAGCGCTCGCCCCTTGAGGTTCGACATGCCGACCGCCCCGATGACCGCGCTCGCGGTCCTGCCCGACGAGGAGACGACCACGCTCGTCCTCCACCCGTTCCTGCACGTCGAGCCCGAGCGCATCTACCAGCCGCTGACCGGAGCGACCCTGGAGATCGGGGATCCCGACTTCGCCGTTCTCGCGCGCCTCGCCTCCGCGTCCGAGACTGCGGAGGGTCTGCCTGCGGCAGAGAGGACGCGCCTCGAAGCGGCGGGCTGGCTCCTGCCCGCCGGGGTCGATCCCTCGCGTCGGTTCCGGCTCCGCTACGTCTCGCTCGAGGCGCACACGGTCTGCAACCAGTCCTGCTACTTCTGCCCGGTGTCGATCGCGCCGCGCGAGGACTACTTCATGCCGACCGAGCTCTACGAGCGCATCGTCGGCGAGCTCGCGGCCTACCGCGACACGATCGAAGCCGTGTTCATGATCAATTACAACGAGCCGACGGTCGACAAGCGGTTCGTCGACCAGGTGCGCACGATCCGCGCCGCCGGCCTGGCCCCCGCGGTGCTCACCAACGGCTCCGGGTTGACGCCCGACCGGATCGACGCCCTGGTCGAGCTGGGCGGGCTCCGCTTCCTGTCGATCAACCTCTCGACCCTCGATCGCGCCCGCTACACGGCCGAGCGCGGGGGGGACCACCTCGGGCTCGTGCTCAAGAACCTCGACTACGCGAAGGACAAGGTCCTGGCCGAGAAGATGGACGTGGTCGTCCTCGGCACGGGCGACGAGAGCCACCGGCGCGACTTCGCCGAGATCGCGGAGCGCTTCGCCGGCTCCCGCTTCGAGGTCAAGTCGTTCGAGGTCATGGACCGCGCCGGCTATCTCCAGATCGGTCAGGCGGTCCCGGCGGACGGCAAGCGCCTCCGCGGCTGCGACAACGTCGGCTCGCGGCCGCTCGAGCACCTGCACGTCACGCCGCGCGGCCAGGCGGTGCTCTGCTGCGAGGACTACGACGAGAAGTACGTCGTCGGGGATCTGGCGGCGAGCTCGGTCGCCGCGGTCCTCGCCGGTCCCGAGCTCGCGCGCATGCGGCGAATGATCTACGGTCTCGAGGCTGCGCCGGCCGACTTCATCTGCAACAAGTGCACGTTCGCCCGGCGGCGTTGAAGCTCGCGATCGTCGTCGTCCACTACCGCACGCCGGAGCTCGCGGCGGAATGCGTCGCGGCGTTCCGCGCGAGTCTCGGCTCCTGCGGCCTCGAGGCGCGCCTCCTCCTGATCGACAACGGCAGCGATGCCGCGGGGCGGGCGCTCCTGGCGGGCCTTCCCGCCGAGTTGATCGAACCGGGGGAGAACCTGGGCTTTGCCGGTGGGGTGAACCTGGGCGTCGCAAAGGCTTTCGCGAACTTCGGCGCGGACGTCGCCGTCGTCGCGAATCCCGACGTCCTGGTGCGCCCCGATTGCCTCGGCGCTCTGATCGAAGAGCTTGAGCGCGGAGCCGCGGTGGCGGGTCCCTTGTTCACCTGGGATCGCGGCGGGCGGATGCTCCTGCCGCCTCCCGAGCGGCGGACCCGGCGCGACGAGCTGCGCGCGGCTCTCGCCCGCCATGGCGGGAGATGGGCGGAGCGGGCGCGCTCGCACTGGCGGCAGCACGCCCGGAGGCACTGGCAGGCGGAGCATCCTCTCGCCACCCCCTGGCTCTCTGGAGGTCTGCTCGCCCTGCGCCGCGAAGCCTGGGCCGCCGTCGGTCCGTTCGACCCCGGCTATCGGCTCTATTTCGAGGAGACCGACTGGCTGCTGCGGCTCGTCCGCCGGGGTCTCGAAGCGCGCCTCGTCCCGGCCGCTCGCGCCGTCCACCTCCACGCCCAGAGCGCTCTCTCGGAACCCTCGGCGCCGGAATGGTTCGAGGCGTCGGCGATCCGCTTCCGTCGCCGCTGGTACGGCGCGGGATTCGAGCGCCTGCTCGCGGCTGCCGGCCGAGGTGAAGCGCCGCCCGAAGC
>DATMZM010000178.1:0-5248 GCA_035607445.1 Thermoanaerobaculia bacterium | reverse complement strand
GGCGGGCGAGCGGAGCGCCTTCGCCGACCTGACCCGGCAGGGCGTCGAGGCGGTGGTCGGCGAGTACTGGCTCGTCTATCCGCTCAATTTCCTTTCGCGCGAACGGATCGCCGGCATTCCCTGCCTGGCGGCGGCCGACCTGTACGGCACCCGCGCCGCGCTCGCCGCGCCGCCCCGGAGGTGGGCGCTTCTCGACTACAGCGGGGAAGCGGTCACCGCGCGGATGGCCGCCGCCGGCATCCCCGGCCGCCTCCACTTCTATCCGCCGTCCTACGCCCTCTTCCTGCCCCGGAGTCTGGACACCGGCCTGCCGCTTCCCGAGCGGACGCCCGAAGCCTTCCTCGCGCGCCTTTGTCCTCCGGCGCCCTGACCGCGGCTCGGGCTCGACGGTGGCCGGCCTCGCGCCGCGCCTCAGGAGATGGGGACCGGCCGGTCGGCGAGCGCCCGGCGCGGGGGCATGCCGAAGCGGCGCCGACCGTGAGCGCCTCTTTCGCGCGCCGCGAGATCGCGATGCGTCCGGTCGCGGGCCGGTGCGGCGCCTGCCCTCGCGCGGACGAGAACGTGGCGAAGGCCGAGCCGATCGCCGAGGCGACCAGGCGGAGGGTCCCTTCCGAGGACTCGAGCGGCGTCGCGATGCCGCGGCGGGCGCGCGCAGCTGTTTCCTCGAACTAACACCTATCGATTCTTAGTGTGTCTTGAATCGTAGGCGCGCCCTAGTGGGTCCGATCGTTCAAACGGAAGTGGCACTCACCCCTCATGAGCAGGAGGTATCGACATGAAAAAGAAGTCGGGCACCCTTCGGTTGAGCAGAGAAACGATTCTACGATTGGTACCGGAAGTGCTCCACGAAGTAGCAGGAGGGCGTCGAAGCTGTACTAGTTGCGATCCCTCCTCCGACCCGGGCACCGGCGGAACCGGTGGTACCGGTTCCGGTACCAGCGGCTGCACCTTGATTCCGATTTAGTTAGATCGCCGTTAGCCGCGACTGATTGACCTGTCGCGTACGGAGCGACGAAAAGACTTGCGATGAGCGGCTCGCCAGAGCGAGCCGCTGCTTTTCAAGTTTGGTTCGAGTCATGAGGCCGACGTAAGTCGGGACTCTTTTCAAGCCGTCGGAGAAAGTGAGTGAACAAACAATGTCTCGTTCTACTAGGCATAATCGCGATTCCAAGCGCCTTTTGCTCCAGTATTGCGAGGGCTACCTTGCATTGATGAGAGAGGCGGACATCGGAGAGATCCTATCTCGTCAGAAAGGCGGAATCGCGAGCCTTGGACTTGGAGCTGGTGGGGTTTCGTATTTGTTCCTTATGGACCATCATCTACAGGGAGGTCAAGATTCTCTTGAACAGGCGGAGCGGTGGTGGCAAAGATCAATCGAGGAAAGCAATAGTCCCGTGGCGTTCCTAGAGCCAGCGGCATCGCGTGATCTCGCGATGCCAATACGATCGCTCCTGTTCGGTGGGGCTGGCCTTTGTTACTTGGATCTGCTGCTAGCAATTTTGCGAGGAGATAGGGAGAGGGCACGTCGCGCATTGTCCTGTTGGCGTTCTCTCTTGTCACAATGCGCCGAGGGCCAGCTTGAGCTCAATGCCGGCTTGGCCGGAAACCTGGCCGGCGCTGCTACGGCTCTGGCATTGTCACGCGAGCAATGCCTGGTGGCTTTCGGCAGCGAACTCGCTGCGAGGCTAGAGAATTGTGTCATCCTGGAAACCGGAGGTAGCGTGCGGTGGCCAAACACGCATGGCGAGGGCGTGGCACATGGAACCGCCGGAATCATGCTTTCATTTCTCCTCTGGTCCGAAGCCTCCGGATCATTGCCCCCTTGGTGGCTTAAGAGCGGTATTGCCATCCTATTGGAAGAGACTCTGATGAAACCGACTCGGCTCTGCGCTCTCTCCGAGCATCGATCCTTTCTCTGTGGTGGCTTTGCCGGCCTTTGTGTGCTTGCGGTTCAGGCCTTCAGGCTCTACAAGGAAGAGCCTTTCCTGGCTGCAGCCCGAGGTGCGGCCCATTTAGCACTAGAGTTTCCATCGAAACTGCCAGACCTCTGTTGTGGACGTGCTGGCGCCGCAGCAGCTTGCTTCTCACTCGCAACGATTGATCCAGACGGGGCGTGGCTAGCGAGAGGCCAAGAACTTGCTCTCTCTTGCTTACTGTGCGAGCGCTCGACGTGGCCTGTAGCGGGTCTTTATGGAGGAGAAGCCGGGCTTGCATGGCTTGCGCTTCAGGTAAGGACAGGAGCTTTTTCAGGGCCTCCGGGATTGGACCTCATTCGAGCCTAGCGAGCGTGGCCGCGTTCGTCGGCGGCCACCCGGCGCACTTCGCCGCGCTCGCCCTCGCTCGCGCCGCGCTTCAGGAGATGGGGACCGGCCGGTCGGCGAGCGCCCGGCGCGGGGGGACGCCGAAGCGGCGCCGAAACTCGTAGCTGAAGTGGCTGTGGCTCGAAAAGCCGAAGTCGAGGGCGAGCCCGGTCAGGTCGCCGTGCGCCGCGTCCAGGCGGTCGAGCGCGGCGCACAGGCGCAGGTCCAGGTGAAAGCGCGCGAGCGTCGTGCCGGTCTCCCGGCGGAAGACGCGGCAGAGATGGAAGGGCGAAACGTCGAGGCGCGCGGCGAGGTCGCCCAGGCGGAAGGCGCCGGAGAGGTCCGCCGCGAGCGCCTCCTTCGCGCGCGCCGCGAGATCGCGGTGCGTCCGGTCGCTGGCCGGCGCGCGCGCCGAGCCCCGCGCCGAAGAAAACGTGGCGAAGGCCGAGCCGATCACCGCGGCGACCAGGCGGAGGATCCCTTCCGAAGACTCGAGCGGCGTCGCGATGCCGCGGCGGGCGCGCAGGTAGAGGCGGCGCTGGCGCAGGTAGAGCTCGGGAGGGCAGGGCGCGTGGGTGAACCGGAACGGCCGCTCCGGCTCGGCGCGCGGGTCGAGCGACCGTGCGATCTCGAGCGCCGAGGATCCCGAGATCGCGAACCACTGCCCGTCGACGCCGCGCGGATCGATCGGCGTCCGCGTCGCCTCCTGGCCGCGGTTGCGGATCGTGACCACCGTCGAATCGAGGACGTAGGGCACGCCGCCCGACGGCGAGACGCGGGTCGCCGTGCGCGGGAAGAAGACGAGGAAGCCGCCGGCCGGCCCGGTATCGCAGAAGCTCGGATCGTCGGGGGTCACCCGGAACGATCCGATCAGGCCCTGCTCGAGCGGGATGCGCTCCCAGTCGTACGGCGTCGGGCTGATCAGGGAAGCGGAATCGGCGGTCGGCATCGCGGTCATACCGATTCCTACTACGCGATTCGGCCCTCAGGGTTTGCCCAACGATGCCCGGAAGCCCCGGACGATCGGCTCCTTGCGCGGGCCCCGGGCCTGGTAGGCTGGCGGGCGCTCGATCCGAAACAGCCCGAGCCGCGCGATGCCTCTCCCCCTCCTTCCCCCCCTGCCGTTCTCACGCTCCCGTTGCGACCTGCTGCGGGCGGTCCTGCTCGGACTTTGGCTCGCCATCCTCGCAACTCCGCTTGCGGCGGTGGCCTTTCCCACCCTGCCGCGCCTCGCGATCACCCAAGGGTCGCCCGAGGTCGCCCGCGAGACGCAGGAGATCGAGCGCATGGATCCCGCGCTCTTCCGTCCCGGCCTCGAGCTGACCGGGCTCGACGACGCCGGGCCGCCGATCGCCGTCCTCGTCGCGCCCGAAAACTCCGCGGCGGCGCGCGCGGTGCCCTCCTGGGTCTCGGGCTACGCCGACGGTGCGGCGGGTGCTGTCGTCCTCCTGCCCCAGCGGGTTGGGCGCTACCCCTACGGCAGCCTCGAAGCGCTCGCCGAGCACGAGGTCGCGCACGTGCTCATCGCCCGCGCCGCGGGCGGCCGGCCCGTGCCGCGCTGGTTCGACGAAGGGATGGCGATGGCCGCGAGCCGCGGCCAGGATCTGGAGGACCAGGCCCGCGTCGCGCTGGCCGTGCTGATGGACGGCCGCGTCACCCTTCAAGATCTCGACGCCTCGTTTCACGGCAGCCGCCCCGACGTGCAGGTCGCCTACGCCCTCGCCGGGGATTTCGTCGCGGATCTCCTGCGCCGGCACGGCAGCACGGCGGGCGCCGGGATCCTCGCCCAGATCGCGCGCGGCGCGAGCTTCGAGAACGCTTTCGCGACGGAGATCGGAGAGCCGCTCGCCGCCGTCGAGGCCTCCTACTGGAAGCGCCGCACCTTCTGGAACCGCTGGGTGCCGATCCTCTCGAGCACCGCCACCCTCTGGACCGGAGTGACGCTCCTCGCCCTCGTCGCCTTCCGCAGGAGGAGCGCCAGAGACGCCGCGCTCCGGGCGAGCTGGGAAGCGGAAGAACAGGCCGAAGCGCTCGCGCGGGCCGCCCGCGAAGAGGAAGAGGACGGCGACGCGGGCGACCTAGACGACATCGAGGGCGGGGGCTCGCCGGACGAAGAGCTGGTCAATTGACCCGCTCCCTCCCCGCGCCGTTCGATTCGCAAGCCGTTGGTCTAAGCTCGCTCGAGGCTCGATCAGCGCTCGCTTCACGCCCTGCTAAAATCCGGCGGCACATGCCCTTCTTCGCGCACAGCGCGCCCGCGCGGGCCGATTGGGAGCCGCTCGCGCGCCACCTCGCCGAGGTCGCGCGCCGGGCGGAAGCGTTCGCCGCGCCGTTCGGTGCCGGCGAGGAAGCGCGGCTCACGGGCCTTCTGCACGACCTCGGGAAATACAGCGAGCGCTTCACCCGCCGGCTCGAAGGGACGGAGAGCGGGCTGGATCACTGGTCGATCGGCGCTTTGGCCTCGGCGGTCGTGGCGAAGGCAAACGCGCGCGCCGCGGCGCTCGCGATCCACGGCCATCACGTCGGGTTGGCGAGCCCGGCGATCTTCCAGACCTTGCAATCGCGCACGGGGGATCGGTCGAGCTGGACCGAGGCAGACCCGGCGCGAGCCCTCGAACGACTGCGCGCGGATGGCCTGGAGCTGCCCGAGCTTCCGGCCTCGATCTTCGACCCGCAAGGCCCTTCGGCCGCGGGCATGGTCGACGTGCGCATGCTGTTCTCTGCTCTCGTCGACGCCGATTTCCTCGCGACCGAAGAGCATTTCCAGCGCTTCGAACCGCTCTCGTTCCCGCGCCCGGAGGCGCGGGCGCTCGAACCCGAGCGGGCGTTCTCGCTCGTCTTGGCGGCGATCGCCCGGACCGCCGCCGCGAGCGACGCGGCCGCATCGGTGCGCGCTCTGAGAGACGACCTCCTCCGCGCCTGCCTCGCCAAGGCGGAGGGGGCGCAGG
>DATMZM010000218.1:0-6052 GCA_035607445.1 Thermoanaerobaculia bacterium | reverse complement strand
CGCCACGCGAGCAACGGCTGGCTCCAGGAGCTGCCGAAACCGATCACCAAGCTGGTCTGGGACAACGCGCTGATCCTCTCGCCCAGGACGGCGCAGGCGCTCGGCGTCACGACCGAGGACATGGCCGAGATCGAGGTCTCGGGCCGGAAGCTCCCGGTCGCCGTCTGGGTCCAGCCCGGCCACGCCGATTCCTGCGCCACGCTGCACCTCGGCTACGGCCGCAGGAAGGCCGGTCCGGTCGGCTCGGGCCACGGTTTCGACGCCTATGCGCTCCGCTCGAGCGGCGGGCTGTGGACGGCGCCCGCGGTCTTGCGCAAGGCGGCCGGCCGGTTCGTCTTCGCGAACACCCAGAACCACCACCTGATCGAAAACAGCAACGACGAGTTCAAGGTCGCGACCGAGCAGACCAGGATCCGGAAGCCCGTGCTCTCGGCGACGGCCGCCGAGTACGCGAAGAACCCGCACTTCGTGCACGAGGGCAGGGAGGAGCCGGAGATCACCTCCTTCCCGAAGGAGTGGAAGTACGACCACGCCGCCTGGGGCATGACGATCGACCTGTCGACCTGCACGGGCTGCGTCGCTTGCGTCACCGCCTGCCAGGCCGAGAACAACGTCCCGGTCGTCGGCAAGGACCAGGTCGTCCGGGGCCGCGAGATGCACTGGATCCGGATCGACCGCTACTTCGAGGGCGACCTCGACGATCCCAAGCTCCACAACCAGCCCGTCCCCTGCATGCAGTGCGAGCAGGCCCCGTGCGAGGTCGTCTGCCCGGTCGCGGCGACCACGCACAGCCAGGAGGGGCTGAACGACATGGTCTACAACCGCTGCGTCGGCACCCGCTACTGCTCGAACAACTGCCCGTACAAGGTGCGGCGCTTCAACTTCCTGCGCTACTCGAACCACGACGTGCCGGTGCTCAAGCTGCTCCAGAACCCGGACGTGACCGTGAGGATGCGCGGCGTGATGGAGAAGTGCACCTACTGCGTGCAGCGGATCAACGAGGCGAAGATCGACGCCGAGGTCGCGCGCCGCAAGCTCCGCCCGGGCGAGATCGTGACCGCCTGCCAGCAGGCCTGCCCGACCGAGGCGATCACCTTCGGCGACCAGAACGATCCCGAGTGGGACGTCTCCCGCCGCAAGCTCGAGCCGCGCAACTACGCTCTCCTCGCCGATCTGAACACGCGGCCGCGCACCACCTATCTGGCCAAGATCACCAACCCGAACCCGCAGCTCCCCGCCGCGGAGAGGAGCTAGAGGCGATGGCGACCCTCGACGAGCGGATTCCGCTGCCGGAGAAGCCCTACAAGCCGCCGTTCGTCGAGCCGGGGCACACGGTGACCTCGGTGACCGACCACATCGCGTCGATCCCGCTCGCGCCGCTCAAGAGGACTCCGAAGTGGTGGCTGCTCGGCTTCGCCGTGGCGTTCTCCTTCCTCATGCTGCTGCTCTGGTCGGTGACGAACGTCCTGGTCCGCGGCGTCGGTCTGTTCGGCATCAACCAGCCGGTCGGCTGGGGCTTCGACATCATCAACTTCGTCTGGTGGATCGGCATCGGCCATGCCGGGACGCTGATCTCGGCGATCCTGCTCCTCTTCCGCCAGCACTGGCGCACCTCGATCAACCGCTTCGCCGAGGCGATGACGCTGTTCGCCGTCGCCTGCGCCGGGCTCTATCCGATCCTCCACACCGGCCGGCCCTGGCTCGCCTACTGGCTGGTGCCCTATCCGAACACGATGGGGCTCTGGCCGCAGTTCCGGAGCCCTCTCATCTGGGACGTCTTCGCGGTCTCGACCTACGCCACGGTGTCGCTGCTGTTCTGGTACACGGGCCTCGTGCCCGATCTCGCGACGATGCGCGACCGGGCGCCGAACAAGCTGCGGAAGGTCGTCTACGGCATGCTCGCGATGGGCTGGCGCGGCTCGGCCAGGCACTGGCACAACTACGAGACGGCCTACCTGCTGCTCGCCGGCCTCTCGACCCCGCTCGTGCTCTCGGTCCACACGGTCGTTTCCTTCGACTTCTCGATCGGCATCGTCCCGGGCTGGCACGCGACGATCTTTCCGCCCTACTTCGTGGCCGGCGCGATCTACGCCGGCTTCGCGATGGTGCTGACGCTGCTCATTCCGCTCCGGCCTCTCCTCAAGCTCAAGGACTTCATCACCGAGCGCCACCTCCAGATCATGGCGAAGGTCATGCTCGCGACCGGCCTGATCGTCGTCTACGGCTACGCGACGGAGTTCTTCTTCGGCTGGTACAGCGGCAACAACAACGAGCAGTTCATGCTGCTCAACCGGATGCAGGGGCCCTATCGGTTCCACTGGATGACGCTCATCCTGTGCAACGCGATCGTGCCGCAGGCGCTCTGGTTTAGGAGGGTGCGCCGCTCGCCGGTCGCGCTCTTCGTCGTCTCGATGTTCGTCAACGTCGGCATGTGGCTCGAGCGCTTCGTCATCATCGTGGTCAGCCTCTCCCGCGACTTCCTGCCTTCGTCCTGGGGCTGGTATCGCGGGTCGATCTGGGACTGGGGGGTCTTCCTGGGCACCCTGGGCCTGTTCACATCCCTCCTGTTCCTGTTCATCCGCGTGCTGCCGATGATCTCGATCTTCGAAATGCGCACCATGGTGCCGCAGCATCCGGGCGACGAGGAGCTGACGCGATGAGCGAGGCGAAGAGCTACGGCATCTTCGGCCTGATGGCCGAGTTCCCCGATCCGAAGAGCCTGACCGCGGCGGCCCGCAAGGTCTGCGCCGCGGGCTACCGGCGGGTCGAGGCCTACTCGCCGTTCCCGATCGAGGGGGTCATCGAGGCGCTCCACCCCCACCACTCGAAGGTGCCGCTCTTCGTGCTCGTCGGCGGCATCCTGGGGGGGCTCGGCGGCTTCGGCCTCCAGATGTGGGTCAACCTCTCGGCCTATCCGCTCAACATCGGCGGCCGGCCGCTCGTCAGCTGGCCGGCGTTCATCGTGCCGACCTTCGAATGCACGATCCTCGCGGCCTCGCTCTCGGCGGTGATCGGCATGTTCGCCCTGAACGGGCTGCCGATGCCCTATCACCCGGTCTTCAACGTGCCCCGCTTCTCCGCCCACGCGTCGAGCGACGGCTACTTCCTGCTCATCGCCGCCGACGATCCGAAGTTCGACCGGTGGGCGACGGAGAGCTTCCTGAAGCAACTCGAACCGAGCGAGGTGTCGGAAGTTGAGCCCTGAGCGCAACACCTCCCCGGCGCCCGCCCAGGCGGGCGCTCTCACGCCGCGGCGCGGTCTCCCGCTCGCTCTCGCGGCCTGTCTCCTGGCCCTCGCTCCGCTTTCGGGCTGCCGCCAGAACATGCACAACCAGGCGAAGGTGAAGACCTTCCGCGAGAGCGACTTCTTCGCCGACGGCCAGAGCGCGCGGCCGCTCCCCGCCCACACCGTCGCCCGCGGCCAGCTGCGCGACGACGCGGTCTACTGGACCGGGATCGGCGCGGACGGCCAGCCGGTGACGGCCCCTCCGATGCCGGTCACGCGCGAGGTGCTCCTGCGCGGCGAGGAGCGCTTCAACGTCTATTGCACGCCCTGCCACGGCCGCCTGGGCGACGGGCGGGGCATGGTCGTCCAGCGCGGCTTCAAGCAGCCGACCTCGTTCCACGACGAGCGCCTGCGCCACGCGCCGATCGGCTACTTTTTCAACAACATGACCGAGGGCTTCGGCCAGATGCCCTCCTACGCGGCGCAGATCCCGCCCGCCGACCGCTGGGCGATCGCCGCCTACGTCCGGGTGCTCCAGTACGCCGAGAACGCCCGCCTCGCCGACCTCTCGCCCGAGGAGAGGCAGCGGCTCGACGCGGCCTGGAAGAAGCTCGCGGCGCCGGCCGGCGAACGGGCCGAGCCGGCCGAGGGGGAGGGCGAACGGCCATGAGCACCCTCGACACCGCGGCGAGCCCGCGGCCGATCCGGCTCGACGCCGCGACCTTCGCTCCGCCTTCGGACCTGACCGCGCTCCGCGCCAAGGCTCTGATCGCGGGCGGGATCGGCGCCGCGCTCTCGCTGCTCGGCTTCTTCGTCTCGCGCCCCGAGTTCTTCCGCGGCTACCTGATCGCCTGGCTCCTCTGCCTGTCGATCGCGCTCGGCTCGCTCGCGCTCTCGATGGTCCACCACCTGTCGCGCGGCGCCTGGGGCTTGATGGCGCGGCGGATCTGGGAGGCGGCGGCCCGCACGCTGCCGCTCCTCCTCGTCCTTTCGCTGCCGGTCGTCCTCGGCCTGCCCAGCCTCTACGAATGGGCCCGGCCCGAGGTGGCGGGCGATCCCGGCCTGACCCGGCACGGCTATCTCAGCCCGACCTGGTTCGTGGTCCGGCTCGTCCTCTACTTCGCGATCTGGGGGCTCCTCGCCTGGCGGCTCGACCGGCTCTCGGCCGAGCAGGACCGCCGGGCCGATCCCGACCTCTTCCGGCGCATGCAGCGGATCGCGGCGCCCGGGCTGGTGATCTACTGCCTGGTCTCGACACTCGCCTCCGTCGACTGGCTGGTGTCGATCGAGCCGCGCTGGTACTCGACGATCTACGGCATCTACTTCTTCGGCGGCCACGGCCTGACCGCGATGGCGTTCCTGATCCTGATGGCGCGCTGGCTCGCGGACCGCGAGCCGATGCGCTCGGTGCTCAACCCGAACACCTTCCACGACTACGGCAAGCTGCTGTTCACCTTCGTCATGCTCTGGGCCTACTTCTGCTTCTCGCAGTTCCTGATCATCTGGGCCGGCAACCTGCCCGAAGAGGTCTCCTGGTACGACCACCGCACGCGCCACGGCTGGGGGCCGCTCGCCCTCGTCGTCGCGATCTGCCACTTCTTCATCCCCTTCGGCCTGCTGCTCTCGCGCGGCTTGAAGCGCTCGCCCAGGAAGCTGGTGGTGGTGGCGTTCTGGATGCTCGCGATGCGCTGGGTCGATTTCGTCTGGCAGGTCGAGCCGACGTTCCATCCGCAGGGGCTCCACCTGCCCTGGGTCTTCCTGGCGACGCTCTTGGGGCTCGGCGGCGTCTGGCTCTGGGCCTTCCTCGGCCAGCTGCAGAAGCGCCCGCTCCTGCCGGTCAACGATCCCTACCTCGCGGAGGCCGTCGGCCATGAGTGAACCGCGCTCCCACGACGGCTCCCACGGCGCGGGCGAGGAGTTCGACCGCGAGCTGAACCTGCGCGCCATCGTCCTGTCCGGCCTTTTCGTCCTCGCCGCCACCGCGGTCTCGATGCTGATCGGCTGGTGGATCTTCCGCGGCCTCGAGAGGGTCGAGGCGAAGAGGAACCCGGCGCCCCCGGCGATGGCGGAAGCCGCCGAACCGGTGACTCCCCCCGAGCCGCGCCTCGAGCTCTCGCCGCCGGCGAGCCTCGAAGCGGTCCACGCCCGCGAGGACGAGATCCTGCACCAGCCGGCCTGGATCGATCGCGCGCAGGGCACCGTGCGGCTGCCGATCGACCTGGCGCTCGACGTCGTCGCCCGCCGCGGCCTGCCCGCGGAGACCGGGACGGTGACCGCGCCTCCCGGAGCGCCCGCTGCAGCCACAGCCGCCGCGCAGCCCCCCGCTCCGGCCGGCCCCGGAGGCACGCCTTGAAGCCGAATCGATCGAACCGGTCGAGCCGGCTCGGAGCGCTCGCCTTCGGCAGGATCGTCGGGGTGGCCGCGGTCGTGGGGCTTGCGGTCGTCCCGGCCGTTCCGGCGTCCGCCCAGCTCGCGCCCCCTCCTCCCACCCAGCTGCCGCCCCAGCTCTCGGGCGTCGGCTACGACCAGCGTCTGGGCGCCCAGGTGCCGCTCGACCTCCAATTCAAGGACGACACCGGCCGGGCGGTGCGCCTGAGCGATCTCTTCGGCCGCCGGCCGGTCGTCTTCGCCTTCGCCTACTACAGCTGCCCGATGCTCTGCACGGTGGTCCTCGACGACCTCGCCTCGACGCTCCGCGCCGTCGACCTGACGCCGGGTGAGGATTTCGACGTCGTGGTCGCGAGCTTCGATCCGCGCGACACGCCGGCCGCTGCCGCCGAGACGAAGAGGAAGGTCGCGGAGCGCTTCGGCACGCGGGGAGACAAG
>DATMZM010000210.1:0-2104 GCA_035607445.1 Thermoanaerobaculia bacterium | reverse complement strand
ACCACTGCAGGGTCGCCGGGCAGGCATCGCATCACGGCCGTCTATGCGTCGGACCCCCTGTTCGCAGCGAGCAGCGGCAGCGTGATGCAGGTCGTTCGGAATCCGGCCGGGGCCACGACCTTCGCTCCCGTCACCAAGCCTCGGTGATAGGATCGCGGCAATCCTCGGTTTGACCGTCAAAGCGCCGGCTCCTCGCCGCCGCTCCACCTCGCGCCCCACAGCCGCCATTGCGACAGTGCGCCCTCGCCCTGTCGTTCTTTTCGCAGGAGGGATGTCGATGAGGTCCCGTCTCACCGTCTTCGCGATCTGCCTTCTTCCTCTCTCGAGCCTCGCCTGCCAGCCCCGGAGCGAGGAGCCCCAGGCCCCCGGGCCGATCATCTCGCTCAACCGGACGATGCTGGCGCTCGACATGTTCTCGGGCACCGGCGACCAGAACCGGGGCGCCGCGGCCACCGTCGAGCCCCTGGTCCAACAGTGCCTCGTCGGGCTGCTGCCCTCCTCGGACGCGACCAGCGACTGGGCTCGTCTGGGGGCCGATGGTCTGGGCGCCGTACGTCGGCGCCTACGACCTCGAGATGATGTACGCCGTGCAGAGCAAGACGAACAAGAATCAGATCGCCGTCGTGATCCGGGGCACCAACCAGTTCTCGGAGGACGACTGGGCGCTCGATTTCAGCATCAAGCCCGTCGCCTGGCCTTACCCGACGGACGCTCCCCCCGCCGGCGTCTTGGTGGCCAAGGGCCTGCTCGAGGACCTCCAGCTCCTCGTCGGGCACGCTCCGAAAGCCGCGACCGTGCCGGGCTACGGCCAGACGATCGAGAAGTTCATCGCGACGCAGATCGCCTCCCTGCCGGCGAACACCTCGCTCAAGGTCGCGGTGACCGGCCACAGCAAGGGAGGCGGGCTGTCGCCGATGCTCGCGCAATACTTCTACGACAACCACCTTTCCAGCCTGCACAACGATTGGCAAGGCAAGGTGATCCTGAGCGTCTACGCCTTCGCCGGCCAGACGCCGGGCAACACCGCGTTCAAGGGCCTTTACGAGAGCTCCTTCGCGTCGCAGATCGCCCTGCGCTTCCATCAGCCCTACGATCCCGTGCCGTACGCCTGGAACACCGAGACGATCGCCGAGCTGTCCGATCTCTACGCCCCGACGATCCATCCCGACACCTCGGAGATGAACCTGATCAACAGCGCGATCGCGGAGGCCCAGGGCAAGGATTACCAGCAGCTCGGCTCCGACGTCCCGGTCGCGGGCGTCTTGAATACCGCCTTCAGCGATTGGACCGACGAGGCGGTCTGGCAGCACATCTGCGGCTACAAGTGCCAGTTCAATCTGGTTGAGGGCTTCCCGCCCGTTCCGCGCCTCTGCCCGCCGCCCATCGTGGCGACGCCGCCCGCGAAGAATGCGGATCCGTTCACCTGTCCGCCCTGCCCCACACCGCCGGCGAAGTGACGGCTCGGCCGGCTCGATAGGAGAACCGAAGGCTCGATCCTCGCGCCATCGCACCCGGCCGAACGCGGGCGTCCCTCGGGACGCCCGCCGCGGCCACTTCCTCTCGCGAGACCGCAGTGGCGTCTGCGTCGCCTCGCGGGAGGATCTCGATTGTTCGCGGCCGCACACCTGACCCGGGACTCCTTGCGCGAGCTGCTCGCCGAGGAGCGCTCGCCCGCGGCCGATCGGCTGCTGCTGCACCTGCTCGCGATCTGCCCGGAGTGCCGAGAGGTGGGCGGAGACCTGCTCGAGCTGGCGGAGCGGGGAGCGATCCGCGCGCCCTTCGGACCGGTCGACGTCGAGCTGGCTCGCTCGCGAGCTCAGGCGCCGGCTCTCTGGGCCGAGCTTCTCGCGCTACCTGCGAGCGAGCGGCGGCGGGGCCTGCGCGATCGCTGCTTCCTCTCTTGGGGGCTCGCCGAACGGCTGGCCGAAGAGAGTGCCGCTCGTGTGGCGACGGAGGAAGATGCCCGGGAGGCGACCGATCTCGCGAAACTGGCGGTCACGATCGCCCGCCGGATCCCGCCCGATGACCCTTTCGAAGAGGGCTGGCGCGTTCAGCTGGAGGCCCTCGCCGTCGCTCATCTGGCGGCAGCCCGGCTCCGCTTCGG
>DATMZM010000269.1:0-23205 GCA_035607445.1 Thermoanaerobaculia bacterium | reverse complement strand
GCGAGGTCGCGGCTCTCCCGAGGGTCGCGGGCGAGGTCGTAGAGCTCGGGCCGGGGCGCTTCGATGTACTTCCAGTCCCGGAGGCGCAGCGCCGCGAGCGGGCTCCAGCCGAAGATCTCGGGATAGCGGGTCTCGGAATAGACCTCGCCGCGGGGGAGCTCCCGGCCGGCCGCGAGGGCCGCCGAGAGGTCGCGGCCGTCGAGCTTGGCCGTCCCGGCGAAGGGATGGCCGAGAAGTCCGGCGAGGGTCGGCGCCAGATCGCACAGGCCGACCGGGGCGGCGACGCGGCGGGGGCCGAGGCCCGGGCCGCGGATCAAGAGCGGCACGGCGAGCGTCGATTCGTAGAGCAGCATCCCGTGCGTCGCCTCGCCGTGCTCGCCGAGCCCCTCGCCGTGGTCGGCGGCGACGGCGACCAGGGTCGTGCCCGCGAGGCCCCGGCGGTCGATCTCGGCGAGCAGGCGCCCGACCTGGGCGTCGGCGAACGCGATCTCGCCGCGGTACAGGTCGTGGCGGAAGCGCCCGCGGTAGGGCTCCGGCGGGGCGTAAGGCGCGTGCGGGTCGTAGAGGTGGACCCAGAGGAAGAACGGCCGGTGGTCCCCTTCCCGCCCCAGCCAGGCGAGGGCGCGTTCGGCGACCTCGTCGCCCCGGCGCTCGGCCTCGAGCGAGGGGCGGTGCCCCACCTCGCGCTCGATCTCGTCGTCGTAGACCGCGAAGCCGCGCGCCAGGCCGAAGCGGCGATCGAGCACGAAGGCGCCGACGAAAGCGCCGGTCCGATACCCGGCGGCGGCGAGCGTGGTGGCCAGGGTCTCGCGCTCGGCCGGGAAGCTGCCGGCCCCGTTGTTGCGCAGGCCGTGATGAGGCGGCAGGAGGCCCGAGAGCAGGCTCGCGTGCGAGACCAGGGTGAGCGGCGCGTTCGAGGTCGCGGCGTCGAACCGGAGGCCCTCTCTCGCCAGCCGGTCGAGCGCGGGGGTCGCCGCGGCGCGGTCGCCGTAGGCGCCGACGTGATCGCGCCGCAGGGTGTCGACGGTCACCAGGACCAGGTTGACCGGTCCGTTCGGCCGCGCGCAGGCGCCGAGCGCGAGGATGCCGGCGAGCGGAGCGAAGAGAACGAGAGGGCGCATGGCGGGCGGCGGCTGCCGGGAAGAATAGCGGAAGAGCGCTCGGGCTCGCTCCGGTGCGCGCCGTACCGGTTTCGGTAACGAAGAGCGAAGCGCGCCGCCTAGAAGGGGCATGATCATGGTCGAGGCGGACGAGTACGCGCGGGAAGCGGCGCTACAATACGCGGCGCTTTCGGATGGAGGAGCGATGGGCGGAAACCCGCGAGAGGTCGGGTCGGTCCTCGAGGGGAAATACGAGATCGTCCGGCCGCTCGGCACCGGCGGCATGGGTGAGGTGTACCTCGTCCGCCACGTCCATCTCCAGGAGCTGCGGGTGGTCAAGATCCTGCGCCACGATCTCGCCACCGACGCTTCGGCCCAAGCGCGATTCCTGCGCGAGGCGCGCCTCGCGACCCAGATCAAACACCCGAACGTCGCCATCCTCTACGACTACTCGCGGCTCGCCGACGGCAGCTTCTACATGGTCTGGGAATACATCGAGGGGCAGGACGTCGGCGACCGGCTGCGGCAGCAGGGGCCGTTCCCGGTGCCGGTCGCGCTCCAGCTCGGCATCCAGTCGCTGCGCGGTCTCGAGGCGATCCACTCGACCGGGGTCATCCATCGCGACCTCTCGCCCGACAACCTGATGATCACCGAGGACCGGCGCGGCCAGCTGCGGATGAAGATCATCGACCTCGGCCTCGCCAAGGACCTCGGGCCGAGCCCGAACTTCGAGATCACCAAGGTCGGCACGTTCATGGGCAAGCTCCAGTACTGCTCGCCCGAGCAGGCCGGGCCGTCGGCCGGCGAGGTGGGGCTCGATCGCCGCAGCGACCTCTACTCCCTGGCGCTCGTCCTCTACGAGATGATCTGCGGCCTGCCGCCGTTCGAGTCCGAGAGCGCGCACGGCTTCATCTTCAAGCGCCTGTCGGAAGACCCGCTGCCGCTCTCCGGCCGCAACCCGTCCGTGGCCGTGCCTCAAGAGCTCGACCGGGTGATGCGCCGGGCGCTCGATCGGGACCGCGAGCAGCGCTACGCGGACGCGGTGAGCTTCATCCTGGCGCTCGAGAAGGTGGGCCACGCCTTGAGCTCGGTCGCGACGCAGGAGCTGCAGCTGCCGGTGCGCGGAGAGCCGCGCCCGCCGGCCGGTATACCGGCCAAACCGCGCCCGCGCAGCTCGAGCGAGATGACGCGCGAGGAGCGCATGGAGCTCCTCGCTCAGATCGAGAAGGCGGCGGCCAAGGCGCGCGAGGGCGACCAGCTGCTCGCCCGGGCGGAGGAGGCCGCGGCGACCGGACGCCTCGCCGACGCGCGCGCCCTCGTCCGCCGGGCCGAGGCGACGAATCAGCAGTTGCCCGGCCTCGAGCAGGTGCGCCGGCGGATCGCTGCGGCCGAAAGCCAGGAGCGCCGGAACGAAAGCGTCCGCGAGACCGAGCGCGCGCTCTTGAGCTACATCGAGAAAAGGCAGGCGCCGCTCGCCCGGTTCGCCCTCGAGAGCCTGCTCGAGCTCCAGCCCGAGCACTCGCGGCGCCGCGACTACGAGGCGCGCATCGCGGCGCTGGCGACGGAGATCGAGGGCGACCTCAGGATCTCCGAGGCGCTGGCCGAAGGGCGCGCAGCGCTCGCGCGGAGCGATTTCGCGGCGGCCCGGCACCAGGTCGAGAACCTCGTCAAGAGCGGCGCGCCGGTGGAAAGGGTGGCCGAGCTCAAGGAGGAGATCGCCGGCCGCGAGCGCGAGGAGCGGGAGACGATCGACTTCGGTGCGCGGCGGCGGCGGATCGAGGCCCTGCTCGAGAGCGGCAAGCTCGCCGATGCCGACCGCGAGGTGGCGGATCTCGCCCGCCTCGACGTCCCGCGGGTCACGATCGACGCCTATCGGGTGCGGATCGACGAGGCGAAGCGCGGTCGCGCCTCCGCGACGCAGGGCGTCGAGCTCGAACGCAGGGTGCGCGAGGGCCTCGCGGCGAAGAACTTCGTCGCGGCCCGCGAAGCCGCCTTCGACCTCGAGCGCCAGCCGAACAGCGGCGCGCGCGGCGCGGAGCTGCTCGCCGAGGTCGATCGGTCGGAGGCCGCGCATCGGCGGCAGGAAGCGCTCGAGCAGGGGGTCCGCCAGGTCGAGAGCTTCCTCCAGAAGGGCGATAGCGATCAGGCCGAGCTCGCGCTCAAGATCCTGGTCCAGATGGATCCCGAAAACCGCCAGAGGAAGCGCCTGGAAAAGCAGGTCAAGGCGCTCAAGGGGGGCTAGCGCCTCGTCAAGGTGGCGGCGCGCGGCGAGGGGGACGTTTGCCGGGTCGCAGCGCGGCGGCTAGACTTCCCAGCCCATGACGACCGTCCCCTCGCTCGTTCCGGTGTCTTCCGCGCCTGCCGCCACGAATTCGCGCGAGCGCCTGCTGCGCTTCGCCTTCATGAAGCTGACCCGCGACTTCGACGCGCGGTTCGAAAACCTGCTCAAGACCGGCCGCGTCTCGAAGTGGTACAGCGAGGTCGGCAACGAAGCCACGACGGTCCCCGCAGGCCTGGCGCTCGGCGCCGGTGACGCCCTGTGCACCCTCCATCGCGACCTCGGCGCGATCCTGCCGGTCTACCTCGACCCGGCCCGGCTCTTCCCCGGTTTCGGTTTCGAGATCCCGGCCGCAGCGGGCGACCTCCGCCCCGACCCCGAGGAGCTCCTGATCCGGCTCGCCTGCCAGCTGCTCGGCAAGGCGCCGGGCTTCTCGCAAGGGGTCGAGCGCTCGTTCCACTACGGCTACCTGGCACCCGAGCACGGCATCCTCCACGTCGGGATGATCAGCCATCTGGGCGCGATGATCCCGGTCGCGGCCGGCTGCGGCTTCGCGTTCCGGCACGACGGCAGCGACCGCGTGGCGATCAATTTCATCGGCGAAGGGGCGACCTCGACCGGCGATTTCCACGAGGGCCTCAACATGGCCGCGGTCTGGAAGCTGCCGCTCGTCTTGATCATCGAGAACAACCGCTACGCTTTCTCGACGCCGGCCTCGCTCCAGTACGCGGCGGAAAAGCTGTCCGATCGCGGCATCGGCTACGGCATCGCCGCCGAGACGGTCGACGGCAACGATCCGGACGCCATGGCCGCGGCGGTCGAGCGCGCTGTCGCCCGCGCCCGGGCGGGCGGCGGGCCGACCCTGATCGAGGCGATGCTCGGGCGCATGCGCGGCCACAGCGAAGGGGACGACTCGCTGAAGGTCGTGCCGGCGGCCGAGCTCGCCGGCTACCTGGAAGCCGACCCCGTGCCGGCCTACGCTCGCCGGCTCGAAGCCGAGGGCATCCTGACCGCGGACCTCCGCGAGCGGCTCTCGGCGCGCATCGGCGAGCTGGTCGAACGGGCGATCGCGGCCGCGCTCGAAGCGACGAGCCCCGATCCGGCGACGGCCCTCCGGCCGGCGCTCGCGCCCGCTCCGGACATCGGCCCGCCGGCCCTCGCGGCGGCGGGCAAGGAGACCACCTACGTCGACGCGATCAACCAGGCGCTCGGCGAGGAGATGGAGCGCGATCCGTCGGTCGTGCTGATGGGCCAGGACATCGGCGCCTTCGAGGGTCCGTTCCGCACCACCAAGGGTCTCTACGCCCGCTGGCCCCGGCGCGTGCTCGACACGCCGATCGCCGAGAGCGGCACGATCGGCATCGCGATCGGCGCCGCGATCCTCGGCCTCAAGCCGGTGATCGAGATGCAGTTCGGCGACTTCGTCACCTGCGGCTTCAACCAGCTGGTCAACGTCGCGGCGAAGCTCTATTACCGCTGGCAGGTGCCCTGCCCGATCGTCGTCCGCTGCCCGTCGGGGGGAGGGGTCGGCGCGGGACCGTTCCACTCGCAGAATCCCGAGGGCTGGTTCGCCCATACGGCAGGCCTCAAGGTGGTCTGCCCGGCGACCGCGGCGGACGCGAGGGCGCTCCTTAAAGCGGCGATCCGGGATCCCAACCCCGTCCTCTTCTTCGAGCACAAATTCCTCTACCGGCGGGTCAAGGAGCGGCTGCCGGAAGGCGACGATGCCGACCGCCTCGGCGAAGCGCGGGTGAGGCGGCCGGGGAAGGACCTGACCCTGGTGTCCTACGGCGCGACCGTCTGGACCTGCTTAGACGCCGCCGAAGCGCTCGCCCGAGAGGGCATCGAGACCGAGGTGATCGACCTTCGGACGCTCGTCCCCTACGACGAGGAGACGGTGCTCGCGTCGGTCAAAAAAACGGCCCGGGCGCTCGTCGTTCACGAGGCCCAGCTCACCCTCGGCTTCGGCGCCGAGGTCGCCGCGCGCCTGGCCGACGCGGCGTTTCCCTGGCTCGACGCGCCGATCCGCCGGGTGACCTATCCGGATCGTCCGGTGCCCTACGCCAAAGTGCTCGAGCAGGTCCTGCTGCCGAACGTGGACTCGGTGCTCGCGGCGGCCCGCGAGCTGCTGGCCTACTGATCGACCCGGAGGGCCGGACCGGAGTCTCCTGGCCCGGCCCTCCGGTCGTCACTTCTTCGCCAGCAGGTGCTCGAGCTCGCCGATGCGCTTCTCGAGCTGCTTGAGCCGATTTTCGAGCTCGCCCTCGCGGGAGCGCAGGCGGATGACGCGCTTGCCGTCGCCGTCGCCCGCACTCCCCTCGAAAGCCTCGAAACCGCGGGCCATGCGGTCCGGATCGAGCTCCAAGAGGACGTCCTTGCCGTCGCGCCGCTTGAAGAACATCGGCGCGAGATCGATCTCCGAGCGTTCCCGCTCGGCGACCGTCGCCTGGACCTTGAGCGGTCTGCCGTCGCGCCAGAGGTCGAGAGCCACCTGCTCGCCGGCCTCCTTCGCACGAATCTGGCGGCGGATCGCCCAGGGCGAGTCGATGGGCTCGCCCGCGACCTCGGTGACGATGTCGCCGACCAGGACGCCCGCCTTCTCGGCCGGGCTGCCCGGATCGATCCGGGAGACGAGGATGCCGTGATCGCCCTTGACTCCGAAATGCTCGAGCAGCTCGGGCGTGAGCTCGAGCAACTCGATGCCGAGGTAGCCCTTGCCGAGCAACATCCCTTCGGCGGCTCGGCCCTCGCCCAGCAGGCCGTGGCCCGCGGTGCGGACCGTGAACACCCGGCGCTCGCCGTCCGGCGTCTTCGGGCTCGGGGGCGCCGGCTCCCCCGCCCCGCGGGCGGCGGAGGCGGCGGATAGGAGGAGCGCGAGGCCGGCGGCCAGGGCGCGCGCGGGAAAGCGGATTTCGAATCGATGAGCCATGTCTTCTCCTTCGGTTGGAGTTCGCGGGTTCTCTCGGATCGTGGGGGTCAATATTTTCGGGACGCGGCGGCGCCGATCTCGTCGCTCACCCGCGAGACGTCGACCACGAGATCGACGTCGTCGTCGCCGCCGAGGTAGACGACCGCCGGCTCGCCTCCCGCTTGGAGGCGGTTCAGCTCGTCGGCGATCTCGCGATGTTCGCGCCGGATCTCGGCGAGGGCGCGGTGGGCCGCGGCGATCTCGCGCCGCTCCCGCCAGGAGTCGAACCCGATCGCGGCGATGACCAGGAGGGAAGCGGCGATCGCGGCATAGGCCCAGCGGGGAATCGCGGCGCGACGCGGCGGATCGTCGAGCCGGGCGAGGACGCGGGCGGTGAACCGCTCGCCCGCCCGCGCCTCGGGCAGCGCCGCGAGAGCGCTCGTCAATCGGTCGCCGACAGAGTCGTCGCCGCGGTTTCGGGGCTCGATGGCCATGTCGCACCTCCGTTCCAATAGGGTTCGAGGCGAGCGCGCAAGGCGAGCCGGCCGCGGTGGATGCGCGACTTGACCGTGCCTTCGCGGCAGGCGAGCTGGCGCGCGATCTCGGCGTAGGGCCAGCCTTCGATTTCGTGCAGCACGAGCGGTACTCGCAAGCGCACGGGGAGAGCGGCCACGGCGGCGGCCACCTGGCATTTGGCCTCGTCGTGCAAGAGCCCCACGGCGGCCGCCGGCTGCAGGACCAGGTCGCGCGCGAAGAGCGGCGCGAGGAGCCGCCAGCGGCGCTCGCGGCGCTCCTCGCTGCGCAGGAGGTTCGTCGCGATCCGGAAGAGGTAGGCCGGGAGGTATCCCTCGCGCCGATAGCGCCGGGCGGAATGGAACAGGCGCAGGAAGGTTTCCTGACCGAGGTCCTCGGCACGGTCGGGGGAGCCCGAGAGGCGCGCCAGGTACCGGACCACGGCGTCCTTGTGGCGTTCGACCAGGTCGGCGAACGCCCGCCGGTCCCCGGCCGAGACCAGGGCCATCAGATCGTCGTCGCTCGGCGTCTCGGACATCGGGGGACCTCGGGCATGCGCTCGCCTCTGCCGACATAACGCAAATCGGGCCCGAGAGTTCCCGCGGCGGAAAAGGCTCCGCCGCCGGCCCCCACCTCAGACGGCCGCGGCGAGCTGGCGCAGGCGGCGCCCGGCTTCGCGGAGGGCGAGGCCGCCGGCCGCCTCGAGCAGCAGGGCGAGGCTCGCGGGCGAGCGGGTCAGGTACGAAGCGACGTGGATCGCCTCCTCGAGCGGCTGGTCGAAGTGGGCCAGGTGCCCCTCCGCGTCGCCGAGCGGGCCGACGAGGGGAAAGCCCAAAGGGGTCTCGTCCGCTTCCATGCGGAGCAGCGGATCGCGCCCGGTCGCGGGGAGCACCGCGGCGGCGAGCAGCGCCGTTTCCCGGCGGACGAAGCGCGCCACGGGCGGCGGGCCGCCGAGGGCTCGCGGGCCGGAGGGAACCACGCCCCAGGCTCCGTCCGCGAGCTCCGCGACCTGCCAGGGACCGGCGGTTTCCGCTTCCGCGGCGCCGATCGGCTCGTCGAGACGGTCGAGCTCGGCGAGAAAGGATTCATCGAAAGCGTTCTGCGGGGAATTGCCTCTCCGGCGGCACATGCGCTCTCCTCCGAGGCCGGCGTCTGGCCGGTGGTCGATCGTTGCGATGACCCGAGAAGAATAGGCGCAAACAAAGCGTAAATCAAGTCGGATTTCCTGCGCGCGAGAACCCCTCCTGTTTTCGGCGGAGGTGCGCGGCGTCAGCGCACCATCCGCTCGCTCGACCCCACGGGGCTGAGCCGCACGGAAATCCGCCCCTGATGGCCGGAGAGGTCGGTGGCGACCGCCACGACCTCGAACGGCTGATTGCCGTGGAGGCTCGGCGGAATCGCGACCTCGTAGCGCAGCCCGACCTTCTCGGCCTTCAGCCGGCGCTGGCCGCCGCCGCGGAGAACGGCGAAGATCTCGAGGCTCACCACCTTGTAATCGTCGGTCGCGCGGAACCCCACGTTGGCGACGGTGCCGCGGAAGAACTGCGTGTCGTAACCGCCCGAGATCTCGATCGCGGGGGGTTTGGCGTCGATCTGCGCGAGCTGATCGGTCAGCTGCTTTTGCGCTTCCGCGAACGGCGCCGCCAGGTGCGGTGTCGGCTTGATCGCGCGCAGCTGGTCGAGACCCTCGTCGGGACGCCGGCGCGACAGGTAGCGGGGGACGTTCGCGAGCAGCGCCTGCTGGTCCGCCTCCAGCCGCTGAAAGCGCTGATACGCGGCGATCTTCTCCTTGAGGCCCGGGCGGGCGGGCCACTGCGAGAGCAGGGGCGAGAGATCGGCCGCCGCTTGCGGATACTCGCCGCGGCTCGCATGGTCGTCCGCTTCCTTTTCGATCGCCTCCGCGGCGCGCTCGCGCAGCGCGAAGGCGGGACTGCC
Organism: Thermoanaerobaculia bacterium; assembly: GCA_035607445.1. Taxonomy (GTDB): domain Bacteria; phylum Acidobacteriota; class Thermoanaerobaculia; order Multivoradales; family UBA5704; genus DASYKS01. The sequence goes on along the minus strand of DATMZM010000269.1, from coordinate 14,471 downwards.
CGGAGGCAGGAGCGCGGCGAGGACGGCGAACCGCTCGAGGGCACGGGCAGGTTGCCCGGCCGCGGCGGCCTGCTCGGCCTCGCCGAAGAGCCGGACGACCTGCTCCGCCCGGTCGAGGTTGGCCGGGAATTCGCGCGGCAAGGTGGCGTTCGCCGGGAGGGCGTGAGGGTCGGGGACGGCGGCGAGGAGAAGCCGCAACTGCTCGACGTTTCCGGCGCCGAGCGCGCGCGCCAGATCCGCGGGCAGCTGCTCGGCGGCGATCCGGGGGATCGTCTGGCCGAGAACCTGGAGCTGCCGGCAGGCCTCCGGGGAGAGCCGCGCCTGGTCGGCAGCGTCGAGGGAGGCGAACAGCTGCTGCGCCCGGCCGTAATCCCCTTCGGCCAGGGCGCGCTTGGCCGCCTCCAGGCGGACCTCCGGCGGCTCCTTGGGCGGCGGCTCCGGGGCGGCAGCGCGGGGAGGAGGCTGGGGAGCCGGCGCAACCGGGGGAGGCGAGCGGAAGAGCCAGGCGGCGATGCCGGCCGCGACGACGGCCGCGACGGCGCCCACCCCGACGATCCGCCGCCAGGGCAGTCCGGGCCGCTCCGCCACCGAGGCTCCGCGGGAGAACGGTGCGCCGGTCGCGGCCGGCCCGGGCGGTGGCGCGGCCGCGACGGCCGGCGGGGCCTCGATCGGCGCGGCCTTCCGGTCCGGCTCGGGCTCCTGCGATCCGAGGGCCGCAAAGTCGATCTCGGGGAGGATGCTGCCGCTCGCAGCAGGCGCCTCCGGGACCACGGGCTCGGGCGCGGAGCCGGCGGTCATCTCCGGCTCTTGCCATGGGCGCGGCTCGACCGGTTGGGTCTTGTCGAGGAGCGCCTCCATGTCCGCGGTCGCGGCCGGCGGGTCCGGGGCGGAGAGCGGAGGTGGCAGGGGTGCCGCCGGCCGCGCCTGGGGAACCCAGGGCGGCTCGGGCTCGAATCCCTTGCCGAGCGCATTGCGGAGCCCTCGCCGGACCTCGTCGGCCGAATTCGGGCGATCTTCAGGGTTGCGGCGCAGACAGCTCTCGAGGACCGACTGGAGCAGCTCCGTGCGCTCGATCTCGAAGCTGAACGGGAGCGACAAACGGGGCGAAGGTCCGTCCGGGTCGGCGACCTCGGCTCCGAGCACTTCTGCCAGGCTGCGGGCAAGGGAGTACAGGTCGCCGCGGAGCGTCGGCTGGCCGCCGGCGATCTCCTCGGGCGATCGGAAGCGCGCGGCCGGCGAGACGTCGCGTGTTCCCGGCCGCCGGAAGCACGCGGTGCCGAGACCCACCAGGCGGAGGCGCTGGCCGCTCGGGAGCACCTCGACGAGCAGGTTGTCCGGCGACAGGTTGCCATGGGCGAAGCCGCGGGCGCCGAGCGCCTCGATGCCGCCCAAGCCTTGGGCGGCGAGAGACGCGATGCGCCGGTGCGAAGTTCCGGCGAGACCGGCGAAGCTCCGGCCGTCGACGAGCTCGGAGACCAGGAAGGCGAAGCCGTCGGAGGTGAAGCCCCAGTCGAACACGGCCGGGAGCACCGGCTGGTCGATCGCGCCGAGCGCGGCGGCCAGCGCGTCGAACCGATCGAGGCCCGCGGGGTCGGAGCCGGGATTGAGAAGCTTGACGGCGACCGCCCGGCCGGAGCTCGTGTCGACCGCCCGGAGAACGGTCGCGGTGGGCCCGGACTTCAAAATCCGCTCGAGGCGGTAGCGTTCGGCGATCTCGCGGCCGGCGCGCGGTCGTTCCATCTTCGGCTCGAATCGGTTCACGGCGTTGAAGCGACTCGAGTCTAGCCGAACCGGCGGACCTTCGCCGGGCTCCCCCGGCGCCGAGAGTTCGCGCCCCGTGCCGAGAGCCCTTCCGCCGGGGCGCTCCGGGCCCTGTGCTACGCTTTCGAGAGCGAAAATTGTCTGCTCGGAGGGAGGGTGAAATGCCGGAAAGGTTTCCTCAGGAGGTCGTGCTGCGCAACGGCACCCGCCTGCTCTTGCGCCTGTTCAAGGCGGGCGACACGGAGGCGCTCTACCAGTTCTTTCTGCGCTTGCCGATGGACGTCCGCCGTTTCGCCTGGGACCGCATCGACAGCCGGGCTCTCGTCGAGCGCTGGGGCCTCGAGCTCGACTACGCGAAGGTTCTTCCCATCCTCGCTTTCGACGGCCAGAAAGTGGTCGCCGACGCCACGCTGCACTTCCGCGAGGGCGGTCCGCTGCGCCTGGTCGGCCGGATCAAGTGGCTGATCGATCCCGCCTATCGGGGGCTCGGTCTGGGCACGACCCTGGTCAACGATTTCATCCGCATCGCCCGCGGCAGCGGTCTGCGCCATCTCACCTGCATGCTGATCACCGACCTCGAGGCCGACGCCGTCACCACTCTCCACGACCTCGGTTTCAGCAGCTACACGGTGCCCGGCTACGGCACCGATCCGGACGGCAACCAGCACGACATGACCAAGATGGTGCTGAAGCTGAAACCGTAGCGCCTCTGGAGCACCCCGATGTCCGAACAATTCATCTACGTCATGAAGGACCTCCGGAAGGTCTATCCGCCCAACCGGGAGGTCTTGAAGGGAATCTGGCTCTCGTTTTTCCCCGGCGCCAAGATCGGCGTCCTCGGGGCCAACGGCGCCGGCAAGAGCACTCTGCTCAAGATCATGGCCGGCATCGTCACCGACTTCCTCGGCGAGGCCTGGCCGGCGAAGGGCACGAAGGTCGGCTATCTGTCGCAGGAGCCGCAGCTCGACCCCACGAAAGACGTGCTCGGCAACGTCGAGGAGGGAGTGGCCGAGACCCGCGCTCTCCTCACCCGCTTCGACGAGATCAACGCCCGCTTCGGCGAAGACCTGTCGTCCGACGAGATGGACAAGCTCCTCGCCGAGCAATCGCGCGTCCAGGACGCGATCGACCACGCGAACGCCTGGGAGCTCGACCGCACGCTCGAGATCGCGATGGACGCCCTGCGCTGCCCGCCCGCCGATTCCGACGTCACCACGCTCTCCGGCGGCGAGCGGCGTCGGGTCGCGCTCTGCCGGTTGCTGCTCTCGCGCCCCGACCTCCTCCTGCTCGACGAGCCGACGAACCACCTGGACGCCGAATCGGTCGCCTGGCTCGAGCACCATCTCGCCGCCTACGAGGGCACGGTGGTCGCGATCACCCACGACCGCTACTTCCTCGACAACGTCGCCGGCTGGATCCTCGAGCTCGATCGCGGCGAGGGGATTCCCTGGAAGGGCAATTACTCCTCGTGGCTCGAACAAAAGGATCAGCGCCTCCTCCTCGAGGAGAAGCAGCAGTCGCACAAGCGGCGCACTTTAGAGCGCGAGCTCGAGTGGATCCGCCTGAGTCCGCGCGCCCGGCAGGCGAAGGGCAAGGCGCGCTTGAACTCTTACGAGAAGCTGCTCGCCGAGCAGGGCGAATACGAAAAGCGGGCCGATCCGAACGAGATCCGCATCCCTTCGGGTCCGCGCCTGGGCGATCTGGTGGTCGAGGCGAAGGGGCTCAAGAAGGGCTTCGGCGACCGCCTGCTGTTCGAGGGCCTCGACTTCAACCTGCCGCCGGCCGGGATCGTCGGCGTGATCGGCCCCAACGGTGCCGGCAAAACGACCCTGTTCCGGATAATCGTCGGCCAGGAGACGCCGGACGGCGGCTCGCTCCGGCTCGGCGAGACGGTCAAGCTCGCCTACGTCGATCAGAGCCGCGACGAGCTGGACGGCGAAGCCCAGGTCTGGGAGGCGATCTCCGATGGCCGAGACGTCGTGATGCTCGGCAACCGCGAGATTCCCGCGCGGTCCTACGCCTCGCTGTTCAACTTCAAGGGCTCGGATCAGCAGAAGCGGGTCAAGGAGATGTCCGGCGGCGAGCGCAATCGCGTCCATCTCGCGCGCACTCTGAAGGCCGGCGGCAACCTGCTCCTCCTCGACGAGCCGACGAACGACCTCGACGTCGATACCCTCCGCGCGCTCGAGGAGGCGCTCCTCAACTTCGCCGGCTGCGCCGTGGTGATCAGCCACGACCGCTGGTTCTTGGACCGCATCGCGACCCACATCCTGGCCTTCGAGGGGGACTCGAAAGCGGTCTGGTTCGAAGGCAACTACGAAGCGTACGAGGCCGACCGCAAGAAGCGTCTCGGAGCCGAGGCCGACCAGCCGCACCGGATCAAATACCGGCCGCTGACGCGAGCCTGAGACGAAAAGGGCGCCCGCGGGAACGGGCGCCCTTCGCTCGAGCTTCGAGGAGGCGGAGCGGTTTACTGCGCGGGCTTCGCTTCGGCCGGCTTCTGCTTGACGGTCTCGAGGCTGATCGTGATGTCGACCTCGTCGCCGAGCAGGACGCCGCCGCTGTCGAGCGACTTGTTCCAGACCATGCCGTAGTCCTTGCGGTTGATCCGGGTCTCGGTCGAGAAGCCGGCGCGGGTGTTGCCCCACGGATCCTTGAGCTCGCCTAAGTAGGCCACCGGGAGCGTGATCGTCTTGGTCACGCCGTGGAGGGTGAAGGCTCCCGTCACCTGGTACTTGTCCTTGGAGACGGCCTTGACCGCCGTGCTCTTGAAGGTGATCTCGGGGAACTTCTCGACGTCGAAGAAATCCGGCGAGCGCAGGTGTTTGTCGCGGTCGGCGTTGCTCGTGTCGATGCTCGTGGCCTGGATCGTGAACTCGACCGACGAATTGGCAGGCTTGGCCTTGTCGAAGCTGATCACGCCCTTGAAATCGTCGAAGCGGCCGGGGACCTTGCCGAGCAGGTGGGTGATCTTGAAACTGACTTCCGAATGGGTCTTGTCGACGTCGAAGACGTCCGCGGCGCGAGCCGGGAGGGCCGCGGCGACGAGCGCGACCGCGGTAGCGGCGAGAAGTTTCTTCATGAGGGCTCTCTTTCTTTGGGTTGAGGTGAAATTCACCGGCTGCCTTCGCGGATCGCGTCGAGCAGCCGAATCAGGTGGCGCAGATCTTCCTCGGGGAGCCTGGCGAGCCCCTGTTCGTCGGCTTCGTCCATCGGACCGTCGAGCGCGCCGAGGAGCGTGCCCCCGGCGGGAGTGATCCAGCAAAGCACCTGGCGCCGGTCGTGCGGGCAGCGCTCGCGGCGCACCCAGCCCTTGGCCTCCAGGCGGTCGATCAGCCGGGTCACGCCCGGCGACCGCTCGATCATCCGCGCGCCGATCTCGAGCGTCGGCAGCCCCGCATCGCCCGCGCCGCGCAGGATGCGCAGGACGTTGTACTGCTGGAGCGTGATCCCGTGCGGCTCGACCACGCGGGCGAACGAGCGATGCACCTGGTCCGCGGTGCGCAGCAGGGCGAGCATCGCCTCCTGCGAGCGCGACCGGAACGGCCGGGTCTGGCGGATCTCCCGTTGGAGCGCGCTCGTCTCGTTCACGGGCGGATCATTGCAGATCAATGGTTGACATGTCAAGTATGGATGGCGCGAATGCGCGGATGGCTCTGGGAAGGTGGTTCGAAGCGAGGGGAAGAAGCGGCGGAAACTGGAAACGCGGTCCGGAGCGTGCTCTGACGCTCCGGACCGAACCGGGGGGGAGGTCTACTCGCTGCGGAGCGCCTCGATCGGATCGACCCGCGTCGCGCGCGTGGCCGGAAGGTAGCTCGCAAAGAGGGCGACGCTACCGAGGAGGGCCGCGATCGACGCGAACGAGACCGGGTCGTAGGGCGCGACGCCCCAGAGGAACCGGGAGAGCACGCGGGTCAGGCCGAGCGCTGCCGGCACGCCGATCACGAGGCCGAGAAGGGCGAGCTGGAAACCCTGCCGGACGACCATCCGGAGAACCTGGGCGCGCCGGGCGCCGAGCGCGACGCGGACGCCGATTTCGCGGCGCCGCAGGCCGACGAGGTGCGAAAGCACGCCGTAGATGCCGATTCCTGCGAGGATCAAGGCAATGCCGGCGAAGACCGAGAACATCGCGCCGAAGAACCTCTGCTCCCAGGTGGCCGACCGCCAGACTTCGCGCATCGAAAGGACGTCGAAGACCGGAAGCCCGGGATCCGCGGCGTGGATCTCGCGGCGCGCGGCGGCGGCGACCGAGGCCGGATCGTTGCGCGTCCGGATCGAGAAGCCGGTGTTCGGGGTTTCCATCCACGGATAGGGAAGGAACGCGGCGGGCAGGATCCCTTCGTTCTGCTGGCCGAGCCCGTCATAGGCGAAGTCCGGCACGACGCCGATGACCGTGATCCAGGGCTGGCCTTCCTCCTCCAGAAGGCGGAATCGCCGCCCCAGCGGATCGAGATTCGGCCAATGCTTGCGGACGAAGGCCTGATTGACCACGGCGAGCGGCGCCTTCGCGGTCTCCTCGGCAGTCGTAAAGGTCCGCCCCGAAGCCAGGGCGACGCTCGATGCGGCGAGGAAGTGGTCGGTGACCGCGGCCCAGAAGATCCGCGGCTCGTGCCCGCGCTCTGCCGGCTTGCCGTCGATCTCGACCGGTCCTCCCCCGCCTCCCCCGCCCAGAGGGATCAGATTCGAGGCTCCGACGGCTTCCACCCCCGGGAGGGCTTCGAGCCGGCGGGCGATCTCTTCCACCCGGCGGGCCTTGGCTCCCGGCGCTTCGTACGGCGCGCCGGGCAGGTAGATCCGCAGCGTCAGCATGCGCTCGATCCCGATCCCCGTATCGGCGTTTCGGACGGCGAGGAAGGTCCGCACCATGAGGGCCGCCCCGATCAAGAGCACGAGCGCGAGCGCGATCTCGGCGACAATCAGGCCGTTGCGGAGGCGGCCTCGCGACCCGGCCTCGCCGCGGCCTCCCGCCTTGAGCCGGGCCTGGAGGTCGCCGCCGGTCGCCGAGAGCGCCGGGGCGAGGGCGAAGAGGATGCCGGTCGCGATCGACGCCGCGGCGGTGAACGCCAGGACCCGCCCGTCGATCGTGAAGCGGATCCAGTACGGCAGGGCGTGCGCGGCCGGAATCGACAGGATGATCCAGCGGATCCCGAGATAGGCCAGGCCGACGCCGAGAAGCCCGCCCGCGCAGGCGACGAGGAGACCCTCGAGCAGAACCTGGCGCACCAGCCGCCCGCGGCCGGAGCCGAGGGCGGTGCGCAGGGCCAGCTCGCGTCCCCGCTCGCCGACCCGGGCGAGGAACAGGTTGGCCACGTTCGAACAGGCGATCAGGAGCACGAAGAGGACCATGCCCATGAGGGTCAGGACCATCTGCCGCATGCCCTTGCCGACCAGCTCGCGGCGGAGCGTCCGCACGTCCGCTCCCCACCCCTGCTCCTCCGGGTGCTCCTTGGCGAGCCGCGCCGCGAAGGTCTGCATCTCGGCGCGGGCCTGGTCCTCCGTGATCCCCGGGCGCAGCCGGGCGTAGATCGCGAGGTTGCGCTCGGGCCGCGTCTTGTCCTTCTCGAACGGAGCGAGCGGGATCCAGGCGAGGTTGTCGGCGATGAACTCGAAGCCGGCGGGCATCACGCCGACGATCGTCGAGCTCCGGTTGTTGACCACGATCGAGCGGCCGACGACGTTCGGATCGCCGTTGAAACGGCGCATCCAGAGCGTGTGCGAGAGGAGGATCGCGCCCGGGCCGCCCGGCCGGTCCTCCTCGGCGGTGAACTGGCGCCCCAGGATCGGCTGGACGCCGAGAAGCGGGAACAGGCGCGCCGACACCTCGAGGCCGAAGACCCGTTCCGGCTCCTCGCCTCCGGTGAGCGTCAGGCTGCGTCCGGTGAAGGCCGCGATGTCCGCGAACGGGCCCTTGTTCTCCATCAGCTCCCGATAGACGGGGTAGGAGAGCCCGTTGTCGTCGATGTCGTTGAGCGTCTGGGTCGTGTGGACGGCGACGATCCGGTCGGGATCGGTGAATCCGAACGGCCGCAGCAGGATCGCGTTGACGGTGCTGAAGATCGTCGTCGTCGAACCGATCCCGAGCCCGATGCAGGCGATCGCGGCGAGCGTCAGTCCCGGGCTCTTGCCGAGCATGCGCAGGGCGTAGCGAATTTCCTGAAACAGGGTATTCATCGTCATCCCCCAGTGCCGCGCGCGGGCGAGCAGACCTTGAGAGAACCTTACGCCCCAGGGTGCAAAGGGTTTCACCCCGCGCCGAGCGCCTGCGCGAGATCTTCGATCAGGTCATCGGGGTGCTCGAGGCCGACGGAGACGCGGAGCAGGCCCTCCGGGGCCCGGGTGTGGGGGCCTTCGACGGAGGCGCGGTGCTCGATCAGGCTCTCGACCCCGCCCAGGCTGGTCGCGCGGGTGAAGATCCGGAGCTTCGCCGCCACCTCGAACGCGCGGGCGCGGCCGCCTTGGACCTCGAACGAGAGCATGCCGCCGAAGCCCGACATCTGGCGGGCGGCGATCTCGTGGCCCGGATGATCGGCGAGACCGGGGAAGTAGATCCGGAGGACGGCGGGGTGCCGGGCGAGGAACTCGGCGAGGACGAGGGCATTCTCGCCGTGCGCGCGCATCCTGGCGGGGAGCGTCCGCACGCCCCGCAGCACGAGCCAGCTGTCGAACGCCGAGGCGCCGGCTCCCGCGGTCGCCTGGGTCCGCCGGACGCGCTGCCAGAGCTCGCTCTCCTCGCGGGCGACGAGAGCCCCGCCGAGGACGTCGCAGTGGCCGCCGAGGTACTTCGTCGTCGAATGGAGGACGAGATCCGCCCCGAGGTCGAGAGGGCGCTGGAGCACGGGGGTCGCCCAGGTGTTGTCGACCAGAGTCGCGGCGCCGTGGGCCTTTCCCAGCGCGGCGAGCGCGGCGACGTCCGCGATGCCGAGGAGCGGATTCGACGGGGTCTCGATCCAGACCAGACGCGTCTCCCGCCGCAGCGCCTTCTCGACCTCCGCGATCTCGTTCATGCGGACGACGCTCGCCTCGAGCCCCCAGCGGCCGAAGGTCTCGAGCAGGAGGTTGCGCGTGCCGTAAAAGACGTCGTCCGCGACGACCACGTGGTCGCCCGGCGCGAGCGCTTGGAAGAGCGCCGCGGTGGCGGCCGAGCCGGTCGCGAAAGCCGCCGCCTCGGTTCCCCCCTCGAGCGCGGCGAGAGCTCGCTCGAGATCGCCGCGGTTCGGCTGGCTCTCGCGGGCGTAGGCGAAGCCCCGCGGGTAGGAGCCGTCCTCCTCCCGCTCGAACGTCGTCGCGAGGTGGATCGCCGCCGCCACGCCGCCCGAGGCGGATTCGATTCTGCGGCCGGCATGGATGGCGAGGGTTTCGAATTTCATTGCGTCTCCACGGAGGCTGGGGATGCGAGCCCGGCCAGTCTATCCAAGGTGGACGGAAGGCGAGCCGAACGCCGTGGACAGCCGCGGAGGGCGATGCTAAGGTCGCCGCCGGTTTTTCGCCGGGCCGTCGTTTCCCTTCCTCGGAGGTCTTTGCCGATGCGCCGATCGATGCACCGACCCGTCCGTTTCGGGTTCGTCCTTCTGTTGCTTCTCTCCCTCGGCCGGTTCGCCGCGGCGGCCGACGAGACGGTTCCGGCGCTCCTCGGTTTCAGCGCCGAGCGCTCGGCCGCGGAGCGGGCGCTCGAGAAGAAGCTCGACGCGGCCCTCGACCGCGAGGACCAGAAGGCCTGGATGAAGCGGCTGACCGCGCACCCCCATCACATCGGGTCCGAGTACGACCGCCAGAACTCCCTCTTCATCGCCGACCTCTTCCGCTCGTGGGGTTTTACGACCCGGATCGAGGACTTCTATCCGCTGTTTCCGACCCCCAAGGAGCGCGTGCTCGAGCTGATCGCGCCGACGCGGTTCCAGCCGACCTTGAGCGAGCCGCCGGTGCCTGGGGACGCGTCCTCCGCCCAGAGCGCCGAGATGCTGCCGCCGTTCAACGCCTACTCGATCGACGGCGACGTCACGGGCGAGCTGGTCTACGTCAACTACGGCATCCCCGACGACTACGAGCAGCTCGAGCGCCGCGGGATCGACGTCGCGGGCAAGATCGTCATCGCGCGCTACGGCCACTCCTGGCGCGGCATCAAGCCCAAGGTCGCGGCCGAGCACGGCGCGATCGGCTGCATCCTCTATTCGGATCCCGCGGACGACGGGTACGGCGTCGGCGACGTCTATCCCAAGGGAGGCTGGCGCAACGATCGCGCCGTCCAGCGCGGATCGGTCGCCGACGGGCCGCTCCACTCGGGCGACCCTCTCACCCCCGGCGTCGGAGCGACCAAGGACGCCCAGCGCCTCGACCGCAAGGACGCGAAGACGATCACCAAGATCCCCGTCCTGCCGATCTCCTACGGCGACGCGCTGCCGTTCTTGAAGGCCCTCGACGGGCCGGTCGTTCCTCCGGATTGGCGCGGAGCCCTGCCGATCGCCTACCACTTCGGCCCGGGCCCGGCCAAGGTGCACCTGAAGCTCGTCTTCGACTGGAAGCTGACCCCCATCCACGACGTGATCGCGGTGCTGCCGGGAGCTGAGCTGCCGGACGAGTGGGTGATCCGCGGCAACCACTACGACGCCTGGGTCCACGGCGCCCTCGACCCGATCTCTGGAATGGTCGCCGTGCTCTCGGAGGCGAAGGCGATCGGCGCTCTCGCGAAGGATGGCTGGCGGCCGCGCCGGACCCTCGTCTACGCCGCCTGGGACGCCGAGGAGCCGGGCCTGCTCGGCTCGGTCGAATGGGCGGAGACGCACGCGGACGAGCTGCGCGCGAAGGCCGTCGCGTACGTCAATTCCGACAGCAACTCGCGCGGCTATCTCGGGATCCGGGGGTCGAGCTCGCTCGAGGCGATGATCAACGACGTCGCGCGCGACGTGGTCGATCCCGAAAAGAGCGTGAGCGTCTGGACGCGGGCTCGCGCCACCGCCCTGATCGACGGCACGGCCGAGGAGAAGCGCGAGGCCCGCGACCGGCCGAACCTGCGCATCGGCCCGCTCGGCTCGGGCTCGGACTACACGCCGTTCATCCAGCACTTAGGGATCGCGGCGCTCGATCTGGGCTACGGCGGCGAGGAGCAGTACGGCCAGTACCATACGGCCTACGACAACTTCGAGCACTTCTCGCGGTTCGTCGATCCCGATTTCGCCTACGGCGTGATCCTGGCACAGACCGGCGGACGGACGGTGCTCCGCCTCGCCGAGGCCGACGTCCTCCCCTTCGAGTTCACCGGCTCGGCCGACACGATCTCAAAGTACGTCGACGAGGTGACGAAGCTCGCCGACGACCTGCGCGACAAGGCGGTCGAGGAGAACCTGCGGATCGACGACGGCAGCTACGCCCTGACCTTCGACCCCAAGGAGACCCACGTGGTGCCGAAGCGGCAGGAGGCCGTGCCCTATCTCAACTTCGCGCCGCTTCGGAACTCGCTCGCCGCGCTCCAGGCGAGCGCCCGCGTCTATTCGAAGGCGGTGACCGCGCGCGCGGCGGCCGGCAAGCCCCTCTCGACCGAGGAGCGGGCGGAGCTCGACCGGCTCCTGATCGGCACCGAGCGCGCGCTCACCCGACCCGAGGGGCTGCCCGGGCGGCCCTGGTTCGTCCACCAGATCGACGCGCCCGGCTTCTATACCGGCTATGGCGCGAAGACCCTGCCGGCGGTGCGCGAGGCGATCGAGCAGAAGAAGTGGGACGCCGCGGCGCGCGGGGTCGACACGGTGGCCGCGGCCGTCTCGGCCTACGCGGCGCAGATCGACCGCGCGGCGGCGACCCTGGCGAAGTAGGGCGAGGCTCGGGCCCGGGAGCTCCGGCTCAGGCGGAGCCGCTCCCGGGCTCGCTCGTGCCGCGCTCGCGCCGCCGCCAGAGGGCGTAGGCCGGTAACCCCGCCGCGACCAGGCCGAGCCCCCAGAGCGACTCGACCGGCTTCTCGGCGAGAGTGTTGCCGACGAGGAGGAGCGAGGCGAGGAGAAACAGGGCGGGGACGATCGGATAGCCCCAGGCGCGATAGGGGCGGGGCAGGTCGGGCCGCTTCCGGCGCAGGACGAAGATCGAAGCGCCGGTCGCCGAATGGAAGAGAAGACCCGCGAAGACCGCGTAGGTGTAGAGCTGCTGGAAGCTGCCGGAGAGCGCGAGGAGGATCGCCCAGGCGCTCTGCGTCCAGAGGCTCGCCGCCGGCACGCGGGTGCGCGGGTCGATCCGGGCGAGCCTTCTAAAGAACAGGCCGTCCTCGGCCATCGGCTGATAGATCCGCGAGCTGTAGAGGATCGTCGAAGAGAGGCAGCCGAAGGTCGAGATCAGCACGACGACCGCGAGGAGCCGCGAGCCGAAGGCGCCGAACAGAGCGCCCGCCGCCGCCTCGCCCACCGCCTCGACGCCGGCCATCGCGGGGATCGGCAGCGCCCGGACGTAGACCGCGTTGACGAGCAGGTAGAGCCCGGTCACGAAGCCGGCCCCGGCGATCAGGCCCCAGGGGAGATCGCGCGCGGGGTTTCTCATCTCGCCGGCCGAAAAGGTCAGCCCGTACCAGCCGTCGAAGGTCCAGAGCGCGGCGATCAGACCGACGCCGAGCGCCGCCCAGAGCGCGCCGCCATGGAGGGCCGCCGGCAAGGGCGCGAAGATCTCGGGAGCGGCGGGCGCCGGCCGCGTCAGGCCGAGGAAGGCGAAGACCGCGATCGAGCCGACCTTGAGCCAGGTGAGCGCGTTCTGCGCCCGCGAGCCGGCGCTCAGGCCGAAGTGATTGACGGCGGTCAAGAGCAGGATCGCGAGGACGGCGACGACCTGCGCCCCCGAAAGCGTCCAGGTCCAGCCGCCGAGGGTCACCGAGGCGAGGCGGTTCGTCGCGGACAAGAACGGCACGAAGCCGCCGAGCACGTCTCCGAAGGCGACAGCGAGCGCCGCGATGCCGCCCGACATGATGACGAGGAACGCGGTCCAGCCGTAGAGGAACCCCCAGAGCGGCCCGTAGGCCTCCTTGAGGAAGACGTAGAGGCCGCCGGCGCGCGGAAAGAGCGTGCCGAGCTCGGCGTAGGTGAGAGCGCCCGAGAGCGTCAGCAGGCCGCCGAGCACCCAGGCGAGCAGGATCAGGCCCGGGTGCGGCAGCGCGCTCGCCATGTGCCCGGTGGTCAGGAAGATGCCGGTGCCGACGATCGAGCCGATCGTCAGGAGCGCCCCGTCGCGGGCGGTCAGGCTGCGGGCGAGGGAAGGGGTCTTCTCTCCGGGGTCGGGCATGGGCGGAGATCCTACGCCTCGCCGCCCTCCGCGGCTCGCCCGGTTGCCGGGGATCGAACGCCGCGTATATTCTCGCCCGCAACTTTCGCGCAGCGTGAACAGGCACTCTGGAGGATCGATCCGATGGGGAACAACCTCTCGAAGGCTCTCGTCGCCGAGTTCATCGGCACGTTCGCCCTCATTTTCATCGGCGCGGGAGCCGGGGCTCTGGGCCTGGGCGGCCTGGTCGGCGTGGCCTTCGCCCATGGCCTGGTGGTCCTCGCGTTCGTCTACGCCTACGGCCACATCTCGGGGACCCACGTCAATCCCGCCGTCACCTTGGGGATCCTCGCCGCGGGCAAGATCGACGCGGGCAGGGCGGCGGCCTACATCGTGGTCCAGATCCTGGGCGGCCTCGCCGGGGCCTTCCTGTTGCGCTGGGTGCTCGGCGGAGTGGTCGGAGGCCTCGGAGCCACGACGCTGGCGCAGGACCTGGTCATCGGGTCGAGCACGGTCTCGATCGCCCCGGCGGTGGGCGTCGTGCTCGAAGCGATCCTCACCTTCTTTCTCGTCAACACCGTCCTGAACGCCGCGGTCGGCGGCAAGGCGGGGGGCCATGCCGGGCTCGCGATCGGTTTGACGCTCACCTTCTGCATCCTGATGGGCGGCCCGCTCACCGGCGCGAGCCTGAATCCGGCGCGCTCGATCGGCCCCGCGCTCGCCTCCGGCAACACGGCGAACCTCTGGGTCTACCTGGCGGGCCCGGCGCTCGGCGGCATCTTCGCCGGGCTCCTCTATCGCGGCCTGCTCGAAGAGTAGGGGCCCGCGCTCGCCTCCGGCAGCACGTCCGGCCACCAGCCGTTCGGCTGATCGAGCGGCAGCGGGCAGCGATCGACGATGTGCAGCTCGTGGAGCATCGGATGATCGGAGCGCAGGGCTAGATCGAGCCCCTGGCGCCCGCCGCAGCGGTAGTGGGGGCTCGCGAACGCCTGGGCGAGGAGGAGGGCGATCTCGAGCCCTGCAGCGGCGGCGAGCCCGCGCCGGACGAGCCGGGCGTGGCGGCCGCGTTCGAGCGCGGTCAGCCAGAGCAGGGCCGGCAGCACCGCGGCGTGGAAGATCGCGAACCCCTGCCAGGCCATGAAGGTGGTCGGCGCCAGGCAGAAGACCACGAACGCGGCGAGGAACGTCCAGGTGGCGTACTCCTCGAGGAAGCGCCGCGGCGAAGCATCGGCGGGCAGGCGGAGGAGCCAGCCGCGGCGGACCGCCTTCCTGCCCAGGCGGAGATTGGCGAGGAGCGGCACGGTGAGGGTGGCCGTCGCGATCACCTCGACGATCTTCATCAAGGGCGCGAGCCAAGCGCCGGCAGCCGACCCGAAAGCGGGCGCGAAGTCGTAGTTGGCCATCTTGCCGCCGACGCTCAGGCTCGAATAGCGGAGCCAGTAGCTCACGCCGCGGAGGAGAGGGAAGACGTAGAGCAGCCCGCG
>DATMZM010000011.1:0-2025 GCA_035607445.1 Thermoanaerobaculia bacterium | reverse complement strand
GTCGCGCCCCTGGACCAGGAACGGCACGTAGTCGAGGAAGTAGACGCGTCCGGGCACCGGCAGCAGATGATAGCGGTCGAGGACGACCGCCGCCGCGACCCCGAGGACGCCTCCCGAGAGGAGCCCGATGCCGGCGATCAGACCGCCGAGCGCCAGGAAGGTCCGGCGCAGGTCGGCAGCGCTCGCCCCCATCGCGCCGAGCATCCCGATCTCGCCGCGCTTGGTCGAGATCACGAGCGAGAGCGATGCGACGAGCGCGAGGGTGGCGACGAGCACGATCAGGAAGACGGCGACGAACGTCACCGCCTTTTCGAGCCGGAGCGCGAAGAGGAGAGGGCGGTTCAGATCCTGCCAGGTGCGCACCGTGCTCCTGGGAGGCAAAGCCGCGCCCAAGGCGGGAGCCACCTCGAGGGCCGGCTCGAGGCCGCCGGCCGTCACCTCGAGCTGCCGGCTCGCCGTGCCGAGGAGAGATTCGGCGACGTCGCGCGGCAGGCCGACCCGCTCGCGATCCTCCTGGGAGCGGCCGGACGTGTAGGTCCCGGCGAGCGGCAGGCTCCTCACCCGGGGCTGCGGCCCGCCGAACGGAGCGAGCGTCGGCCGCGGCGAGACGACGTCGATCGTCTCGCCCGGTCTCAGAGCCCAGCGCGTGCTCAGCCCCTCCGGCAGGTAGAGGCCGGGCGGCTTGCCGGCCGCGCCCGGAAAGAAAGCCGGCACCGGGCCGTCGAAGCCGATGATCTCGATCGGCTGCACCTTGCCGCCGTCGACCACCCAGCCCCCGCCCCGCACTTCGAGACGAGCCGAGAGGACGCCCGGAACCGAGGCGGCCGCCGAGCGGGCCGCCTCGGCGTCGGCTCCCGGAGGCAGCTCGACGAGCAGCTCGGGCGTCCGCGAGAGCAGCTCGCCGCGCAGGGCCTCCTGGAAACCCGAGATGACGGCGAGCGAGAGGACGAGCGCCGCGACCCCGAGCCCGATGCCGAAGGCTGCCACCCCGGCCAGGAAGCTCGCGAACGCGTCCTTCCGCGTGCTCTTCAGATACCGCAGCGCGAGCAGCCAGGGGAACGGCCAGGGGCGGAGCAGCAGGCGCGAGGCCACGAGGGAGGGCTCCGAAAGGCCGGACGCGAAAAACCGGGCGCGGAGACCGCGCCCCTACGCCTCGGGCCGCAGCAAGGGGAACAGGATGACGTCGCGGATCGAGGCCCGGTCGGCGAGCAACATGGTCAGCCGGTCGATGCCGATGCCGATCCCCGCCGCGGGCGGCATCGCGTGCTCGAGAGCGCGCACGTAATCGGCGTCGTAGCGATGGGCCTCGGCGTCGCCCCGCTCGCGCGCGGCGAGCTGCTGGCGGAAGCGCTCGGCCTGGACGTCCGGATCGTTCAATTCGGAAAAACCGTTCGCGATCTCCATGCCGCCGACGTAGAGCTCGAACCGCTCGGTGAAGCGCGGATCGTCCGGCCGCTGCTTCGCGAGCGGCGAGACCTCGACCGGGTGGTCGGTGATGAAGACGGGCTGGACCAGGTGCGATTCGGCCGTCGCCTCGAACAGAGCCATCAACAGATGCCCGTACGTGCCGCCGGCCGGAGCCTCGAGACCGCGCGCGGCGATCTCCGCGCGCACGCCCTCCTCCGCGTCGAGCCGCGAAATCTCGATCCCGCCGAAGCGGGCGATCGCCTCGCGCATGGTGAGCCGCGCCCACGGCCGCTCGAAGCGGATCGCCTCGCCGTCGAACGCCAGCTCCTCCTTGCCGAGCACCCGCTTCGCCTCCTCCGCGAGGCCGGAGAGCAGCTCCTCGGTCAGGTCCATCATGTTCCGGTAGTTCGCGTACGCCCAGTAGAACTCGAGCATCGTGAACTCGGGGTTGTGCCGGGTGGAGATGCCCTCGTTCCGGAAGTTCCGGTTGATCTCGTAGACCCGCGGGATGCCGCCGACGAGGGGCCGCTTCAAGAACAGCTCGGGCGCCACGCGCAGGTAGAGATCGACGTCGAGAGCGTTGTGGTGGGTGACGAACGGCCGCGCCGCCGCCCCGCC